>JBCKXH010000167.1:0-4761 GCA_038921555.1 Paracoccaceae bacterium
TGGTCGAGATCAGCGAGTTTGGCGCGGTAGTGGGATTGGAGGGTTTGGGTTTGTTCCCAAAGTATCTTTAGCGTCTTCACGACTTCCAACTGTATTGAGCTAGGCGGGACACAAATAGGCCACTCCGAGACAGTTGCCTTCGTGATTGAAGGAAGCGCGGCTTTGTTTGAAAACTCATAAATGTCAAAGCCTTGAAGCCACCATGAAAGAAATTCCGGCTCGATCTGCCCCTGCTTAGGTGTAAGGCCCATCACATTGTTGTCCACACAACTCGGCACAACGATTCGTCGCTTCTTGTTTGTCGCAATTGCCCCGCCGACCTTTGGAAATACGACGCTTCCTGGTGGAAACACCCGCGCTCCAAGCTCGCGGCGCACGTTCTCAGACACATAGTTGTTTGCAGTCAGCAAGTCAGTTTCATTTCCATCTCGGTTCATGTCACCAACTTTGAAGAAGGGATAGTCACCGTCCGACTTACCTTGATGTCTATCCGGGAAGCCAGCGCCTGACGTGATTTCACAAACAGTTCCTAGCGTCGTTCTCCGAACACCCTCGGCAGTCGACTCCGAAACTATTAGCGCAGCAATTGTGTTAGCGAACAACTCCCGCGCGTTTTGGAGGTTGGTTTCGGTGTGGGCGCGGGCGCGGGTGAGGCCATCGAACGCCGCATCCAAAACCGCAACAATCCGCTTTTGTTCGTTGAGAGGCGGGAGGGGAATGGAGATCACATTCATCTGACCCTGATTCAATTTCGGCACTGTCATGCCAGAGATGAATTCGCCAAGATCGCTGAAGTTCAGAAAATAGATCAGCCACTGATCGAGAACTCGTGTGCGGTTCGGGCGCAGAACGTGGGCATGATTATTCACCCAAACCTTGCCGACCACGGCGAAAGCTGACTTGTCGCCCGGTCCCCACTTTGCGCCATCTTCCCCGATCAGCACCAAGGGTTCGTCAAATAAATACCCGGCAACATGCCCCAGAACACCAGTTGCCCCATAATATGGGTAAGGCCCGTCGATGCGGTCACGTTTGGTGATCGGCTTGCGCTTGCTATCAAGGACGTCGCACACCTCCCCCAGCTTCCTCACCTCCCATCCAGCTTTCACAGCATCCCCCGGATGGTTTCCAGAATCCCGGCGGTTTCGGCGTCGCGCGCCAGCATGTCCTCGATGATCTGGGCGGGAGAGCGCAGCGCGGCTTCCTCGGGGGCGTGGGGGTTTTTCACCGACAGATCGCAGGTGGCCTTGTCAAGTTCGGCGACATCGAGCACCCAGGATTTCGACCCCAATGCAAACCCACGCTGCAACTCCACAAACTCGGCCATGTCGGCATCATTCAGCGGGTTGGTCTTGCCCATGCTGCGGCCCGGATCAAGCTGGTAATACCAGACCCGCCGGGTCGGGGCGCCCTTTTCAAAGAACAGCACCACGGTTTTCACCCCCGCCCCCTGAAACGTGCCGCTGGGGCAATCCAGCACGGTGTGCAGGTTACAGGCCGCCAGCAATTCACGCCGCAGCGCCACAGAGGCATTATCGGTATTGCTGAGAAAGGTGTTCTTGATCACCACCGCCGCCCGGCCCCCAGCCCGCAGCTTGCGGATGAAGTGTTGCAGGAACAGATAGGCGGTCTCGCCCGAACGGATCGGGAAATTCTGCTGCACCTCACGCCGCTCGCCGCCGCCAAAGGGCGGATTGGCAAGGATGATGTCGTGGCGGTCGCGCTCCTGTATATCCATTACGTTTTCATTCAGCGTGTTGGTGTGCAGGATGCTGGGCGCCTCGATGCCGTGCAGGATCATGTTCATGATGCCGATGACATAGGCGAGCGACTTTTTCTCTTGGCCGAAAAAGGTGCGGCGCTGCAGCGTGTCATAGTCCGACGCGGTGATGTTCGGGCGCAGCATGTAGGTGTAGGCCTCGCACAGAAAGCCCGCCGACCCGACCGCGCCATCATAGATCGTCTCGCCGATCCGTGGGTCAGTCACCCGGATCATGGCGCGGATCAGCGGGCGCGGCGTGTAATACTCGCCCCCATTGCGCCCGGCATTGCCCATCCGTTTGATGCGGGATTCGTAAAGGTCCGACAGTTCGTGCTTTTCGGCCTGAGTGTTGAAGCTGAGGCTGTCGATGATCGCCAGCACATCGCGCAGCGTGTAGCCGGAACGAAATTTATTGATGATCTCAGTGAAAATCTCGCCGATCTTGTACTCGATGGTATCCGGCCCGGTGGCGCTGTCGCGAAAGGCGGCGAGGTAGGGGAACAGATCAAGATTGACGAAGCGGATCAGATCGTCGCCGGTCTTGGCGGCATTGTGGTCAAAAGCGCCGTTCAGCTTTGGCGCGGCCCATTCGACCCACCGAAACGGGGCCTTGATGATGGGCGCGTAGGGCTTGCCTTCAAGCTCGGCAATGTCGACGCGCTGGGTTTCCAGATCGTCGAGGTATTTCAGAAACAAAAGCCAGGAGGTCTGTTCGGCGTAGTCCAGTTCCGAGGCGGTGCCTTCTTCGTTGCGCAGTTCGCGGTCGATGTTGTTGAAGGCGTTTTCGAACATTTGAACCTGCTGCTAAGTCGATTGCACTCGGTCCGTCATAAAGGCGCGGGGCCGGTGGTGCAACGCCTTGCCGGACTGCTTGCCTGACAATTTGAACCTGTGGCCTCCAGCTGATGAGCCAGCATGAAGATATAGCCACAGAAGTAGGAATTTCAGAGACTTACGGCCTCTTGATATGGCTTGAAAACATAACCGCACAGGGTCGCGCAGGGTCGCGCTCGACCGGAATGAATGTTGGAAAATCAGTCTTCGACAGCGCAATTCCGACGCCAGTCCTGTCCGGGAGCCGGACGTTTTCGCAAACTGACCAAAAAGACCTCTGAAAATATCCGTTCATATTCAATGCCTTAAAGCTGAGCACTAAATCCGCGCAGTCATCAGCTTTGGAGAGTATTGGCCCGGAGAGAACGCTTTCGGGCCTCACGGCGCAGGGTGCAGTGCTCAGCCCAACTCGCATAACCCTTGAAAACAACGGAAAAATCTGGCCGCAGCCGGATCGGGAGAAACTTTCCTCAAGGGCAAGTGGCGGAGGGGACGCGACCGGGGTCGAACCTTCTCTGGCCGCTATTGACTTGGGGCGTTGGGGGCGGATCCCGAAAAATATACGAAATTGAAGATTCCACGAAGCCATTTGGCAATCTCTTGCTCCGATCGGAACTGGAAGTTAAGATCCCGGGTCCATTCGGCAGGGTTGAACCCACCGTTCGCGAGCGCAGCTTCGAACGCATAGCGGAACTCATCGTTCCAATCTTGGTCATCTTGCAGTCGTGCCTTGAGCTCTTCCGGTTCAAACGAGTCCGCAGCACAGTAGCACATGATCGTTTCGCGCCAGTCGGTGAGATCCATGTCCTATTCTCCCTCTGGATAGAGCGTGATCAAACGAACCTGTCCGTCCAAGCCCAACTCGTAGACCGCCACGACCCGGCCGTTGCGGTAATCCACGTCCACCCAATCCCGTGATGCGCCGAGATCGTCGGCCCGGCGGACACCTTCGACGCTTCTCGCGAAGTCAGGACCGAGCACATCTTCAATTGGCAGAGCGAGCCTGAAGCGCTGTGGTGCTTTACCGATTCGGGCTAGGGAACGCGAATAGGCGTCCGAAAAGGCAGAACTTCGGCGCAGGTAGGCATCGGCTGCGACATAGCTTGCCTCGGATGTTATTCTGGATGCGACGGCGGGAGCACCATGCTCTTTTCCGATCCTGACCCCGTCACGAGCAGATCCGGTCATCGGGTCGATCCCATCCAAGACGCGATTAATGAGCATCTGCCGTGTGACTGCCCCTTCGTGCCGCTGCGGACCATGGCCTTGGGCTTCCAGTTCACGAAACGGCGCGCGACGAACGCGCTCACATTGGTACGGCGCATGGCCAGCAGCGTTTCCATCCGTGCCGTTGCGGATCGGAGAACGACAAGCGCGTCGCGCGGGCGCAGCCTTGTCAGGTTGAGGCCCAGTCGCGTGGCAACTGTGGCGAAGGCCGTCGCGCCGAGTATCGTCGCGCCATCCATGTAGGCGACGTCCCTGTAGGCTCGGAGCAGGGTCTCCTCGGACGCAAGACCGAGGCGATATTCCAGATTGAGCAGCCGCAGATCGGCATGACGCGTATCAAAATGATCGACGAAGGCGTCGGCCAGTCGGCGTACCGTTTCGGCGTCTAACCCGGCAAGCGCGTGAATCGCGCGCAGGACACCCTCCCGCATAGCCAGACGTTCGGCCTCTTCCTCGGGCGTGGTGATTCCGAATAGCCGCCGGTAACCCAGCCATGAGAAGCGGACCAGATTGTAGATCGATGTCGCACCACCGACAGCCGCATCGGCCGCTGCGTCGGCGAGCCCGTCCCCCTGAGCCAGAGCTATCCTGTCGCTGAGATCAGGCGACGCCGGCGTATCCGTCAGAATCATCGTCCCGTCGACAATCGCAGGTTCCGCGACGCATCGGCAGTTGTAGCCGTGGCCGGGCGGACCATCCGGAAATTCGTCTTGCCAGGAGAACAGCCTGTCATCACGCTCGGCGTGGGCTGCCCGGACCTTCTCATCGTCCTGCGTCCGCCAGATGAAGTGCGTCACCCCAAGTTGGTGTTGACGTCGTTCGTTGATCTCGGTCAGGAAACGACGCGCCAACCAATTGGAGAGCGTTGCGATGTCGGCGCGAGCGACATCGGCGCCGGTGGTCGCCAATATCGCCGAAGCCTGCTGCGAAAACTCTCC
>JBCKXH010000168.1:0-4646 GCA_038921555.1 Paracoccaceae bacterium
TGCGGAATTCCTCGCTGATGTATTCGAGGCCCTTGGAGTGGCGCAGCACCTTGCCCTCCATGTCGGTCTGGGTGTATTCGTATTCGGTCTGCCGCAGCGTCACGCCGTCGATCACGGCGGTCTTGCCGGTCAGTTTGTCGAAGCCGACAACATGGCTGCGCTCGCCGCCGCCCTTGGTCAGATTGAAGTCAAAAGTGTCCAGCCCGGTTTCAACCAGTTCGCTTAACGAGGCCGGGTCCGCAGCACCCGCATCCAGCGTCTCGCGGGATTGCGGACCTGCGCTGCTGTCGATCTCATAGCTTTCGATCCACTGGGTTTCGCTGTCGATCATCGACCGGTAGAACTGCCCGTCGGGCCCGAAGTCGGCGCGCCATTGGTTGCCCTCGGGGTCGGCCTCGCAGGTGTAGAAATGCGACACGGTGCAGCCGCGCGACTGAACGGTCAGGTTCGCCGTGCAACTCGCAGGGGCGCTGAAGGTCCCGGCAAAGGCCGGTGTGCTGATAAGCAAAGCCAGAAACAGGGCGGTTCGCATCACGATCTCTCCGATATGGTCAGGGGCGCTGACCTATGGCTTTTGTCCCAATTGCCGCAGGTCGTTGCCGATACACAACACCTCACTCTGCCGCGAGCAATGCGGGTTGCGCCAGATAGGCCAGGATACTGTCGGCGGCTTCGCGCCCATCGCGGATCGCCCAGACCACCAATGACGCCCCGCGCACGATGTCGCCCGCAGCATAGACGCCGGGCAGGCTGGTGGCATGGCTTTTGAAATCGGCCTTGATGGTGCCGTGGCGCGTCACGGCCAGGTCCTTGACGCCCCACAGACCCGGCAGGTCCTCGGGATCAAAGCCCAGGGCCTGCACGACCAGTTCGGCGGGCTCAATATAATCGGCATCGGCGATCACCTCAGGGCTTTGGCGGCCCGAGGCGTCAGGGTCGCCCAGACGCATCCGCTGCACGATGACACCCTTCACCGTGGTGCCGCCCGAAAAGCCTTTGGCACTGGTCAGCCAGAGGAAAACGACCCCCTCGTCCTCGGCGTTCTGCACCTCACGCTGGCTGCCCGGCATGTTGGCTTTATCCCGCCGATACAAGCACTTGACCGATTTCGCGCCCTGACGTATCGCGGTGCGCACACAGTCCATCGCGGTGTCGCCGCCACCGATGACGACAACGCGCTTGGCCCTAGCGTTCAACGCGCCATTGTCAAACTCCGCAACCGCATCGCCAAAGCCCTTGCGGTTGCTGGCGGTCAGATAGTCCAGCGCTTGGACGATACCGCGCGCCCCAACGCCGGGGGCCTGAATTTCGTGGGGCCTATAGACGCCAGTGGCGATCAGCACGGAATCATGCTGGCCACGGATGGCCTCAAACGACAGGTCCTGCCCCACCCGGCAGTTCATCTCGAATTGCACGCCACCCTGGGCAAGCTGGTCAATGCGCTGCATCACCACCGGCTTTTCCAGCTTGAAACCCGGAATGCCGTAAGTCATCAGGCCGCCCGGGCGGTCATAGCGGTCATAGACCACGACCTGAACGCCCTTGCGGCGCAGCACGTCGGCGGCGCTAAGGCCACCCGGCCCTGCGCCGATGATGCCGACGCTTTCATGGCGCTCGCTGCGCGGGCGGATCGGCTTGACCCAGCCGTTTTCCCAAGCCAGATCAGTCAGATACTTCTCGACCGCGCCAATGGTGACCGTGCCATGGCCAGCCTTTTCGATGACGCAATTGCCCTCGCACAACCGATCCTGCGGGCAGATGCGGCCGCAGATTTCCGGGAAGGTGTTGGTGGATTGCGACAACTCATAGGCCTCTTGCAGGCGGCCTTGGGCGGTCAGGCGCAGCCAGTCGGGGATGTTGTTGTGCAAGGGGCAATGGGTCTGGCAAAATGGCACGCCGCACTGGCTGCACCGGCTGGATTGCGCGGCGGCCTTGTCAGCGGCGAACTGGCGGTAGATTTCATGGTAATCTTCGGTGCGCAGAATGGCCGGACGCTTTTCCGGCGTTTCCAAGGCCAGCGACACGAATTTCAGCATGTGTTGCACGGCCATTGTCGCCTCACCCAGTCGATTCCTTCGCGAGCGCCGTTCTACTTTGGGTCAGGCCGGAATACAAGACAGTATAAGTTCCCTATTTACCGGAAGTATAACGGGTTTGCTGAAACTTGGAGGGTTTTCCGCGATTTATAGAACAGCAACTATTCCCTATATTCCTAAAACCCGGCCCACAGCGCCGCCAGGGCCAGCCCGCCCAGGATGATTCGCCACCAGCCAAACAGCGCAAAGCCATTGCTGGACACATAGCCAAGCAAAAACCTCACCACGATCATCCCCGCGACAAAGGCCACGACAAAGCCGATCCCGATCTGCAAAATCGCTGAAAAGTCCAACTCGTGACGCGATTTCACCAGGTCATAGCCAACCGCACCCAGCATGGTGGGCAGCGACAGAAAGAACGAAAACTCGGCCGAAGCGCGCTTGTTGACGCCCAGCAACAATGCGCCAACGATGGTGGCACCCGAGCGCGACACCCCCGGAATTATCGCCAGACATTGGATAAATCCGATGGCCAGCGCGCGGCCAAAGGGGATCTGGGTGGCGTCGGTGATGCTCGGCTTGGGTGCGATCCGGTCAACGAACAACAGCACCACCCCGCCGATGATCAGCATGATGGCGATCAGTTTGGGGGTTTCAAACAGCACCGTCTTGATGAAACCATGCGCCAAGGCCCCCACCACCATGGCCGGCAGAAACGCGATGACAACCGAGGCGACAAAGCGCCGCGACGCCGGGTCGCGGTGCAAGCTGGTGAAAACATAGGCCAATTTCGGCCAATACAGCGCCATGATCGCCAGAATCGGGCCAAGCTGGATGACCACCGCCAGCGTCTTGGTTTGGGTAAAGCCCAGAAAATGCCCCACCAGCAGCAAATGCCCGGTCGAGGACACCGGAATGAACTCGGTCAGCCCTTCGATCAGACCAAGAAAGGCGGCAATCAGCGCGTTGCCCACTCAGCCCTTCTTCAGGATCTTGGCCGAGGCCGTGATGGCGGCATATTGGCCCGACGGGCGGTAGCGCCACAGGTATTCCGGAATCACCCCGGCAAAGCTGGTGGCTACGATGCCAAGGTCGGCAAGCGTCCTCGCACCCGGCGCCACGACATTGTCCAGCCTCAGCGATTTGACCTGATCAAGCGTCAGGATACGGTTGCCGATCAGTCCCAGCGTCAGCGCCGAACCCGCAGTCAGCAAGCCGGCGACGAGCGATCCCGCCCAGAACGGCAGGTTGATCACCAACCGGCGGCGCTGGATCACGGTCAGCATCGCCCCTATCAGGCCGCGCAATGTGTCAACCACCGGCCCGCCCAACTCATAAGTGCCTATGGCCCCGCCGGTCACGCCCTTGACGGCAGCACCGGCGACATCCTCGACCGAGACCGGCTGGAACCTTGTGTTGCCGCCGACCAGCGGCAGGATCGGGCCCAACCGCGCCATCGCGGCAAAGCGGTTGAAAAAGCCGTCCTCATTGCCGAAAATCACCGAGGGGCGCAGGATCATCGCCTTGGGGAAGGCTGCCAGAACCGCCGCCTCACCCTCGCCCTTGCTGCGGGCATAGTCGGACGCCGCAGCAACATCCGCACCCAGCGCCGAGATATGGACCAAGGCCGCAAGCCCTCCACCCGAGGCCAGCCGCGCAATGCGGCCCGCGCCCAAAGCCTGCACGGCGTCAAAATTATTGGCACCGCCGCGGTCAAAGGTGCCGACGCAATTCACCGCCGCCGAGGCCCCCACCAGCGCCGCGCGCACCGAGGCATCATCGCGGATGTTGCAGAACACCGGCTCGACCTGCCCCACCGCGCCATAGGATCTGACGAACATCGCCTCATTCGGGCGACGGCAGGCGACCCGCACCCGCCAACCCTCTTTGGCCATGCGCTGCGCGACATAACGCCCGACAAAGCCCGAACCGCCGAAGATGGTGACAAGCTTGCTCATGTGAACCTCGCTGTAGCGTGCAAAACCTATGCCCAGAATAACTTCGCAAGGCCCGACCAGCAAGGCCAATAGGTGCTGCGATTTTCGCCCAGGATGGGGCGGAACCCGGTTGACACCCAACGCGCCCTTGGCTACATCGCCCATCACGCCCGGATGGCGGAATTGGTAGACGCGCTGGTTTCAGGTACCAGTGTTGCAAGACGTGGAGGTTCGAGTCCTCTTCCGGGCACCATTTTGCAGACAAGGCCTCGCAATCTCAACAGGTTGCGAGGCTTTTTTCGTTTTCCATCCACCTATTTGTCCACCTTCAGATGCCCGCTACGCCCGGTTCTGCCACCTGGGCACGCCATCACAAACTTAGTGCGGGCATAGGGAGGGCGTTGTTGCACAACTCTGCCCGTTGAGGATTCACAACGTGAAACCATGAGCTTGGAAGAGCGGCATGACGAAGCCCTCAGCTACCCGCTACCCGCTACCCGCTACCCGCAGGACGATCTGGCCCAGCTACCCGGCCATTGAGCCGCCATTGGTTCGAGCCCAATGGTGGGGGCCGCGCTGAGGAAGTGCGGCTCGCGGCTGGTCCGGCTGGACAAGGAGATGACCTAGCTGGCACCCCATGACGGTCGCCCCAGCCGTCCTGCGGTGTCTTCCG
>JBCKXH010000169.1:0-4391 GCA_038921555.1 Paracoccaceae bacterium
CCTGTGAAAGAAACCCAAGCGCCCAAGCCGCTCCGAACAGCCCGCGATGGCGCGGCTCCATTCGCGCCATCGTCATCCGCCGGTTGTCGGGGTTGGGCGTGACTTGCGCCCCGTAGGGGTTGAAGCTGTTGCCGATATGGGATGGGCCGATCCGATAGGGCGCGTCGCCGATGAAGCGTTTTGTGGACCTGATGATATGGCCAATGGCTTCGAGCGTCTCCATGACCGAGTGGTCGTCGGCGGCATGGACCATCGCGGCTGTTGCGTGAACGATGAAATCGAACAGGCCGTCGGGCGGCCGCTTGCGGTTGAGTTCGGTGAAATTCGCCAACATGCCACCACCGATGCGTGCGCCGGGAAACGCAGCGCGCGCCGCGGCGGCGATTGCAGCGTAGGTCGGAACGCCTTCGGGAAAGGCTATTCCCGGCGGGTAGGAAACCAGATCTTGCGGCGGCGTCACCACGACTGCTGCGGGTTTCAGGCCAGCGCTGCCAAGGTTGTTCGCAACGCTCGCCAGTTGGGCCAAGGGATCGCCCGCAAGTGCAAGGATCACCTCGAGGACCATCTCGGCCCCGGTTTCCTGCAAAAGCGCGCCATAGGGTGCAATGGCCTCTTGCCAATCATCGTTCCGAAGATCCAGGCGACAATTCAAATGCTTGATACCGGTGCCCTTCAGGAGTTGGCACTGGCGGGCGGCCTCAGCGGCGTCTTCGGGCAGGACGCTAAGGCCGATGCCGGGCATCGCGCCCCGGGTATCGCCGAGCTTGACGATCACCTTGTCGTTGTGGTCGGTCGTGCCCGGCATCCGGCCTTCGAACCTCAGCGTCACCGATTGACGAACCTCTTGCCCCTTCGCGATCCTATAGGGCCAGGGCAGCGCAAGCGGCCGACAATAGGTCTTCAGCGATGCGTCGGTCCAATTGCGGTGATCCTCTGATTCCCAGGCGTCACCCTCCATTCGGATCGTGGCCCTCAGGCCCGGCAACGGCTCGTGGGTCATGGCGCGGATGTCGAAGAACATCTGCTTGGGGTCGATTGCCTCTGGCATCAGGGTCCGCTCGATACTTCCGTCGGTATGCTCGATGCTCAACGTTTCCCCGACCGTTCCCTTCAGGGGGTGCAGGATGACAAAGCCGGTCCGGCCGGTGAGAAAATCACCCTCCGGATAGCCAAAGCCGTTGCAGGTCAGCGTTCCGTTGGCATCGCCGGCAAAAGAGCCGTGCCAGGCAAAGTCGCCGTCAATCGTCGGGCAGCGGGCATCGAACTCAAGGGTGAAGGAATCATCGCCCTGCTTGAGTTCCAGGTTCGTGACCAAGGTGGCCGGTGTGCTCCAGTTGCGGTCGCGAACCAGAAAGGCAATGGCGCGTATCACTTCGACACCGCCAATCCTGATCCAACGCAACTGCCCGGAATCGAATGTGGCGCTGACCGGACCGGCCCTAAGCTCGATCATCTCGGGCGGCACTTCATTGGTGCCGTAGAGCGCGACGTCGTGATCCATCATCTGAATATCCCTCTATTGCGCGGGGCCAGGCACAGTCTGGTGTCAGCGAGTTGCACTTGCGCTGATCCTGACACAGCCCTTCATGCGGTCCCCCGGTTTCAGGGTGACGACACCGTGATCCGGCACACCAAGAGCCGCACGATTGAACCCGTCATTGGCATTGGTGACGGGCTCTATGCAGACATAGGGCAGGTCCCAACCTAGCAGAATCTGCAACTTTCCGAAGGCCTGACTTGCCTTGAGTGTCGTGACCCACCCGTCCCGGCGGTCAATTCTGGCCGTGCCGTCCCAATCCTCATAGCACCGATCCAGCACGATCGGCGCCACGTCCAACCCTGCATTGAAGTCGATCGCGTCGGGTGTGCGAACGGGAGTGCGCCGCACCGCGTCAGGTTCGTCAGGTGGCCAGACCCGACCGTGGCCGAACCTCAGCACGTCGCCGGCAACCTTCGGGAAATAGGGGTGAAACCCCATTCCTGCGGGCATCTCGCTTGTATCGGTATTGATCAGCGCCATGGTCGTTTCAAAGCCGTCATCATCAAGCCGATATTCGATCTCGCCACGCCACCGGAATGGGGAGAGACCCGGCCGCGGTTCATAATCCAGCGTCAGTGAGATGCGGTCCGCGGCCTGACTGGCGGTTGTCCAACCCCTTATCCAACCTTCGCCATGGGTGGCGAAAGGTTCTGCCGGGACGTTGCGCGCCAGAGTGTATCGCGCGGCCCCAAAATCAAAGCCACCGCCGAAGATCGGACCGGAATAGGGCAGCAGTGGGAAAGCGGAAAAGCCATAGGGATCGGCCGATGCGATGGTGTCGGCAGAGGCTGGCCTCAGTATGTCGCGGCCACCCGAGCGGAAATACACGATTCGCGCCCCGCAGTCGGGTGCTACGCCGACTTCAAACCCGGCATGGGCAAGCCGTTCGATTTTTCCGGTGCGCGGAAGCTGGCCGGGAAGTTTCATAGCTGACAATCGATCCTGCCCTCCAGAAAAGGCACCGCCCGACCGGAAATCAGAATGCGATCATCGCTCAACTGGCAAAGAACCTCACCGCCACGCGGTGATCCCTGCCGCGCAGTCAACGACATGCGGCCAAGTCGTTGCGCCCAATAGGGTGCGATGACCCGGTGCGCGGTGCCGCAGACCGGGTCCTCCGGAAGATCAAGCCGCGGCGCGAAGACACGAATAATGAAGTCGGCCACCGCCGACGGCGCCGTCACGATAAGGGTTTCGCTGTCCAGCGCCGAAATCGCCGCAAGGTCCGGAACCATCTCCAGCAGGGCCTCTTCGCTTTCAACAACGGCAACGGTGCCAAAGGACGAATGCAGTGTTTCTACCGTCACAAGGCCAATTGCACTGGCGATCGTTTGACGGTCGCCACTTTGCCTTGATGGAATTCGTGCCCATTCGACGGAAATGAGGCTGCCATCGCGATGGACCCTCCTGACGCCGCCGCCAGAAAGCCGAAGGTCGAGCGAATTTCCCGCCTGGTCAAGGCGATTGAACGCTACCCAGGCCGCGGCATGCATCGAATGCGCGGGGCCGGAGTGATAGCCGTTCTTCGTAACGAACTCGACCTGCGGCGCCTCTTGGCCTTGGGTGATGACGGTAAGGACCTGCTCGCCCAACTGGGCGCGGACAAGATCGGCAACCTCAAGCTTCATCGGCACCTCGGCGACCAGAACAAATGTTGGATTCCCGGCGAACGGCTGATCGCTGAATGTCGCGATCTGGAAAATCGGCCAGGTTGCCATCCGCAAGCCTTTCATCGTCGCAAGGTCAATCTGCAAAGGGTTGCAGTTGCACCATAGGTGGCGAGCTGTTCTAATGTCAACACCTATGGCACCTATTGACCCGCTTTGCGTTGCCGCGATTGGGTGCTATAGGTGGCCACATAAATCGCCACTCGATTGCGCCGCGACTCCGGTCAGGACGACCGGTCAAAGGCGCTATGATGTGGTATGCGCTTGGTCGACGGCCGGTTGAGTCATCGATCAAAGAGGAGAACAGCGTGACCGAGAAGCCAATGAAACGCAGAAAGCGCTCTCATGATGTTGTCGACGAAATCGAAAAGCTGATCGACTCGGGCGAGTTCGCCTTGGGGGATCAACTCCCCTCGGAAAAGGACATCGCGCAGCGATTTGGCGTCGGTCGGCCATCGGTGAGAGAGGCGCTTTTCCTGCTCAGCCAGCAAGGACTTGTCGAGATCAACAACGGCACCCGAGCGCGTGTGACACCGCCGACGCCAAAGCTGATCGTGCAACAGCTGTCCTCAATCTCCAAACGGCTATCGACCCAGATCCAAGGCCAGCAGCACGTGGAAGAGGCACGGTTGCTTCTGGAGGCGGGGCTTGCCTGGCGCGCCGCGCAGATCGCGACCGACGAGGATATCGTCCGGCTCAGGGAACGGCTTGACGCCAACATCGCCGCTGCGGGAAATGTTGTGGATTTCATTCAGACCGATATTGCCTTCCACTACGAACTGGCGATCATCTGCCGGAACCCGATCTTCAAAGCGATTCATGAGGTGGTTGTCGAATGGCTGATCGACCAGCGCACCACGTCAAGCCAGATGCCCGACGCCAGCTCGTTCTCGATCCATGCCCACACCGCGATTTACGCGGCTGTGGCGGCGCACGATCCGGTTCGGGCCTATCATGAAATGGCAAGCCATCTGCAGTTGGTCAGCCGCCTGTATCACGAGGCAAAGCGGCTTTCCGAGACGATCCTTCGCAGTGCGATGCGCGACGTCGCGCGCGAGTTTGAAAGCGAAAAGCAGAAGATCTGGAAGAATACCGTCGCAGGGTTGACCGACGATCAGTCCTGACGACGGCATCTACCTTAGGTGGTTCGCGCTCATGACCCGGGCTGAATTTGCCACAGGCCG
>JBCKXH010000170.1:0-4309 GCA_038921555.1 Paracoccaceae bacterium
TCTGCCTGATCAAGGTGACCAAGATCAACTTCGACGATCCGGAAAAAGCCCGGCACAAGGTTCACTTCGACAACCTGACGCCGCTTTATCCGGATGAGCGGTTCAAGATGGAGGTCGAGGATCCGACCATCAAGGACCGTTCGGCACGGGTCATCGATCTGGTGGCGCCGATTGGCAAGGGGCAGCGTGGCTTGATCGTGGCGCCGCCGAGAACCGGCAAGACGGTGCTCTTGCAGAATATCGCCCATTCAATCGCAACCAATCACCCGGAGTGTTATCTGATCGTGCTGCTGATTGATGAACGGCCGGAGGAAGTCACCGACATGCAGCGGTCGGTCAAGGGCGAGGTCATAAGCTCGACCTTCGATGAACCGGCGACGCGGCATGTGGCGGTGGCGGAAATGGTCATCGAAAAGGCCAAGCGGCTGGTTGAAAACAAGCGCGATGTGGTCATACTGCTCGATTCGATCACACGGTTGGGCCGGGCGTTCAACACGGTTGTGCCGTCGTCGGGCAAGGTGTTGACCGGGGGTGTTGACGCCAATGCCTTGCAGCGACCGAAGCGCTTTTTTGGTGCGGCGCGCAACATCGAAGAGGGTGGGTCGCTGACAATCATCGCGACAGCGCTGATCGATACCGGGAGCCGGATGGACGAAGTAATCTTTGAGGAATTCAAAGGCACCGGCAACAGCGAGATCGTACTGGACCGCAAGGTGGCCGACAAGCGGATCTTCCCGGCGATTGATATCCTGAAATCGGGCACCCGGAAGGAAGATCTGCTGATCGAGAAGATGGACCTGCAGAAAACCTATGTTCTGCGGCGGATCCTCAACCCGATGGGCACCACCGATGCGATTGAATTCCTGTTGGGCAAGCTGAAGCAGACCAAGACCAATGCGGAATTCTTCGATTCGATGAATACCTGAACCTCGGTGGTGGGGCAGAGTAGCGACCGGATTTCTACTATTCCTCTGAAACCAATTGGATATTACCTTCTCTACGGTCTTGCGATCGTTTGAACGGGCATGAAGTGCTGCGGGAAGTAAAGCATGGACACGATCTTTGCCTTGGCCACGGCGCGTGGCAAAGCGGGAGTTGCAATCCTGCGGATGTCGGGGCCTGGGGCGCATAGGGCGGTGCGGGCGTTGTGCGATGACCTGCCGGAACTGCGGCGGGCGGCGTTGCGGACGTTGCGCTGGCAGGGAGAGGTTCTCGACGAGGCGCTGGTGCTGGTCTTTGCGGCGAATGCCAGTTTCACCGGGGAATTGATGGCTGAGTTGCAGGTGCATGGCAGTTTGGCGGTGGTCCAGTCACTGGTGCAGGTCTTGTCCGGGTTTGACGGGCTGCGGCAGGCAGAACCAGGGGAGTTCACCCGGCGGGCGCTGGAGAATGGCAGGCTGGATCTGGCGCAGGTTGAGGGGCTTGCCGACCTGATTGATGCGGAGACCGAACTTCAGCAGCGCCAGGCTCTGCGGGTGTTGTCGGGGGCGGTTGGCAGGAAGGTCGGGTCGTGGCGGAAGAACCTGATCCGGGCGGCGGCACTGATCGAAGCCACGATAGATTTTGTGGATGAGGATGTGCCGATTGATGTGACGCCGGAAGTTCGTGGGCTTTTGCAGTCTGTGATGCTGGACCTGCAAGCCGAGCTGGCCGGTATCCGCACCACCGAGCGAATTCGCGATGGCTTTGAAGTTGCGATCGTCGGGCCGCCGAATGTTGGCAAGTCAACATTGCTGAACGCTTTGGCTGGGCGGGAGGCGGCGATCACCTCGGCGACGGCGGGCACGACGCGGGATGTCATCGAGGTTCGGATGAACCTGTCAGGCTTGCCGGTGACCATTCTGGACACGGCGGGCCTGCGGGACAGTGCCGACGATCTGGAAAGGATCGGCATCGAGCGCGGGGTGCTACGGGCCGAAATGGCTGATCTGCGGGTGTTTTTGCACGACGGCTTGGCTGGGGCGATGTTTCTGGCCCCGAAGGCCGGCGATATAGTAGTTTTGAGCAAGGCTGACCTGCGGCCCGATACGGCGGATGCGATTTCGGGTAGCACCGGGCAGGGCGTTGATCGGTTGATCGGGCGGATTGTCGCAGAGCTTGAATTTCGGGTGTCGTCTGCCGGGGTCATGACGCGCGAAAGGCACCGGGTTGCCATGCAAAACGCGATCAAGGCTATGGAATCGGCGCTGAATGAGTTAGGAAGCGCCGGGAGCCGCAGTGAACTGATTGCAGCAGAGCTTTGGGGTGCCATAAGGGCGATGGATCAACTGGTCGGGCGCATTGACGTTGAAAATCTGCTGGACGAGATCTTCGCCAGTTTCTGTATCGGCAAGTGAGGGTGTTCCACGTGAAACATTATGATGTGGTGGTGATCGGCGGGGGCCATGCCGGCGCGGAAGCAGCGGCAGCGGCAGCCCGCATCGGGGCAAGGACGGCGCTGGTGTCGATGTCACGCGCGGGAATCGGGACGATGTCCTGCAACCCGGCGATCGGCGGGCTGGGCAAGGGCCATCTGGTTCGGGAAATTGACGCACTCGATGGCATCATGGGTCTTGCGGCAGATGCGGCCGGCATCCAGTTCCGGTTGCTGAACCGGCGCAAGGGCCCGGCTGTGCAAGGGCCAAGGGCGCAGGCGGACCGCAAACTTTACCGGCAAGCGATCCAGGCACTGCTAAGCAAGCACGAGATGCTTGATATCATTGAAGGCGAAGTGGTCGATCTTCTGGAGCAGCCCAAGGGAGTGATTGCGGGGGTGGTGCTTGCTGACGGCGCCGAGATAGGCGCCCGGTCGGTCGTGTTGACCGCCGGCACGTTTTTGAACGGTGTCATTCACATAGGCGACGAGCGGCACGAGGCTGGGCGAATTGGCGACCAAGCTTCCACTCGGCTGGCGAGTTGGCTTGCCGGGCTGGACTTGCGGCGCGGACGCCTCAAGACGGGCACGCCGCCAAGGCTTGATGGCAGGACAATCGATTGGACCGGCCTCGAGATGCAGCCCAGCGACAGCGAACCGGTCATGCTGTCGTTTCTCAGCGCGGGTCCGCAGGTGCGGCAGATTTCCTGTGGAATAACCCATACAAATGAGCGGACTCATGACATCGTTCGGTCGAACCTTGGACGATCAGCGATCTATGGCGGACATATCGAGGGCGTGGGTCCGCGGTATTGCCCGTCGATCGAAGACAAGGTTGTAAGGTTCGCCAACAAGACATCTCACCAGATATTTCTGGAACCCGAGGGGTTGGACGACAGCACGATCTATCCGAACGGAATATCGACTTCGTTGCCTGCCGATGTGCAACTGTCCTATGTGCGCAGTATCAAGGGCCTAGAAAGCGTTGAAATTCTGCAACCGGGTTATGCCATCGAGTACGATTTCTTTGACCCGAGCGAGTTGGACCATGGCTTGGAAACCCGGGTCAGCGGGCTTTTCTTTGCCGGACAAATCAACGGCACGACAGGCTACGAGGAGGCGGCCGCACAGGGACTATTGGCCGGAGCCAATGCGGCAGCCCTGGCGCTTGGCAAGGCACCGCTGCGCTTCAGTCGTTCGGACAGCTATATCGGCGTTATGGTTGATGACCTTGTTCAGAGGGGCGTAACCGAGCCTTACCGCATGTTCACCTCGCGCGCCGAGTTCAGATTGGCGTTGCGCGCTGACAATGCTGACCAGCGCCTGACAGCCAGGGGCGTTGCGGCCGGGTTGGTTCATGACCTGCGCCGGCGACGGTTCGAGGCGAAGGCCGAGTCGCTTGATGCGGCGCGGGCTCTGTTGAGTGCCCGAAGTGTAACAGCACATGAGTTGCGTTCGGTTGGACTGTCCATCAGTCAAGACGGCCAGAAGCGCAGTTTGCTGGAGGCACTGGCGCTGAATGAAATGACCGATAGCCGGACCGTGGCGCTGGAGCCCGGCTTTCTGCGCTTTCCGGAAGAAATTCGCCGTCAGACGGCGGTGGATGCGCTGTATTCGCCGTATTTGGAGCGGCAAAGTTCCGAGGTCGAGGCGTTGCGCCGAGATGAGGCAGTCACGATACCAGAGGGCATGAACTATGCGGGATTGCCGGGGCTGTCTTCGGAGTTGCGATTGAAGCTACAGAAACGAAAACCGGGCAATTTGGCCGAGGCTGGCCGCATTGAAGGGATGACCCCTGCCGCACTTATCTTGATTCTGGCTCACTGCAGGCGTGCGACTAGGGCTGTGGCGAATGGGCGGCAATGAGCATCGTTTGGCCTGGTGTCCCGGAGTGGCTGGCTGTTTCACGTGAAACACAGGCCAAGCTGCTGCAGTTTCTGGCGTTGGTGGCAAAGT
>JBCKXH010000171.1:0-4298 GCA_038921555.1 Paracoccaceae bacterium
GCTGGAGCGCAACGTCGAGGCGACGGTCACCTACCGCAACGCCGCCCTTGGGCTGGCCCTGCTGACCCCGGTCACGCAACTGTCACCGCGCGCCGTGGCCAGCTTTGCCAGCACAGCGCCACGTCTGGGGGCGCGGGTGGCGCTGTCGGGCTATTCCTATGAAGACAAGCTCAGCGCCCCCGTCCTCACCCTTGGCACGGTTGCGGAGCTTACCGGCCTGAACGGCGAGCCCGGCCTGACCCGCCTGAGCCTTGCGGCGCTGCCCAGCGATGCCGGCGGCCCGGTTTTGGCCGACAGCGGATCGGTTCTGGGCATGCTGTTGCCCGCCGATCTCCAAGCGCCCAGGCAACTGCCGCCAGGGGTGGCCTTCGCCGCCTCGGCCGAAACGCTTGCGGCCGCACTGACGGCGCAAGGCATCATCCCGACTGCCGCACCACCCGGCGCGCAGCCGACACCCAACGCCTTGGCCGCCATGGCACGCGGCATGACCGTGCTGGTCAGCTGCTGGGAATAACCCTCCCATTCATCTTTTCATAAATATCCCACAGGGGGTCTGGGGGATGTGAAATCCCCCAGCCTTACCCTACATGATACAGCGAGGCGAACAGCCTTGGGTCCAGAGTGTCGCTCGCGAATGTCGCACCCTCAGTCAGTACCGACACCGCGTCATGGCTGTGCAGGCTTTCCTGATGGCTGGCGACGATGCGGAAATCACCGATGCGCCGGTCTTTCAGCAGGGCCGCACAGAAGCTGCGCGCGGCATCCTCGACAAAGATCGGGTTGGCGGCGTTCAATTCGGCAAAGGCCTGCTCGTCCTCACGCTTGACCATCACTTGCGTTTCGGTCGGCACGGCGGCGCGGGCGAGATCAATCAGATCCTCGAACCACAGGCATTCTTTGCCCGCAACCACAACCGAGATGCGCGCGACCGAGCGTTGCGAATGCGGCGTCGCCAGTTGCCCGCGTGTCAGGCGGGCATGTTCGGCCAGTTCCAGACTGCACGGGCAGGTCGAGGAATAGACGTAGTCCAGATGCACGATGCGCTTGCGCACACCGCCCTTGTCAACCAGTTCAAGGGTGATGTCATAATATTGCCAGCCCGTCAGACCCGAGCGCAAGCTGGCCAGCTTGACCGGCAAGGACAACCGCATCTGGATGCGGGCGTCAAACGAGCCCAGATCGCGTTTGTAATCGTCCAGCGCGTGTTCGATGACCTGAAAGCTGAACTCGCGCGCCGCATGGGCGTAGAAGGACCGCATGATGCGGCTCATGTTGATGCCCTTCTTCTCGGCCTCAAGGCTGACGGTGCCGGTCACGCTGGTCTCCAGCGTCAGGTCGCCGCCGCCCTGCACATCGGATTCGCGGCTGCGATAGCGGATCGGCAGGCGAAAGTTGGAAATGCCGACGTGCTGGATGGTCTGGCGGGCGCCGACGATCAGGCTGGTCGGCCCGTTCTGCAGGTCGGGCAGGCTGGCCTTGTAGCCTGCCGTCACCACGAAATCCTGCGGATAGTCGCGGCTCAGCACCGCAGAACCATCGCCAACCAGCAGACCGACCTTGGGGCATAGAGCGACGATATCGGCAGCACTCGCGCGGTCGGCCCATAGCTTGAGCAGGTCCAGCGCGGCCGCAGCCTCGGCGCGGGTCAGTTTGCGGTCCAGTTCCGGCATATGGATGTTCATGGCAACCCCCTTCGCCTGTTCGCTAGCCCGCAATATAGGGCAAACCGGCCACTGTCCCAAGCCCTAGGCGAAGGGATAGGTCAGAAAGGCGACATCGGATCAGCGCGCCGCCGCCGAATTGGCCCCCAGCGCCTGAATTATCTCGGCAATCAGATCGCCCGGATCCTCCAGCCCGACCGACAGCCGGATCAGGCCGGGCGTGATGCCCAGCGCGTCTTTCTGCTCTTGCGGCAGGCGCTGATGGGTGGTGGTGGCGGGATGGGTGACGATCGACCTAGCGTCGCCCAGGTTGTTGGAGATTTTGATGATATCCAGCGCGTTCATAAAGGCAAACGCCGCCGCCTTGCCGCCCTTGACCTCGAAGGCGACCAGCGTGCCGCCATTGCCGATCTGCGCCATGGCAAGCCCATGCTGCGGGTGGCTTTTCAGCCCCGGATAGAGCACGCGCGATACAAGCGATTCGCTCTCCAGCGCCTCGGCAATGTGCTGCGCAGAACTCGCCATCGCCCGGCAGCGCAGGTCCAGCGTCACCATGCCGTTCAGCATGATCCAGGCGGTAAAGGGCGACATCGAGCCGCCGGTGTGCTTCATGAAGGGTTCCAGCACCTTGCGGATAAACTCGCGGCTGGCGCAGACCACACCGCCCAAAGCGCGGCCTTGGCCGTCGATATGCTTGGTGGTGGAATAGACGATGACATCGGCGCCCTGACCCACCGCGCGCGAAAAGATCGGCGTGGCAAAGACATTATCGGCAATCACCAAAGCGCCCGCCGCATGGGCAATTTCCGCGACGGCGCGAATATCGACCAACTCCAGCGTCGGGTTCGACATCGATTCGAAGAACACCACTCTGGTGCCCGGCGTCACGGCGGCGCGCCACTGCTCAAGGTCGGCCCCGTCAACAAAGCTCACCTTGACGCCAAAGCGCTGCAAGACCTCTTCCAGCACATAGAGACAAGAGCCGAACAGCGCGCGGGACGACACGACATGATCACCCGCCTTCAGCATGGCCAGCAACGCGCCCGAGACCGCCGCCATGCCGCTGGCGGTGGCAAAGGCGTCCTCGGTGCCCTCAATCGCCGCAATGCGCTCTTCGAACATCCGGGTGGTGGGGTTGCCGTATCGGGCATAGATGAACTCATCCTCGCCCGCCTTGACAAAGCGCTGCTCGGCGCTTTCGGCATCCGGATAGACAAAGCCCTGGGTCAGAAAAATCGCCTCGGCCATCTCACCGAACTGGCTGCGGCGGCTGCCCTCATGCACCAGTTGGGTGCGGGTTTTCCAGTCCTTGCTCATCCTCAAGTCTCCACAACAAAAAGCCCCGCAACCATCAGGTTCCGGGGCGTAGCGACCCTGACCTTTTTAGCGGTTTATTTAACGTGGCCCGCAATCTGGTTACAAAGCGCCACGCCGCAACCCTAGCGCCCCCTCAAACGAAGGTCAACGCCCCTTGTCCTTACCCTTTCTGAAATACTCAACTCCCGGCCTCACAACCTCCCATAGCCTGCGGCATAGGCCTCATCCACTGTCCGCACCAGCGCATTCAGGACGCGGTGCGACAACATCGGCAGCAGCCCGAAATAGACCAGCCAGACCGTCAGCGACGCATTGGCGATCATGGTTTCATTCAACAAGAGCAGCGCCATCTGGAAAATCGCCATCGCCCGGGTCAGCAGCGCCTCCGCCCCGCGGTTACGCTTGGCAGGCAGGAAATATTGCACCATGGCATGGCGTCCGTCGATGACGTCCAACAGGTAAAGCCCGGCCATGACAAGGAAATAGACGCTCAGGACGCGCTGGCACCAGATCGGCTCGCCGATCCAGATCAGCAAGGCCAGAACCCCCGGCCCGAACAAAAGCGCCAGAACAATCGTGCTGCGGTCCGAGATATGGCCGCGCATCTTGCGGATCGTGCCATCCGAGCGCAGGGCCAGCCGCAGTCCCATCGCCAGCACGAAGGCGGCCATGAAGGCGGCACTTTCGTCTTGCAGCCAGACCTGCAGCACGGGCCAGGCCAGGGCGACCACCAAGAGCGGCAGAACGATGGTCACCGGCAAACTCGTGCCCTGGCGGAACAGGCCGACAAAGCGTCTCGCCGTCAGGAAGATGTCGTCGAACATGGCCCACCCCGGGTTTACCCTTGCGGCAGAATGTCGGGAGATTCGGGCAGGTTTATGGCCAAAGGTCGGGTTTTTCGGCGACGCTCAGGATTTGTCGGCAGGCTCAACGCCATAGCGCGACAAGAGCCCACCTTGGGTCAACAAGAACAGGAACATCGCGATGGTCAGGCCGAATACCTTGAACCACACCCAGCTTTCGGTGCTGAAATTGCGCCACACCACTTCATTGGCCATGGCCAGCAGGGCAAAGAACAGCGTGATGCGCCGGGTCAGGATCATCCAGCCGGCCTCTTGCAGCGGCAGCGCCTCTTGCAGCACCAGCCGCAAATAGGATTGGCCGCGCAACAGCCCGATCCCCAGCGCGCCCGCGAAAAAGACATAGATGATCGTCGGCTTCATCTTGAAGAAGCGCTCGTCATTGAACCACACCGACAGACCGCCCATGAACAAGACCACGACCAGCGTGACCACCTGCATCGGACTGATCCGCCCGGTC
>JBCKXH010000172.1:0-4247 GCA_038921555.1 Paracoccaceae bacterium
GCCGGGGATGAGGAGCGCCACGTCCCAGTCTATTTCTTGGCTTCGGTGGTGGGTTTGCCCTCCTCACCCATGAAAACGACCAGGATCTTCACAGGCTGGTCGCTCTCGTTGAAGGCCTGGTGCCACTGGCCGACGCTCTCGAGGAAAGCGTCTCCGGCCTTGTAGTTCCGGGTCTCGGCGCCTTCGGTCTTGACCGACAGGCTGCCTTCTAGGATATAGACGTAAACCAGCACGGGATGCCGATGCAGGGCGGTGCGTCCGTAGGGTGCCAGCGTCCCGACAACCGACACGATCTCCGGGCTGCCTGTCGGGAACTGGATCGGATCACCGCCCGCGGTCGTCGTGCTCTTGAGGACCGGCTGGGCTTCGAAACCTTGCGGAAGAGCCGAGTCGTCCTGACCCAAAACCGGTACCGACGACCAGGCCAATGCGGCCAAGGCTCCGAATGCGACAAACTTCGTTGCACGCTTCATATCGTTGCTCCCATGGTTTCAAGGCTCGTCGGAAGTGACGTCCTAGCTTTGAATCTATCACGACTTGGCACTTTGAAAAGGCGTGGTTGCAGAACTCCTCCCGTGGAGGATTCACATCGTGAATTCATAAGCTTAGAAGGGCTATATGACAAAGCCCTCACCCGCCCGCTATCGCACGACGAACTGGCCCAGCTACCCGGCCATTGAGGCGCCATTGGTTCGAGCCCAATGGCGAGGGCCGCGCTGAGGAAGCGCTGCTCGCTGCTGATCTGGCTGGACAAGGACATGGCCCGGCGTCTGGCGGGCGAGGAGGCGATCTTTGCCGGCACCTCGACCGGGGCCAATATCGTCGCTGCCCTGCGGATTGCGGCGCGGCTGGGCAAAGGCAAGACGGTGGCCACCCTCATCGCCGATTCCGGCCTGCGCTACCTCAGCACCGATGTGTTCCGCAGTCCGGGATAGCGCGTGTCGGGTTCAATCGGAAGCAGAATTCGCCCCAAGAACCGGGCGAATTCTGATGTCACTGGGGATGATCAAACGCGACACGCGCTGAACGACCTTTCCAGATTGTTAACGAAAACCACTAACCCATTGTGAACACATAGAAAAACACGATGTCCCGTAAAACGACATCCCGCGACACCGGGCTATTCTTCACCCTCCAGCCGGATACGCAGCTCCCTTAAAACAGGAATTACCGCGCGGACCCGGTCGGCCCCCAGCGCCCGGACCACCTCGGCGATCAGCGGTGCCACGGCCTGCACCGCCGCATCGCGCGCGCGGCACCCCGAGGGGCTGAGCCCGACGAATTTCTGCCGCGCATCATCCCAATCGGGGCGGATGTGGATGTGCCCGGCGTTTTCCAGCTTGGCCAGCGTGTTGGTCATGGCCCCCCTGGTGACGTGAAAAGCCCGCGCCAGTTGGGTCGGGGTCCGCTCATCCTGAACCCCGGCGAGGTGGTTCAGCACCGAGAAATGCGACAGCTCCATCCCCTTCGGCAGGGCCTTTGAAACCCGGTTGCGGGCCAGTTGATCGGCCATGAAAAGCTCGCCGAACAGCGCCACCGCAATATCCTCGTTGCGGTCGCTCATCACTGGCTTGCCTTGGGCTGGCTTGCCTTGGGACCGCTGAAAGCGCGGTCATGCAAAAGCGCGGGGACGCGGGCACGGGCCCGGTCAACCTCGGCCAAATCAATCTCGAAAAAGGTCACGCCCGGCTCAGTGCCGGCGTCGGCCAGAACCTCACCCCAGGGCGAGATGGCAAGGCTGTGGCCATGGGTCCGCCGCCCCTTGCCCCCCACCTCGGCATGGTGCGCCTCGGCATGATGGCCGGTCTGCGCCGGGGCCAGCACGAAACAGCCATTCTCGATCGCCCGCGCCCTGAGCAGAACCTCCCAATGGGCGGCCCCGGTGATATGATTGAAGGCGGAAGGAACCGTGATGATCTGCGCCCCGGCCTGCGCCAGCCTGCGGTAAAGCTGGGGAAAGCGGACATCATAGCACACCGTCATGCCGATGCGGCCAAGCGGCGTCTCAGCCAGAACCGCCCGCGCGCCGGGCCGATAGGCCGCCGATTCGCGGTAGGCTTCGGTCGGTGAAACATTGACATCGAACATGTGGATCTTGTCGTATCTCGCCACGATGCCACCATCCGGCCCGATCAGGAACGACCTATTGGCAATGCGCCCATCGCGGCCCCGGGCCTTCACAGCCAGCGAGCCGATCAGAAGCCAGACCTTCAGCGCCGCCACTTCTTCACGCAGTTCGGCCAGGGTGAGGTCGCTGCCCTCATGGCGCAAGACCTCGCGCTGATGGGCGCGGCTCAAAGACAGGCCGTTGGTGCATTCCGGCGTCAGGATAAACTCGGCCCCACCGGCATGGGCCAGGCGGACAAGGTCAAGCGTTTCCGAAAGATTTGCTGCCGGATTGTCCGATACGTTCAGTTGGACAAGCGCCGCACGCATCAGTTCAACAACCGATCAAGCCCGCTTTCATGGTCAAGCGCGTGCAGATCGTCAAAGCCGCCGATGTGCTTTCCAGCGATGAAGATCTGCGGCACCGTCTGGCTGCCCCCGGCCCGCTGCGTCATCGCCCTACGCAATGCCGGATCGGCGCTGACGTCGATTTCGGTGTATTTGACGCCCTTCTTGGCCAATAGCTGCTTGGCGGCGCGGCAATAGCCGCAGCTTGCGGTGGTATAGATTTCGACGCTGGTCATGGGTCCATCCTTGTGGTGGCACCACAATAGCGAATTAGGCGTCCTTCGCAACGCGTGCCATCACAAGAACGGAAACATCGCTGGCTCCGCGCAGGGTGCAAGCCTCTGCCGCAGAGGCGAGCGTGGCACCCGACGTCATCACGTCATCCACCAGCAGGATGTGGCGGCCCTCGATCAGCTTGACGCGCCAGGGATGCGCGCCAATGGCACCTGACAGGTTGGAAAAGCGGCCGTCGCGGGTCAGGCCATCCTGACTGCCAGTGTTGCGACGGCGCTGCAGAAGATCGGGGCAGTGCTCCAGTCCGGCAAGCCTGGCAATGCCTGCAGACAACAGTGCGGCCTGATTGTAGCGCCGCGTGATCAGTCGCAGCCAATGCAGCGGCACCGGTGCCACCAGCATGCCGGGCACAATGATCGGGGCCGCAGCCCGCGCCATCCAAGCAGCGACCGGGCGGGCCAGGTCGATCCGGTCGCCGTGTTTCAGCGCCAGAACCAGTTTGCGGGCGTTGTCCCGATACATCAATGCCGCGCGACCCTGCAGCCATGGTCGCGCGATGGTCAGGCAATCGTCGCACAGAACCTCTTTCGCGTCATCCTGGCCGGGCAGGGGGGTGCCGCACTTCGTGCAGGTCAAACCGGTAATGAAGGGCGTTTGCCGCCAGCAATCGGCGCAAAGGCCGAAATCTGTGGTGACACGCGCCTCACAGCTTAGGCATTGCGGCGGATAGACCAGATGCAGCAAGGCTTGCATTCCCACCACGCTCTCCTTAGGCCAGCGGCCATGCAACCGCCCATTCTGACCGATCGCGCCACCCTGACCCGCAATCGCAAACATGCGACTGCGATGTTCTTGCAGGACATGGCGGTGGTTGAAGTTCAGGAAAGGCTCAAAGAGATTAATAGAACCTTTACGGCCCCGGTCGTCGTGACCGGATTTCCGCAGTTGTGGCCTGGTATGGCCAGCATTGCCGACGAGGACCGGCTGGATCTTGCGCCGAAGGCTCACGATCTTGTGATCCATTCCCTCGGGCTGCATTGGGCGAATGACCCGGTCGGTCAACTTGTGCAGTGCCGCCACGCATTGCAGCCTGACGGTTGGTTCATCGGGCTGCTGTTCGGTGCCCGGACGCTGCACGAATTGCGGGCCTGCCTGGGGCAGGCCGAATCCGAGGTTACCGGCGGGCTGTCACCCCGCATCTTGCCGATGGGCGAGATTCGCGATCTGGGTGGCCTTTTGCAACGCGCTGGTTTTGGCTTGCCGGTTGCCGACAGTTTCACCACAGTGGTGCGTTACCGCGACGCCTTCCACCTGATGCACGACCTGCGCGCGATGGGCGAGGGCAATGCCCTTGCCGCGCGTCTGCGTAGTCCGACAAGGCGTGCTGTCTTTCACCGCGCGGCCGCGCTTTACCAGTCCTTGCAAGGCCCGGATGGCCTTATTCCGGCCACCTTTGAAATCGTCGTGCTGACCGGTTGGGCGCCGCATGACAGCCAGCAGAAGCCTCTGCGCCCAGGGTCTGCAGTAAACCGATTGTCCGATGCTCTGAGTGCTACCGA
>JBCKXH010000173.1:0-4235 GCA_038921555.1 Paracoccaceae bacterium
GCGGGTGCAAATCAGCCCTGCATGATTTCCTTGAATTTGGCGAACCAGTCGCTTTGGTTCTCGACCTGCACCTTGGTCGAAACACGGATCAGGCGCTTGAAGTCCTCTTCCATCGTCGGATAGGAGGGGTCTCCCGCAAGGCCCTCGGGCGGGGTCAGGCCGGGGACGACGCCCGGAAGCCCAAGGCCGTCCAGCCAGACCTGTTGCGCTTGCTTGGAGATGGCGAAGTTGATGTACTGCTTGGCCCAGTAGAGCTCGTTTTCGGGCAGGCCCTTCGGGATCCACAGCCCGTCGGTGTCGAACTTGCAGCCCTCTTCCGGGATAGTCCACGCAAGGTTGATGCCATTGCGCTTCGCCGCCAGAGCATTGGTGGAAATCGTGCAGGCAGCGTCGATTTCGCCATTCTGGAACCAGGTGGTGAAATCAGGGTCCTCGCCCAGAAGCGGGGCCTGCTCCTTCATCTTGGCGATGAAATCCCAAGCCGGCTGCATGTTGTCGGGGATGTCCTCCAGACTGCCGCCACCGGCGATCAGCGCCGGAAAATGAAGGCCGATACCGTCGTTGTAGAAGGCAAGCCGCCCCTTCAGACGCGGATCGAGCAGATCTTTCCACGATTTCGGCGCGCCGTAGGGGAAGGCCTCGGGACGATATGCCAGCACATAGACATACCCATAGGTGTTGATGATCGGATAGCCTTCAACGCCGACCGGCTTGGCCAGATCGGTGGTACCCGCTAGGTTCGGCAGGTCCGACAGGTCTACGGTCACCCCGCGCAGCGCCGATTTGGTCGCGTTGGTGGTGATGTCCCAGTTGATGTGAATCGACGGCACCCGGCCTTGATCCACCGCCGCCCAGATCTTGGGTTGGATCTCGTTGTCCTCGGTCAGGTCATGACGAACCGCGATCCCGGTCATTGCGGTGAACGGATCGGACACGCCGCGCTTCAGCGCCTCGACCCACTCCCCGCCCCAGGCGCGAACGATGATCTCGGCCGGTTTTTCCGGCTCGTGCTCGTTTGCAAAGACACGCGTTCCCGCGAACGTTGACAGCAGCGTGGCACCGCTGCTGGCCAGACCGGCCCGCAAGACACCCCGACGGGTAAAGTTGTATTTCATTGGTCGTACCTCCTGTTGGTTTGCTTCGCCGTGTATCGCCCTCATCACAGGGCCGATCTGAAAACCTTCATGTCATGTCGACGCCACCCGATGCTCACTTTGGTGCCGATCTCGTAGAGGTCGAGGGCCGCCGGGTCGTGGTGATAGATCTGGAAGTCGCTGCCGGGACCAAGTGCTACATTGACGAGATAGAGAAGACGGTCTCCTTCAAAGATGACGTCGCGAACCTCACCCCGCAGACAAGTTTCGCAATCGCCCAGCCGTGCCGCATCAGCCGAAATACGGATTTGCTCGGCCCGGATGGTGCCACGTGCCGGGGCCGCCTCGGAAATCTTGCCGACATGGACGCCGCTCAAGACCTGCCCGCCGATGTTGAGGCCATCAGCCACGGCAATGCCGTCGACGAAGCTCGAAACGCCAAGGAAACTGGCCACAAAGGTGTTGGCCGGGTCGCGATACACAGTCACGGGTTTTGCGTGCTGCTGGATCATGCCACCGTCCATTACAATGATGTCGTCCGAGACGACCAGCGCCTCGCGCTGGTCATGCGTCACGTTGATCGTGGTCACGCCCAATTCATGTTGGATGCGGCGGAACTCCAGCTGCATTTCCTCGCGCAGTTTACGGTCCTGAGCGGCGAGGGGTTCGTCGAGGAGCAGAAGCTCGGGCTCGAAAACCAGCGCCCGGGCGATTGCAACACGTTGTTGCTGGCCGCCCGACAATTCGTTTATACGCCGGTCGCCATAACCGCCAAGCTTGACGAGGTCCAGGAACTGGTTGACCCGCTCCGGGGTCGTCGCGGGATTGAAGCGGCGCATCTTGAGCGGAAACCCAACATTCTCAGCCGCAGTCATATGGGGGAAAAGCGCAAGCTTCTGGAACACCATGCCGACAGAGCGGCGATGCGGCGGCACGGCGTCGACTGGCTTGCCGCCAATCGTAATTTCACCACTGATACCAATCCTCATTGATCCTCACCCATGCGCCCTTTGGCGCAAGCCGATCGAGGTGATGCGGGCTGGTTGCTCGACGAGCTTGTTCCAGGCGTTGCAGCAATGACCTGCGATGTCGTCGCAGGATGTGAAGATTGTGTTTGAGAGCCAGTTGTCGCGCGAGGCACTGCCAGACGTTCTCGACTGGGTTCAGTTCGGGGCATTTGAGCGGCAGCGGCAGCAGCGTGATATTGGCGGGCACGGCCAGCGCCGCCGAGGCGTGCCAGCCGGCCTGATCGAGGATCACCACAGCATGGGCTCCGCTGGTGAGTTGGCACGATATTTCGACCAGATGCGCCGCCATCGCTTCGGTATCGCAGTGCGGCTTTAGGCCCGGCGATCATGGCCCACAGAGCACCGTCCCGGAAAAGTTCTCGACTGAACCTCTTGCAATTCAGTCCCATCTGGATAATGTGGAAACGGTTCCAGTCCTTTTCGCCGGGAGTCAGCGATCGTGCCATCAACCAAAATCGCCGTGATCGAAGGGGACGGAATCGGCAAGGAAGTCGTCCCCGAAGGCATGAGGGTGGTAAACCGCGCTGCGCGGCTGTTCGGACTAACTATCGCGTGGGAGGCCTTCGACTGGGGGTGCGACCACCACGCCCGCACCGGTCGGATGATGCCGGAAAATGGGCTGGACCGGATCTCGGGCCACGATGCGATCTTTCTGGGTGCCATCGGCTGGCCGACCGTCTCGGACGTTGAGTCGCTATGGACTCTGCTGATGCCGATCCGGCGGAACTTCCAGCAATATGTGAATCTCCGCCCCGTCCGTCTGTTCGAAGGCGTGCCGTCGCCGCTCGCCAATCCAGGCTTGATCGACTTCTATGTCGTCCGCGAAAACAACGAAGGCGAATACTCCGAAATCGGTGGCCGCATGTTTCCGGGTATGGACCAGGAAATGGTCATCCAAGAGACGATCCTGACTCGCTTTGGCTGCGACCGGGTGATGCGCTTCGCCTTTGAGCTGTCACGCAAACGCAATAAGAAGCTGACTTCGGCGACCAAATCGAACGGCATCATCCACACGATGCCCTTCTGGGACGAGCGCTTCCGGGCCATCGCCAAGGAATTCCCCGATGTCGCCACCGAACAGTACCATATCGACATTCTGACCGCGCATTTCGTGCGCCGCCCGTCCAGCTTTGATGTCGTGGTGGCAAGCAACCTATTCGGCGACATCCTCTCGGACCTTGGACCGGCGGTCTCCGGCACGATCGGCATTGCCCCGTCGGGCAACCTCAATCCCGAGCGTCGGTTTCCGTCGATGTTCGAGCCGGTGCATGGTTCGGCGCCCGATATTGCCGGCCATAACATCGCCAATCCGATCGGCCAGATCTGGTCGGGTGCGATGATGCTTGAACATCTCGGCGCCAAGGATGCGGCAGATGCCATCGTCGCGGCCATTGCCCGCGTTCTTGCCTCGGGCGAAAACCTGACCAAGGATATGGGTGGCACTGCTTCGACGACCTCGCTCGGACAAGCCGTGGCAGATGCGGTTTCGCTGCATCCATTGGCGGCCAACCGCCATGGCTGAACTGCCCTTTGTCGACACCCACTTCCATCTGCATAACCTAAAGCATCCGTCGCTGCGCTATGGCTGGCTGGAGCCGAACGCAGTGCACGACTTTCTGGCGGATACCGATCCGCTGAAATCCCAACACTACATGATCAAGGACTTCATTGCCGAAATCCGCTTCGCCAATGTGCCAAAGGCGGTGCATGTGCAGGCTGCCGTCAACACGCCCGATCCGTTGGTCGAAACCGAATGGCTGCAAGCCTTTGCCGAGCAGACCGGTTATCCGCAGGGCATCGTCGCCGAATGCCATCTGGCGCGGCCGGATGTCGCCGAGGTTTTGGATCGGCATTTGAAATATCCGAATGTGCGCGGCATCCGCAATTTCGGGGAAGGCCGCTATCTGATGGATGCCGACTGGCGCCGCGGTTTCGCCGAGCTCGGCCCGCGCAATCTGGTCTCGTGTATCGACACCCGTGTCGAGCTGGCGGGCAATATTCTCGATCTCGCCCGGGCATTTCCGGAAACCAACATCTGCATCGACCATTGCGCCATCCCGATGGGGCGCGACGCCGAAAGCTTTCGCCACTGGCGGGCGGCGATGGACATGAT
>JBCKXH010000174.1:0-4191 GCA_038921555.1 Paracoccaceae bacterium
CCGGCGGCCGGATGTGACCGGCAGCCAGCAGCAGCGTCTGACGGAACCGCTGGTCTGGCGCTATGGCACCTGGCAGCCGACCACGTGGGACGATGCGCTGGATCTGGTGGCTCGCGTCACCGCCAAGGTCATCGACAAGGATAACGAGAACGACCTTTTCGTTTCGATGTTCGACCATGGCGGCTCGGCGGGCGGCTATGAGAACACCTGGGGCACCGGCAAGCTGTATTTCGGGGCGATGAAGGTCAAGAACTGCCGCATCCACAACCGCCCGGCCTATAATTCCGAGGTGCATTCCACCCGCGACATGGGTATCGGCGAGTTGAGCTATGCCTATGAGGATTACCAACTGACCGACACCATCTTTCTGATCGGGGCCAACCCGATGGAAACCCAGACCAATCTGTTCCTGAACCACATGGTTCCGGGGATGCAGGCCGGGGCAAAGGTGGTGATCGTCGATCCCCGCCGCACCGTGACGGCCAATTCCTGCGAAGAGGTGGCCGGGGCCGACAACGTGCTGCATCTGCAGATTACGTCGGGCAGCGACCTTGCGCTGTTCAACACGCTGTTCAGCTATATCGCCGATCAGGGCTGGGTGGATGCCGACTTCATCAAGGCCTCGACCTTCCAAGGCGATGTCGCCGTGGCCGAGGATTCGGCGCATCCGGCGGCTTTGGGCGGCTATGAGGCTGCGCGGGCCGCCTGCAAGATGTCGCTGGCCGACGGTGCTGCCGCTTGCGGCGTGTCCGAGTCTGACATCATCAAAGCCGCCGAATGGATTGCCAAGCCCAAGGATGATGGCAGCCGCCGCAAATGCGTGACGGCTTACGAAAAGGGCATCATCTGGGGCAACGACAACTACCGCACCATCGGCGCTTTGGTGAACATCGGTCTGGCCACCGGCAACATCGGTCGTGAAGGCGGCGGGGTCTGCCGGTTGGGGGGCCACCAGGAAGGCTATATGCGCCCCTCCGACGCCCATGTCGGTCGCCCGGCTCCCTATCTGGACCAGTTGATCATCGCGGGCCAAGGCAAGGTGCATCACATCTGGGCCAACGACCACTACAAGACCACGCTCAACGCCGCCGAGTTCAAACGCGTCTACAACCGCCGGACCAATATGGTGAAAGAGGCGATGGACGCCCGCGTCGGGGCCACGCGCGAGGAGTTGGTCGATGCCATCGTCGGCGCGATCAACGCGGGCGGGTTGTTCACGGTGGATGTGGACATCATCCACTCCCAGATCGGGCAGGCCGCACATGTGATCCTGCCTGCGGTAGAATCGGGCGAGATGAACCTGACCTCGATGAACGGCGAGCGGCGGATGCGGCTGGTCGAGAAGTATATGGACGGCCCCGGCTCGTCCAAACCCGACTGCATGATTGCCGCCGCCTTGGCGCAAGCCTTGGAGAAGGTGCTGCGCGATGAGGGCCGCACCGAATATGCCGACCAGTTCAAGGGCTTTGACTGGGCCAGCGAAGAAGACGCCTTCATGGATGGCTATCACGCCAACACTGGTCAGATCGTCACCTATGACCGCCTGCGCGCCATGGGCAACAACGGCGTGCAAGAGCCGGTGGTCGGGTTTGAGAATGACCAACTTGTTGGCACCAAACGGCTGTATGCCGACGGCAAATTCGACCGGCATGGCCGCGAGGACAAGCTGGCGCTGTTCTGCCACGGCGCCTGGCGCGGGCTGCAAGCTCCCGGCAAGGCGCAACAAAAGGCCAGCTACAAGTTCCTGATCAACAACGGTCGCGCCAATATGAACTGGCAGAACTGGTTCCTGGATCAGAAAAACGACTTCGTGATGGACCGCCTTCCGGTGCCCTTCATCCAGATCCACCCCGATGACATGGCCGCCCTTGGCCTGAAACCGGGCGATATGGTCGAGGTTCACAACGACGTCGGTGCCACCCAGGCGATGGTCTACCCCGAACCCACGGCACGCCCGGGCGAGACCTTCATGATCTTCGGCGCTCCGGCAGGGACGCAGGGCAACATCGTGAACGCCGGCACCAACGAGCTGATGCTGCCGAATTACAAGCAGACCTGGGCCGATATCCGTAAAATTTCGGATGCAACCCCGGCGGCAGCGCGGATTTCCTTCAAGTCGTGGGAAGTGACCCTGTAAGGCTTTGCTTGACCGTCCCCCGCCCGAAATGCTCCGGGCGGGGGCTTTTGTTTCGGGAAGATCATGGCAGGCCTGACCCAGACCGAATGCAGCGCTGGCAAGGAAGGGCCGACGCTTTCCGTTGATGCCGCACGGCTTCGGGCCATCGCCGCAGCTGCCCCGATGGTGCGGACCGAAATACTCTCGTTGGACGCGGCCCTTGGCCGTATCATGGCGCAACCCAGTCCAGCGCACTGCGATTTGCCGCCGTTCGACAACGCGGCGATGGACGGCTATGCGCTGCAGCTTGCCGATATGTCCGGCGCAGGACCATGGCAGTTGCCGATCCTCGGACGCATTGCCGCCGGAGACTCCGCTTACCACACCCACACCGCGCGCGGCGTCTTCCGCATCTTCACCGGCGCGCCTATCCCATTGGGCTGCGATGCGGTGGTCATGCAGGAACGGATCGAACATACCCTGACCGGAATCCTCATCAAAGAACGCCCGAACGTCGGTCTGAATATCCGTCGCCGGGGCGAGGATCGCCCCTTTGGCCAGCCGCCGGTGCCTGCCGGACATATGCTGACGGCACCGCGCCTGGCCCTTCTGGCGGCAACCGGCATTGCCGAGGTCGAGGTCTTTGCCAAGCTGCGCGTCGGCCTGTTTTCCACCGGAACCGAATTGCAGGAGCCCGGTGCTGCGCTTGCACATGGCCAGATCTACAACTCCAACCGTGTGATGCTGCGCGCCATGTTGGCGAGCCCTTGGATTGCCATCATCGACTACGGCATCCTGCGCGATGATCCGGCTGCCATCCGCGCGGTCATCCGCCGCGCGGCGGGCAAAAATGATATCGTAATCTCCTCCGGTGGCGTCTCGGCTGGCGAAGAAGATCACGTTCTGGACGCGCTGCGGGCCGAAGACGCCACGCTTGACGTCCTGAAAGTCGCGATCCGCCCCGGCAAGCCCCTGACGGTCGGTCGGATCGGCGCGTCCCTATACGTCGGGCTTCCCGGTAATCCTTATGCGGCAGCCATCACTTTTTCTCAGATTGCCCGTCCCGCGCTGCGCAAATCGGCGGGGCTGACAGAAACACCCGACCTTTGGCTTCCCGGCGTGGCTGCCTTCACCTACGACCGTGTGCCGGGACGGCGTGAATATATCCCGGTGACATGGGAAAAGCGCGACGCCTTTGGCCGCCCCGTGCTGCATAGGCTTGGCGTCGGCGCGTCGGCCAGCCTTGGTCCGATAGCGCTCGCACGCGGCATCGCGTCCATTCCGGCTGACCTGACGGCAATTCGCCCAGGTATGTCCCTGACAGTGGAGCCCCTCTTGGAATGAACCCGGTCCTTGCCGCCATCCTCGCCCGCAGGTCCTCCAACCCACGGCACCTGAACGGCCCCGGTGTCACCCAAGATGACCTGACGCTCATCGGCCAAGCTGTGGCGGCCGCCCCGGATCACGGTCGCCTTGGCCCACTGCGCCTGATCCACATTCCCGATGACCGGCGAATGGATCTGGCCGAAGTCTTTGCAAACGCCGCCCACGAGGCCGACCCCGATGCCTCCGAGGATGTATTGCAGGCAGCCATTGACCGCGCCCTTGCAGGGGCCTCTCTTTTGGTGATCATCGCCACGATTGATGCCGAAAACGCGCAAATTCCCGCGCAGGAACAGTGGATTTGCGTTGGCGCAGGTCTGCAGAACGTCCTGCTCACCGCAGAAAGCCTTGGCTTCCAGAGCAAGATCGTTAGTGGCAAGCGAGTCAGTTCACTGGCGCTTCGTGTGGCATTTGCGTTGAAGCAAAACGAACATCTGGTCGGTTTTGTCGTTCTGGGGCGATTTTCTGGCACGCTGAAGAATGCGCTGAGGCGCGAACCCGGCGATGTTCTGGTTGAATGGAACAAGCCTAATTCGCACTAAGGTCCGGTCACTTTCGGCCAACGAAAGGCATCCTTGGTTCTCATTTCAGCTATGAACGATTGACGGCTATTTCTGCGCAATTCAGCAAGCAGCCAACTTGACCCACCCCGGGTCTGCCGGCAGGTGATTTATCAGTCATTTGGGCAACCA
>JBCKXH010000175.1:0-4044 GCA_038921555.1 Paracoccaceae bacterium
TGGACGGCGCTGACCGCGCATATTCCGGGGCTGAAGGTCGTCTACCCCGCCACGCCATATGACGCCAAGGGTCTGATGGCGCAGGCGCTTTCCTCTGATGATCCGGTGGTGTTCTTCGAGAGCCAGCGCCTGTACGATCAGGTGGAGGTCTTCGCGGCGGGCGGCGTTCCGAAGCAGTATTACCGCATCCCCCTTGGCCAGCCCGCCATCAAGCGTGCAGGCGGCGACGTGACGATCCTGACCATCGGCCCCTCGCTTTACCCCGCGATGACCGCGGCGGCAGCGCTGGCCGAGACCCATGGGCTGCAGGCAGAGGTCATAGACGCGCGCACGCTGGTGCCGTTCGACTATGGGCTGGTGCTGGCATCCGTGAAGAAGACCGGGCATCTCTTGGTGGTCAGCGAAGCCTGCGAACGTGGCAGTTTCGCGATGACCCTGGTGGCCAATGTCACCCGTTTCGGCTTTGGGGATCTGAAGGCGCCGCCGCGGGTGCTGGGGTCGCCCAACTGGATCGTGCCGGGGGCGGAGATGGAAAAGACCTATTTCCCCCAGTCGGACGATATTCTTGATGTGGTCCTGATCGCGTTCTTCGGCCGGGACACCAACCGCAAGGGCCTGCGCATCTGGGATGACCTAGACCTCGCCCGACAGGCGCTGTGACGCGAAAGGCAAGCTGATGACTCCGATCCTTGTGCCGCAACTTGGCAATGAAATCTCCGAGGCCGAAGTAACCGAATGGCTGGTGGCCGAAGGTGCTGTGGTCGCGGCAGGCGATGCGGTGGTGACGATCACCACCACCAAGATGGCGATCGACATCGAGGCACCGGTGGCGGGCAGGCTGACCCGCATCGCGGTCGCGGAGGGGGAGTTGGCCGAGGTGGGCGCCACTCTGGGCGAGATTGCCTGATGCAGGCGCGGCTGCACCGCCTTGGGGGGGCGGCAGGGCCGGTGGTTCTGTTCCTGCATGGCTTTGGGGCGGATCGGTTTTCCTGGCTTGCCGTAGCACCGATGCTGCAGGATGTGGCGCAGGTCTGGACGATGGATCTGCCCGGCCATGGCGCAGCACCCGATGAGGTCGGCGACGGCTCGCCCTTGCAGCTTGCCCAGGCGGTGGCGGCGGCTGCGGCAGACCTTGCGGCCCCGGCCTATCTGGTGGGCCATTCGCTGGGCGCCATGATCGCTCATCTGCTGCACCGGCAGGATCCGGAGCACTTTCCACTGCTTGCGCTGATCGCCCCGGCGGGGTTCGGCCATGGTGCCGATGCGGACTTTCTGACCGATTTCGCGCGTCTGCATGCGCCCGATGAAACCCGCGCCTTGCTGGAGCGGATGGTGGCCAAGCCCCGTCATGTCACGCCTGCCATGGTCACCCATGTGTTGACGATGCTGGAGGCAACACCCGGGCGGCGCGCGGCGCTGGCGCGGATTGCAGCGACGCTGAACAGCGTGGCACCGCTGCCGGTGGCCGACCTGCCAAAGGGCTGCCCGATGATCTGGGGCGACGCGGACCGCATCGCTCCGGCCCCTGACGGTTTCGCAGGCGGGCTGTTGCCGGGGGTCGGCCATGTTCCGCAGGTGGAGGCGGCGCTCAGCGTCCGGCGGGCACTGCGGGCCGAACTCGCCCGGCTGGCAGGGGCCCAAGCCTGACCATCTCCTGGGCTGCGGCCTCATCGGTGATCAGCACATGACAGCCGACGCGGTGGATGGTTGAGCGGATCGCCGCGACCTTGCCAGACCCGCCAGAGGCCAGCACGATCTGGCGGGCTTGCGCCACGGCTTCGATGCCGACGGACATGATCCGGTCATGCAAGGGATGGCGGATGCTTTCGCCGGTGGCCGAGAGGAAGTGACATAGCGTCTCGCAGGTCGCCCCGGCAGCGATCAGGCTGACCTGATCGGCGGCTGAGATGTAGTAGCGCGACAGCGTGGTCTCGCCCTGGGCGACCGAGCCGCAGCTGATGACGGCGATATCCATGGCCTCTGCTGCGGCAACCAGTTGATCGAGGCCGCATTTTTCGATAAGCCGCTGCTTGGTTTCGGCGCTGTCCACGATCAGTGGCGCGAGAAACAGCAGGCATTCGGCCTCCAGCAGCCCGGCCATGCGCCAGGCAAGTTCTGCCGGGTTGATCGTGCGGTTCTCAGGTGCGCCGCCAAGCAGCGACAGCACTCGCACGCCCTTTACATGTGGCGCACGGAACGTCGCGAGCGCCCCCGAGAGCGTGCTGCCCCAGCCAAGGCCGATGACCTGGCCACTTTCAATGGCCCCGGACAGATGCCGGCCAAGAGCCGCACCCACAGCCGTTGCGGTTTCCGCGGCGGTGGCGCATTTGGGCACGACCGTCACATGTTGCAAACCATAGGCCTGTTCGACCGCCTGGCCGAGGTCGAAAAGGCTATCGGACACGGCGTTGATCCAGATCTGCACTTCGCCGCGGCGGCGTGCCTCTTCCAGAAGCTTGATCACGCTGGACCGGCTGATCCCCAGCTTGTCGGAAATCTGCTGCTGGGTTCGCCCGCCGTGATAGTAGAGCCAGGCCGCACGAACCCGCAGATCGGCGGAGTGCAACATGGAACTGCCCCTGCCGGTCGCGGGTTGTCCGGGGGGGCGGTGCGACCCTGCCATCTCAGCCCTTCGCCAGCCAGGCATCGACAGCGGCACGGGTCGGCGGGTTGCAGCCTGTCACGGTGCAGTTGAGTGCCGCTGCAATCACCGAGCGGTGCAAGTACTGCCGCAGCGCGTCCACCGGCAGCGCCTTCAGGTCCTCCAGCCGCGTGGCCCGGCGCAGAGCAAGCTCCGCCAGAAGCGTGCCCATCAGCGTGTCGCCCGCGCCCACCGTATCGCGGACCCGCACCTGGGGTGATGCAACGCTGACAGCGCCCGCGTGGCCGAACGCCCGCGCCCCCTTTTCGCCATCGGTGATCACCACAAGGCCGGTGCCCGCCGCCAACTGCGCGGCCGCGAAGGCCGCCCCGGTCATGTCCGGGCGCAGCACCGCCAGATCCTCGACGCTGAGCTTGATCAGCCCTGCCGCCGCCAGCAGGCGTTCCATCCTCCCGGTCCAGTCCGGCCGGTCGCGCACCATGTCCGCGCGCACGTTCGGATCGAAGGCCAGAAGGACGTCGCGCGCACAGCGCAGCGCCTCCGCCGTGATGTTCTCGGCGCCGGGTCGGTCGATCAGCGAGATGGAACCGACTGAGACCACGTCCCCCAGCCCGAGTGCCCCCGCAAGGGGAGGCGGTTGCACCAGAGAGGTGGAGGTGAGGTTGTTGAAGAAGGCATAGCGCGGGTGGTTCCCGGCAAAGGTCACGAAAGCCAGCGTCGTTGGGGCCGCGCTGCGCAGGGCATGGCCGGTGTCCACCCCGTGACGCTCAAGATCGGCCACCAGCATGTCGCCAAAGAAATCGGTGGAAATGCCGCCGACAAATCGAACGCGCGCCCCGGCAAGGGCCGCTGCCTTGGCCGCATTGTAAGGTGACCCGCCTGATTGGGGCACATAGGCGATCGCCCCATCGATCTGCCGCGGGACGAAATCGATCAGGGCCTCGCCCATGATCCAGATCGTCGGGCCGGGATCGCTGATTGCATCGGCTGGCAAAGGGGTCATCTCTTGAGGCACTTGCACATTTGTTGTCTGAATCGCACAGAACGCGCGCCTCTACAACGGCGCTGAACTGGCCTGCGCCCCGATCTGTCCGCCATCGGCCCCTGCCGAACAGTTTGGCATGATTGCGTGCCGGCGGGATTTCGGCAGATCTCTTTCCCATCGAGAGTTGAAGACGAGCAAGAGACCCTTGACCCTTGGGGTCAAGGCCGCGCGCGTTTTGCAGGACATCAAGCGCCACTAACAGGCTGCTGAAAAACTCCGAAGCGGCTAGGTTGTGACGCCCGGAAGCGGAAAAACCGTCCCGGATTGCCCAAAATTTTCGCAATGATGGCATGAAAAGGCCTATAAATGGAATATTTTCCCTGCCGACAGGCTCCGAAAACCCTTTTTCAGCAGCCTGCTAATACCAAGTCGCGGTGAAGCTGGCTCACGCGTGGAT
>JBCKXH010000176.1:0-4033 GCA_038921555.1 Paracoccaceae bacterium
GCCGATACCAAGATGATCCAGGACGCCGTGCTGTGGCAGGATGAGCATATCATCATCCTGAACAAACCCGCCGGTCTGCCCTCGCAGGGCGGCTCGGGCCAGGGCGACCGTCACGTCGATGGCCTGACCGAGGCCTTGAAGTTCGGCTTCAAGGACCGCCCCAAGCTGGTGCACCGGCTGGACAAGGACACTTCGGGCCTGTTGATGCTTGCCCGCACCGACCGGGTGGCGCGTGGCCTGTCCGAAGCCCTGCGCCACCGTGCCACCCGCAAGATCTATTGGGCTTTGGTCGCCGGGGTGCCCAACCCCAAGAAAGGCTCGATCAAATACGCGCTGATCAAGGCCCCCGGTCATGGCAGGGGCGGCGAGGGTGAAAAGATGATCTGCATCCACCCCGCCAAGACCGGCGATTACCCGGATGCCAAGCGCGCCCAGACCGATTACTTCGTGCTGTGGTTCCTCGCCAACCGGATGAGCTGGCTGGCACTGGAGCCGGTCACCGGCCGCACCCACCAATTGCGCGCCCATCTGGCCGAAATGGGTCATCCGATCATCGGCGACAGCAAATATGGTGCAGGCACCGCCGAGAATCTGGGCGATGGCTGGGGTGCCAATGTCGGCGGCGATGTCAGCCGCAAGATGCATCTGCACGCGCGCATGCTGTCCTTCGAACACCCGATCACCAAGAAACTGATGACCTTCGTAGCACCCTTGCCCGACCATATGGCCAAGACCTGGAAGATGCTGGACTGGCATGAAAAAGACGTGCCCGCCGATCCGTTTGGCGGTCTGGGCGGCGCTCTGGCATGAGCTGGAAGCCGAAACGCTTCTGGCAAGCCGTGACCATTGAAGCCGCAGGCAGCGGTTTCATCGTCAAACTGGATGGCCGCCCGCTCAAATCCCCCGGCAAGGCCCTGCTTGTGCTGCCGACCAAAGCTTTGGCGCAGGCCATCGCGCAGGAATGGGAGGCGCAGCACGGCTTTGTGCGCCCTGAAACCATGCCCTTCACCCGCGCCGCCAATTCCGCCATCGAAAAGGTCGCCCCGCAGTTTGCCGAGGTGACAGGCCTGCTGGCGGCTTACGGTGAGACCGATCTTCTGTGCTACCGCGCCACGCAGCCGCCCGAACTGATCGCCCGGCAAAGCGCCGCCTGGGACCCTTTGCTCGACTGGTCCGCCCGCCATCTGCAAGCGCCGCTGATCGCCACCTGCGGTGTCATGCACATCGCCCAGCCGCCCGCCTCGACCGCGCGGCTGCATGCAATGACCGCCGCGATGACGCAATTTCAGACCGCCGCCTTGCATGATCTGGTGATGCTGTCCGGGTCATTGGTGCTGGCCTTTGCCGTCACCTCCCGTCGCCTGACCCCGCATGAGGCCTGGAATATCAGCCGAATCGATGAGACCTATCAAATCGAGCAATGGGGCGAGGATGCCGACGCCGCCGCCTTTGCGGAAATCAAGCGCCTGGCATTCCATCAGGCCGCGACATTTTGGGCGCTTTGTGCGCCAGTTTGAACACTTCGGCGCAAATACAGCGCAAATCGACAAGGATTTCCGCCATTTCATGCCTTATTGCAGCCGGACGCTGCGGGCTGGAAACGGTTCTTGACGTAGGCCTGACATAAGTCAAAACTGACTCTACTTTGGGGGACCCCTGAAGCGTGATGGGAAAACCCGCTTGCCGGGTTTGCTTGATACTCACGCGAGTAAGTGAACTGCGCCGGGAACCACCCGGAAAATCAAACCGCTTGCAAAGCGGATCAACAGGATGAGGTATCCATGAAAAAATCTGCATTGTTCGGGACACTGACCGCCGCCGCCCTGGTGGCTGGCGCTGCCGGTGCGACGACGCTTGACGACGTCAAGGCCCGTGGCGAGCTGAACTGCGGCTCCAGCACTGGTTCGACCGGCTTTGGCATGCCGGACGCCAACAACACCTGGGCCGGCTTTGACGTTGACCTGTGCCGGGCCGTCGCCGCCGCCGTGCTGGGCGATGGCAACAAGGTGAAATTCGTGCCGCTCACCAGCCAAACCCGCTTCACCGCGCTGGCTTCGGGCGAAGTTGACCTCTTGGTCCGCAACTCGACCTGGACCTTCTCGCGCGACAACGACCTCAAGCTCGATTTCGTCGCCGTCAACTACTATGACGGTCAGGGCTTCATGGTGAAGAAATCGCTTGGCGTGTCTTCGGCCAAGGAACTTGATGGTGCCACCGTCTGCATCTCGACCGGCACCACGACCGAGTTGAACCTTGCCGACTTCTTCAAGCAGAACAGCATCAGCTATGTCCCGGTGATCGTAGCCGACGAAAACGAAATCCAGCGCCAGTATGAAGTCGGCGCCTGCGACGCCTTCACCACCGACGCGTCAGGTCTGGCTTCCATCCGCGCCATCATGGCCGACCCTTCCGCCCATGTCATCCTGCCCGAGATCATCTCCAAAGAACCGCTCGGCCCGGTCGTGCGCCATGGCGACAACAACTGGGGCGACATCGTGCGCTGGAGCTTCTTTGCTCTGGTGATCGCGGAAGAAAAAGGCATCACCAAAGCCAATCTGGAAGAAGTGATCGCTACCGCCACTGCCAGCGAAACCTATGACCCTGAGGTCAAGCGCCTGCTCGGCATCGGCGACAATGACACCGGCGTGATGATGGGGCTGGGCAAGGATTGGGCCAGGAACGCCATCGCCGTGTCCGGCAATTATGGCGAGATCTTTGAGACCAACATCGGCACCTCCACCCCGATCGGTCTGGCCCGCGGCCTGAACGCGCTGTGGACCCAGGGCGGCCTGCAATACGCGCCGCCAGTCCGCTGATCTGATACGACCCGTTGATCTGACACGACCAATGGGCGCAGCGCAGGTTGCGCCCATTGACCTGTAAAACCAAACGTCGCTGACCCCTTCAAGCTGCCGCATCAGATGGCACAAGGTCGGCACAGGGGGAAATATGACGATTGCTGCGGACGCGCCGAAAGCGGGCTTTCGGTTAGGCCAGCTTATCTATGACACGCGCTATCGCAGCTACACGATCCAGTTCGTCGTGCTGCTTTTGGTCGCAGCGGCTCTGGTCTGGTTGCTCAACAACGCGGTCATCAACCTTGCCGCCAAGGACAAGGACATCGACTTTGGCTTTCTCTGGACCCGGGCCGGCTATGACATCGACCAGCGGCTGATCCCCTATACCAATGACAGCACCCATTTCCGCGCCCTGCTGATCGGCCTCTTGAACACGCTGGCCGTGGCAATTTTTGCCTGCATCGGTGCCACCGTGCTTGGCGCCATCGCCGGCATCCTGCGCCTGTCGAAGAACTGGCTGGTCGCCCGCCTGATGACCGTCTATATCGAGGTGTTCCGCAATATCCCCCTGCTGCTGTGGATCGTGCTGACCTTCATCATCTTTTCCGAAGTTCCGCGAGAGCCCAAGGATTTCAAGGTCACCCAAGAGATGGTTGACACTTGGACCGGCCCGGTTGAGCATCAGCTTTATCCGCCGTCCGCCAAGATCCTGTGGGACAGTGTCGCCGTCACCAATCGCGGCATCAACTTGCCCCGGCCGCTGCTGCACCGCCCCTTGGGCGTGGTTGAGGTTGGCGGCATCCCGATCAATTTTTCGACCCTCGCGGTCATTGCAGCCTTTGCCGCCTCGCTGTGGGGCAACCGCCGCCTACGCGCCCAGGCCAAAGCCGTGCAAGAGGTGAGCGGTGTGCGCCCGGTGACCTGGTGGAAATCCATCGCCGTCATTCTGCTGCCAACCCTCGTCCTCTTGGCCGCCCTTGGCCTGCATTGGCAGATTCCGGCCTTTGCCGCCGCCGATAACGGCGTGTCCAAGGGTTTCAACTTTCAGGGCGGCATCAACGTCGCCCACAGCTTCACCGCCCTTCTGATCGCGCTGACCGTCTATTCCGCGACCTATGTGGCCGAGACTGTGCGCGCCGGCATCCTGGCCGTCTCGCGCGGGCAGACCGAGGCCGCCTATGCCCTTGGCCTGCGCCCCGGCCGCACGATGAGCCTGATCATCCTGCCGCAGGCCC
>JBCKXH010000177.1:0-4023 GCA_038921555.1 Paracoccaceae bacterium
AATCTTTCAGAAAATTGCTGCATCGAGTTTTTCGGCTGTGCGTCGAACACTAAAACGCCGCCTGTTGATGCTGACGTTGCACGAGGCATTCTTGCGCGACAAGGAACTAGACATTGAAGGACGTGAGCGTTTAACCAATGAGGCGCGCGAAATTATTCACGAAGAATTTAATCTGTCGCGGGACAGTATTGGCCGCAGTGAAGTGGATCGCGTGCTGGCCGACCTCAAGTATCGGCTGGTAAAGAAGCTGGACGAGGAAGCGCTGGAATTCGTCGCCGATCCTTACGCCAGCGAGTATTCGGCAGCACACGCAGAGGAAGCTGCGTCTGCGGTTGTTGAGCTGCACCTGCCAGAGGAGCGGTTGCGCATTGGCGATTTGCTCAAGGTTTTCCCGCAACAGCGTGAAACCAAGGCGCAGAAATTACTCGATGGTCTTGGCATATTGTGGCGGCAGAATTCCAACGAGAAAATTGTGGTGTTCGTCACCTACCTCGGCACGGTGGATTTGATTGCCCGCGAGATTGAACAGACGTTCCCAAGTCAAGGTGTGGCGGTATTACGCGGTGGCGATCACGGAGCCAAACTTGCTGCCGAACGCCGCTTCCGTCTGAAGGATGGCCCGCGCGTGCTGGTCTGTACCGCTGCTGGCCGGGAGGGGATCAACCTCCAGTTTGCGCGCATCCTGTTTAACTTCGACCTGCCGTGGAACCCAATGGATATGGAGCAGCGCATCGGGCGCATCCACCGTTACGGCCAGAACCACACGGCACAGGTTTATAACCTCGTGCTGTCCGACACCATCGAGGGGCGCATATTCCTGATGTTGGAAGAAAAGCTGATCGAGATCGCGCGAACGGTGGGCAAGGTTGACGACCAAGGAAACGTTGCTGAAGACCTGCGCGCGCAGATTCTTGGCCAGCTATCAGAACGACTCAACTACGACCGTCTGTACCAAGAGGCACTGTCCGACCCCGAACTGAAACGCACCCAAGTGGAGCTTGAGGCGGCGCTATCCAATTCACGCGAAGCGCGGCAGGTGGTGTTTGATTTATTTCAAGACCTACAAGGATTCAGTCTCGACGATTACAAACCCTTCTCTGACGTGTCGTCGAGTATGGATCGGCTGGTACGCTTCATCTCAGCGGCGATGGTAGACCGTCAGCAGCGCCTAGTCAAGGTGGACGATGAAACCTATGACCTCGTGACGGTCGATGGCGCTCGTCGCACCCGCTTTACATTGAACCGTGACACAGCCACGAGCCGCGACGACGTAGATTTGATGGGACTCGATCACCCGCTGGTTCAGGAAGAGCTTGGTCGCTGGCGTAGCGTGCCACCGGAGGAGCTTGGCATCGCAGTCGAAGGGGATGTGGAAGTGCCAGTGCTTTTGTCATTTTGGCTGGTGGAAGCCTCTTCTGGAAAAGGCGAGAGGCGTGTCGTTGTGCAGCCGATTGCAGTAAAACAAGATGGAACTCGGGTGCCTGCGGTAGAGCGTCAATGCGAACGGTATCTGCAAGCGCCGACCACGAAGCCGAACCTCTCACCTGAGCAACGGCTGAAAATCTTCTCGCGCGCCGTGGAGCCGACACTGCAGCGAGAGCTCAAGCACAAAGGCGCGGCAAATGGGGATGGCAGCTATTCCGCCGAACTGATCGGCTATGTCGAAATCGTGGCGAAGGGGTAAATGTGGCGACAACAATAAATCAGAGCTTTCTCCAACTGAAGGCGAATCTTGAAATCACCGGACTGCAACAGCAAACGGCTTCCACGCGCCAGCAGAATGTCCGTGATGCCGTGACTACTTGTCACATCCCGTCAGGTAGTATGGCTGTTTCTTGAACAGTTCAGGTATGAGTTTGTGCCATTCTTTCATGGTCTGCAAGGGCGTCTTGCTGCCCAAGGCTGATTGCGGCAGCTGCTGGTTGTAGAGCAGCACATAACGGTGCAGCGTGGTTTCCAGTTCTTCGCCGGAATGGAAATGGTGCGATTGCAGCACCTCTTCGATCCGTCCGTTGAAGCGCTCGACCATGCCGTTGGTTTGCGGGTGCTGCGGCGGGGCCAGGCGGTGTTCGATCCCGAGGTCGCTGCACAGTTGGTCGAATTCATGCTTGCCGGTGGCGGCACGTTTGCGCAGACCGAAAAGGCGGTCGGTGAACTCCTTGCCATTATCGGTCAACACCGTCCGGATGTGGATCGGGCAGGCCCTTTCTAAGTCGCGCAGGAACCGGCGGGCGTTGGCGGCGGTCTTGGCTGGCAGGATGCGCACGAAGACCCACCTTGTGGCGCGATCGATGGCGACGAACAGATAGCCGTTGCCTGGCAGGTGATTGCGCAGCAATCCGTTGGCCGGCAGGCGAATGACTGCATTCGCCGAGAGGCGCCGAGAGGGGCCGCGTGGTCTCGTCTGCCATCTGTGGCAGGTATTTGATGTCGACATGCACGAAGCCGGGCTCATAGGCCTTGAAGCTCTTGTGCGGTTCGGCCGGCACCTTGGGTCGCAAGGCATTGAGATTGCTCACCCGTTCGCCATTGTGCTTGAACCAATGGCGCAAATGGCTCACCGGCGCAGACAGCGGTCCAGCCCCGAGCGCGAGACATCCGGATTGAGAAACTCACGGGCTACCGCCAGAAGATCATCTGCGACATCCTGCACGACGCATGGACCGAGGGCGTGACTGTTGCCGATCTGCTGTCGCAGGCGCGCAGAAATTCGGCGGCGTTCTGCTGAAATGACCCCCACCGAACTCAAGCAGGCCCGGAGCAATCTGGGCCTGACGCAATCCGAAATGGCCGAATGGCTGGGCTATCCGCACGCCGTGCGCGGGCGTTGTTGCATAACTACCGCGTGAGGTGTGACTGCCCCTTTCCCCGTTTGCGTCAGGCCACGCGGACGATCTCGGCGGTGCCGAGGGCCGAGAAGCGGTTCATCAGAGCGATGCGGATGTGGATTTCGGCGGTCTGGCGGTCGGGGTCTCTTGCGCTGATGCGCTCGCCAAACGCCTTGAGGCAGCGCATCCAATCGCCGGGAAAACGATCCCCGGGATCGTTTTCTGGCCCGGCTCATACCTCGATCCGACTTCGCGCGTGGCATCCGGTCCACCGCTTCCAGAACGCCCGTCCATAATGTCGGGTTGCCCGCAGGGTTTCGTTTCGGGCGCGCGCTGCCGGACAGTCCTCCTTCCACGCTCGCCCGTTCTTGCGGATCGGTATGATCGCGGTGGCCTGCCGTTCGATGATGGCGGCGTGGCATCGGCGGGTGTCATACGCCCCGTCCGTTGCCCCCTTCTCGGGCATGCAAGCATGCCCTGCCAGGCAACGGGCAACGGTTTGCATGCAAACCGTGAGAAGGGGCGGTCACGGTGCCGATCTGTTCGCCCTCGGGGATCTGGTCGAGCAGCTCTGGCAGGACCGGGCTGTCGCCATCGCCGCTGGGGGTGAATTCCACGGCGCGGATGTCGGAAGTGGCCGTATCCATGGCCAGATGGACCTTGCGCCCCCTCTCGGCACCTCTCGGTGATTGCAGTGCAATCACCTGCCGGCCAATGGAATGCATGCATTCGCCTGCCCGTTGCCTGGCAGGGCATGCTTGCATGCCCGAGAAGGGGGCAACGACTGGCGGCGCCCCTGAACACCGTGCTTGCGGGCCTGCCACTCGCCGTCGCCGAGGAACTTGATCCCGGTGCTGTCCGCTGCCCGGCAGTGGTTTGACTTCAAACCACGAGAGGGGACCAGCAGGTTGAGCGGCCCATCTGCACGCCGATACGGGATCTGGACGGCCAATGTCTTCTGCCTGCGGCACAGGGTGGAATAGTCCGGCACGGGCCAGTCGAGCCCCGCCATCCGCAGCAGGCTGGCCACCATGCCCTCGGTTTGTCTCAACGGCAGCTTGAACAGAATCTTGATCGTCAGGCAGAACTGGATCGAGGCATCGGAGAACACCGCAGGACGTCCCGGTCGGCCGTCATGGGGTGCCAGCCAGGTCATCTCCTTGTCCAGCCAGATCAGCAGCGAGCCGCGCTTCCT
>JBCKXH010000178.1:0-4013 GCA_038921555.1 Paracoccaceae bacterium
TCCAAAAAATTTGACGGGCAAGGCAGTTCTGGACATCGGGTGCAACGAAGGATTCTTTTGCAATCAGGCATTGCAACGCGATGCTGAAAAAGTCGTCGGTATTGATACGGACATGCGGTTTCTGACCGAAGCCAGGCAGCGCTACAGCGATCCGCGGGCCACCTATCTCAATCAGGGCTGGGACGCGCTGCCAGAGGGGCAGTTCGACCTGATCCTGTGGACCTCGGCCATGCACTACGAGCTGGATCCCCAAAAGATATTGACCAGTATCTTGGGCATACTGTCGCCTGCCGGAACATTCATTCTGGAATGTGGCGTGCAGACCACGCCGCGCAAGGAAATGCTTTACAGCCTGCGTCACGATGGCGGGCTGTGGTTTCCGACGCTGCCGCTGATTGAGGGCATGCTGACCAAGGCCGGGTTCAGCTATCGCATGGTCTCGCAAGCTGAAAAGGTCGGCACCGACCCGATCCCGCGGGTGGTTTTTCACTGCAAGCGCAAAATTCCGACCGTTATGATCGTGACCGGCCCGACCGGCACCGGCAAGACCGGTCTGGCCAGCCAGCTTTATCCGGCCGCCACCAAGGTGATTTCGCTGGATCATTTTGTGGCGCGGATCTGGGCATCGCAATGGGTGCATACGCCGCTTGAGAAATTCATCAAGGAAACAACCGATCCGGCAAACCTGGGTGGCACCTATGACGGGATTGATGCCAACGATCTGACCGACGCCTATATCACCTTGCTGTGCAAGGGCATCGCCGTCACCGACGAACTGGTGGTGATCGAAGGCTATATGACCGACAGGCAGCGCGAGGCCCTGGCGCGCGCACTGAAGAGCCGCGCCCGCGTCTGGATGGTGGACCGGGCCTGAGGGGCCGACTGCTTTTACGGCTGTGGAAAAAATGCTACTTGAACTTACGACCTCCCGAGGCTGAGCGGTGCTGAAAACATTGAATAGTGATGACCGGCCTCGACCTAAGCGACTGGATGCGCTGATGACGGTGAATATTGACCCCGGCACCCGCATGGCCCAGAAACAGCATATGGACGCGGCGAAGAAGTATCTGGGTGTGGAGTGAGGGAAGGGGTTCTGGCCAGAGCTACATGTATCGACGTATCAAAATATCGACCCATCGCGCGGGGCCAAGCCAACGTCGCGCAGGAACTGTAAAAACACCAATTGGTTCTTTGAACGGCAATCCTTGTACTTTTGCATATCAGCCAAACAGAGCAAATCACTTAAGTCGGACCCAGATTTCATGTCACGAACGGTGCTTCCGTTGGCAGTTGGTATGCCTGCAAAGCTTGCGACCTCAGCCGTTCTCGAATCGTGCGGAATAAGGACTGCTGGACGACCGCTATTCAATGCAAGGATTGATCCATGTAGTCGGGTGCCAATAACTCCATCTTGTTCTCGCACAAAGTCAGACCACTGCTTCAGGTCGAAAAATACACGACCATAGTTTCGCAAGTAGGAGTCGAATTGATCTATGTCGTGGAGGCCGTACAGCTTTAGTATTGCATTGCGCTGACTCTCACCGAGAGTTGCAGCCGATTTTCCGTAAACGATGAGCTTGATCTCCTCCATCTCTGACTGATAGACCATTGGCATTCTGAACCGAGAGCTAAACTCAAAGAGATGACGGGCTATACTGTTTCCAGAAGCGAAGGCATCGCTAACTTGATAGCGTGTGGCCTGTAAAGTGATTTTCTGGCGGTCTATGGTTTCATCACACTCGAAAATATTCATGTATAGTGAAGGGCACCCCGTCGTCACAACGTTTGTTAATCCAATACTATTGAACCATTCCTTCGTGAAGTCGCCTCTCACAGAAACGCATTCAGCACTGCGGGCAAAAAACTCCGCCAAACGGCGCGCCGACGGGCTGACTTCAACAGCTGCGAGTTCCATTACATCTGCCTGCAAGCCCAAGCCAACCACAATAACGGGAATGGACAGCAGTTCCAGAATCTTCAGAAACCAGTCCCAGTCAGCGTTCTTGTTGATCCAGTTTGCGGCAGGCACAACCACTATATCGAAATTGTTATTGACATGTTCAGGGTCAAATGAAAATCCAATCCGCTTGATATCACCATCAAGGATGCTGAAAATTGCTTCCGTGAACATCAGATTTCCGGTGTTCTTGCCAACGGCCTCATACAGGGTTTCGAAAGGGCGCAACTCCGGATTGTCAATCTTTCTATCTATCGAAACCACCCCAATTCGCTTCCCGCCCGAAGATTTTACCATGTGGTCACCGCCTTGATTTCCATAGCGACCGATCACCGAGCCTCCGCACACCTTCTCATTACGACGGCCACCGCGCTTGCTCAAGTGCTAAGTGTCGTGTTCCCTCGGCAGGTTCCGTCAGCTACAAGAGCCGAACACGCCTGTCGGCAGAACCCGCAGTGCCCCCGATGACCCTTGCAAGAGTCCGAACACAATGACCGATCAATCTGCCATTCGCCGTACCGCCGTTCTGCTCCTGGGCATGCATCGCTCGGGCACCTCGGCCCTTGCAGGGACAATCGGCCTGCTGGGATGCGATTTGCCAACCGATTTGATGCCTCCTACAGACGCCAACCCAAAGGGGTATTTTGAGGCATACGGAACGTACTTCCTGAACGACGCCATACTTGAGTCGGCCGGGTCTGCCTGGCATGACTGGCAGGGGTTCAACCCAAGGTGGATATCCTCGGCCAAGGCGGATGAATACAAGGACAAGGCGCTTGCGGTCCTGCGGGCTTCTTTCGGAACCTCGCGGCTGTTCGTGCTCAAGGATCCGCGGATCTGCCGCTTTGCGCCGTTCTGGCTTGATGTGCTGGAGCAGGCCGGCTGCCGTCCCACGATCATCTGTATCCACCGCAATCCCTTGGACGTGGCCGCATCGCTGCAGCGCCGCGAGGGCTGGCCGCTGGCTTACGGGCTGCTGTTATGGCTGCGCCATGTGCTGGATGCCGAGGCGGCAACCCGCGGACAGGTCCGTGCCTTCACCAGCTACGGCGCGCTGCTGCGGAACTGGGCCGGGGTGGCACGTCGGCTGGAGAGCGATCTCGACCTCGCCTGGCCGCGGTTTTCCTCGCATGTGGCCAGGGAAATCGAAGGCTTTCTGTCGGGAGAGCTGCGCCACTTCGAGGTGCCGAGCGAACGGGTGCTGGACAACCCGCTGCTTTCGGAATGGCAGAGCAAGAGCTTCGCGATTCTGGAGCGTTGGGCCGCGACCGGGGAGATGCGCGATGACTATCCGACCCTGGATTTGATCCGGGCGCAGTTCAACGCGGCAGCCCCGGCTTTCGCCGAGCTGATCACGACGGGTCAGGAGGCCGGGCGCAGTCTTGCAGCAGCCACGCAGGAGCTTGCCGCTTCAAAAACCCGGATCGGCGAATCCGAGGTCGCACTCCAGAATTACCAGCAGACCGCGCAATCCCTTGCCGATGAGTTGTCCCAAGCCCAAGCCGCGCGGACGGCGCTGGACCAGCAGTTGGCTGCGGCGCAGGAGGCGACTGCGGACCGCGCGCAGGCCGCCGAACAGGCGCTGGCGGCGCTTGCCCTTGCCCAAGCCGCGCGGACGGCGCTGGACCAGCAGTTGGCTGCGGCACAGGAGGCGACTGCGGAGCGCGCGCAGGCCTGCGAACAGGCCGAGGCTGCCCTTGCCGCGCTGGGCGGTGAGGCGGATGGCCTGCGCCAGTCCCTGGCACAGCGCCAAGAGGCACAGGACGCGGCGCTGGCGGCGCTGGCCCTTGCCCAAGCCGCGCTCGTGGCCGCTGAGGCCGAGGCCACGTCGGTCAAACGGGATCTTGCGCTGGAACAGGCGGCCCTGCAGAGCCAGATTGAGCAGCATCAGTCTGAACGGGCCGAGGCACAGGAACAATCTGCCATGCTTGCCGCGCGAATCGCGAGTGCAAAGAGCGAGGCTGTGGAGCTTCGCCACAAGCTTCGCCAAAATCTGCTGGAACGGAAGTCGAAGGTCGAAGGTCTGGAGACGCAGCTTTCACAGCAACGCCAGGAT
>JBCKXH010000179.1:0-4011 GCA_038921555.1 Paracoccaceae bacterium
GCTGTCCAAGGAACTCCCCGGCGGAATTCTGGTGCTGACCGGGGCCAATTCCGCCGCCGGCCTGCGCTCGATGCCCGCGCGCTATATCTTTCTCGACGAGGTCGATGCCTATCCGGCCTCGGCTGACGAGGAAGGCGATTCGGTCACGCTGGCCGAGGCGCGGACCACCACCTTTTCGCACCGGCGCAAGGTGTTCATGGTCTCAACCCCGACAATCCGGGGGCTGAGCCGGATCGAGCGGGAATACGAGGCTTCGGACCAGCGCCGGTATTTCGTGCCCTGCCCACATTGCGGGGCGATGCAGTGGCTCCAGTTTGAACGCCTGCGCTGGGACAAGGGCCGCCCGGACACCGCCGCCTATCATTGCGAAGGCTGCGAGAAGCCCATCGCCGAGCATCACAAGACCCGGACGCTTGAGCGGGGCGAGTGGCGGGCGACGGCGGTCTCGGCTGATCCGCATTCGATCGGCTTTCATATCTCGGCGCTCTATTCGCCGCTGGGCTGGAAAAGCTGGTCCCAGATCGCGCGCGACTGGCTGGCGGCGCAAGGCTCGGAGGAGATGCTGCGGGCGGCGCGCAACACGCTGCTGGGCGAGACATGGGTTGAAAGCGGCGACGCGCCGGGCTGGCAACGCGACAGCGCCCTTGACTTGGAGCAGACACTGATGCGTTATGTCCATCTTTATAACACGCAACTGCCGCAGTCCGCCCTCAGGAGCCGAACGCCAATGCAAGCGATGAAGGACTGGCACAAATCACACCCGCACCTCTTCGTCAAATCACCGCGCAATCACACGGGACGGGACGCGACACCTAAGATGCCCCTATAAAACCGATCTTGCCATGAAAAATGCCGAACGGCGAGGATCTATGTGATCGCCCGGGATGGAACAACTAGAAATGAAAGGCGTCTTTGCCCATGACATCTGGCAAACCAAATATACTTCTTATCTTTGTCGACAATCACCCGGCAAATATGATGGGTTGCTCGGGTAATACCGAAATCCATACGCCAAATCTGGATGAGTTGGCAGGGCGCGCAACCCGATTCAGTGAAGCATTTTGCCCCAACGCGATGTGCTCTCCATGCAGGGCGTCAGTTCTTACAGGCCTCATGCCGTCGCAGCACGGCATTCATACGTGGCTTGATGACAGCAAGATTTCCGAGTGGCCCGGCAACTGGAATGCCATAGAAGAATTTGGCACCTTGCCCGAACAACTGGCCAAGGCTGGATATGATACGGCGCTGATTGGCAAGTACCACTTGGGAATAGCAGATCAACCGCAGAATGGATTTGACGAATGGATTACGATGCAGATCGGGCACGTTCTTTCATTTTACGATAACAGCATGGTGGTCAATGGCGAACGCCTGCAGTATCCGGGCCATTCGGTGGATTTTTTCACTAACCATGCCGTCAACTACATCGACAAACGTGGCGAGGATCCGGCGAACCCGTTTTTTATGTTTCTGACCTACCCAGCGCCTTATGGACATTGGCCATCTATACAAGGTGAGGCCAAGAATCAATTTGCCGATTTGTATAAGGATACTCCGTTCAATTCGGTGCCTCGGGAAGGCATAAGCCGTGATCTTATTGACTGGATGTTGGTTACACACGATAAAGGTTATGTTGACAGCTTTTATAAAAATATAGCGCAGATGCCGAATGATCTGCCGACATTGCGTAACTATTACTCGCAGATGAGTGTTGTCGATAACGGCGTGGGGCAGGTATTGGCTGCGTTGGAGCGGCAACAGATTTCTGACAATACGTTGGTGATCTATACATCTGATCACGGCATGTCTTTGGGGCAACATGGATTCTGGGGCCACGGGGAAGACACATGGCCGTCAAATACGCATCGGGCGGCCCATCACATACCGCTGATTATCAAACCGCCGCATGATAGCCATACCGGTAAGGTCGTACAGAACCTCGTTGGTACGACCGATATCCATGCCACAATACTGGACTATGCGGGTTTGCCACTGCCATCATCGGAAACAAGCCCTTCCAGAAGCCTGCGGACGCTCATTCAGTCCGGCGGTAACCGGTGGGACGATGCGGTTTTCATGGAACAGGAAGAAACACGGTCAATACGCACCAGTAAGTGGTTGTTGATGCGGCGAATCAATCCAACAGCTTATAATTTCCGCACAGAACTTTATGACCTTGAGAACGACCCGGACGAACGCCGGAATGTGGCCGAAGACCCTGCGTACCAAGAGGTCTTGGAGGATATTTCAAATCAATTGGATGCGTTCTTTAAAAAATATTGCAATCCGAAGTGGGATCTTTGGCACGGAGGAACTGTAAAATCCAACTCGACAAGACCGTTCCTTTGGCGCGAAGTATGGGGAGACGACTGGAAGCCAAGTTACTAACGTTCAAACTGGACCAGTTAATGGGGGGATCAGAACCGCAGCGACGCCAAGGTCAGCCTCCCAGTTCCAGATCATATTTTACGGTCTTGAACGGTACGCCATCAGGATCAACTTCGGCATCGAGTTCACGGGCGTAGCGATGGCCTTCTGCACTGCAGCGGCTATGGTGGCCGGGCCGTAGCAGGTGTATCTGAACGCTGTTCGTCCCGAAGTCGAAGGATGGACAACCCATCATGGCATGCACGCGGATCTGAAAGATGAGGTAAGATGGGTTCTTGATCAAGCAGGCCTGTCGACATCGGTCGATGGGTTCGTTTTCGGCATCAGACACGATGTTGCTCCCTTCGAGGGCTTCAAGGCGGTTCAACATTGCCTGGCCCACACAGATTACAAGCCAGTGCTGCATATCCCCAGCGTTGGCATGTATTGGCGCTCCAAGACTAATGACGAACTGACGGAAAATGCCGAAATTTCGCGCACCGCTGAGGCGATCATGCTGGCTCGCGCCTATCCGGATCTGTCCGTCGTGATCGATAACTTTGTGGAACTGGATCGCGGTTATTCTGGCTGCCACGGACTGGTTGACAGGTTTTACAATCCAAAGGACGGAAGCCGGGTTACGACAGGTCTCAATGCGCTGCTGCCGCGACACCTTCGGAACATGACAAGCCAGGAATTCTCGGGGGGCCGCGTGCTTTCAGCCGAGTACGATGGGGGCACGGTCGTATTGGTATGCGACAGTCAGTCACCTGCGCCAGGGACACACAGCGACGAAATTCCGGACGAACTCGTCGGTAGGAATGGCAAGCTCATCGATCTCACCAACGGACACGAGACAAACGCGAGTCTTTTTGAGGTGATTTCGAACCGGGCTAGTGCCGATGCCCCCCAGCCCCCTGTATTGCTCATCGTCACGTGTTGATGGGACCAGGGTTTGAAATCATATCTGGCGCTGCCTTCTCCTGATGGGTATGCGCCGCCTACGCCCCACATTGAACCGCCCCGGCATAACCTGCGGGTGATTTGTTCGTCGATCAGGCGCTGCCGGCCTGTTTGATCAGTTCGGCCACCAGATCATCGTAAACGGATTTATGGGCGATGATGTGGCTGTTGGCGGTGGCGCTTTCCAAGACTACGGTGGCACTTTTTCCGCCCATCTCCAGGCAGACTTCCTTCATATTGGTTTCTGAACGAATTTTACCGGAGCCGAACATGATCTGTCATACGTCAAGAATGGCGTAGTGTTTTTTCACATGGCTTTCGATGTTCCAGCTGCAAACCGTTCCCTTGGGCACAAAGAAGCAATCTCCGTCGCGGAATGTCTGGGCGGTGCCATCCTCTGCGGTAATGGTAACTTCGCCTTCCAGCATGCGTACAAACTCATGGGTCGGGAACGGCAGCATCTTGCTGATCATCGGGCCGCTTTCCCATGTGCCGACGAAAAAGGTGTTGGCGTTGTTGGTGAAGATCGTCCGGTTCTTTTGCACAGGCGCTGGGCCTTCGATTTCAAAGGGTTCAGTCGTGTCCATGATCTCCAGTTCCGCGTCAGGATCAAGCACCCCGACACCGCCTTTTGCCGATTTTAGTTTCGGCGATTCGGCATTCTGGTTGAGATAGGTGATG
>JBCKXH010000180.1:0-3987 GCA_038921555.1 Paracoccaceae bacterium
CCGCATGACCCTCATCTGCGGCAGATATTTCACATCGACATGCAGGAAGCCTGGCTCGCAGGTCTTGAACGTCTTGTGCGGCTCCGCAGGGGTTTTGGGCCGCAAGGCATTGAGATTGCTCACCCCGTGGCGGCGCAATGAGGAGGGGTCAGAGAACGATCCGGGGGATCGTTTTCCCGACGCAAGGGTCCAGGCCCGAGCGCGAGACGGTCGGGTTGAGAAACTCGCGCGTCACCGCCAGAAGATCATCCAATGGAAGCAACAACATACGGCGCAGTTCCACCACCACGAACTCTTGCGGGCGGGTCAGCGTGGTCGCCAGTTGATGTGCGGTGTGCGAGCGGTCTTTGAGGCTGGTCCGCACCCGCCAGCGATAAATCGTGTCGGGCGTCACCCCGTAACGCCCCGCAAGCACGGCCGCAGGCTCATCGCTGGCCGCAATCCGCGCCCGGATCGCCGGGGTCGTCGTGGCATACTTCTGCAATGAAAGCAGTATCGCGCTGTCTCCCCCGTTGCACCGGCTTGCAGCCCTAGGGTCAGTTCACGCAGCATCGCCCGCGCGATGAACAATGGCAGACGGCGCTCGTCAATGCAAACGTCAGGGATGGGACATTTACGGGGTCGGGCATGCCATCCACATCCAGCAGCAAACCCCAAGTGTTATGCTTGGCTTTGGCGAATTTCTTGTCGCGCTTCAGATCCGCCAGCAGCGCCTGCGCCTGTTCGCTGCTTTCGCATGGCCCGCCCGACACCGCGTATTTAGATCCGTGGTCTTTGACCACATTGCGCAGTGTCTTCAGACTCATCCGATCAAGATCATCAGCCACGCGACGCCGCCCGCAATGGCCGTAACCGCCACAATAGCACTGCCGATATCCTTGATCTTGCCCGCCGCCGGGTGACGCGCGGGCGAGATGAAATCGGTAATTTCTTCAAGCGCGGAGTTGATCAGCTCTGCCGCCAGCAGCAGCAACCCCAGCGCTAGGATCAGCGCGCGCTCGCCCGGTGTCAGATCCAGCGAAAAGGCCATGATCGCCGACAGAATATTCACCATCGTCCACTGACGCAGCGACTTTTCCGTGGCCCATGCAGAAGCCCAGCCGTTCCACGACCAGGTGCAGGTGTCGCGCAGGCGCAAAATTTCGGACCGAATGTTCATAGACCCCTCCCAAGGCAGTGGCGCGCAGGATAGTCCGGCCTAGCGCAGACTGTCCATGGTGCGCCGCACCATGGCGATGCGGGCGGCATTTGGCGGGTGGCTGACCCGTGTCGTCGGAGGTGAAGCTGAAGGCGGTGGTGCCGCCGGGTTCGCGCTTTCGAGGTTATGAGGACGTATTGGTCCAGGATCTGCGGATCAGCGTGGAAGTGGTGCGCTATCGCCGGGAACGCTGGGAGACAGCGACGGGCGGGCGGATCGTCGCCGCGCTGCCGCCCGGCATCATCGGCGGCTTTGGTCCCGAACTCCGGCGCTTCATTGCCGCCGGCCATTTTCAGGGGCCAAGTGACCAGCGAGCGACCGCGCTGCTGAACGGCATGGGTCTGCAGATCTGGCAAGCGGCAGGTCGTGCGCTTGCTCAGCACGGGACTGGATGGGCTGGTGGCCGAAGATGAGGCTGTGTTCCGGACCGGCCTAGAGACCGCGCGCTGGATCAGCGTTGATGACACCTCGGCGCGACACGCCGGCAAGAATGGCTTGGTCACCCAGTTGGGCGACCGGCGGTTCACGCTGTTCCGGACGGCCATGTCGAAGTCCCGCCGGGCCGTCTTGTCGCTGCTGCAGCCATTGTGCGACGCCCATCGCCAGGCACTTGATCTCAAGCGGACCCTGATCTGGTGGTATGACGGCGATCTGAAGGCGTAGCAACGCGAACCCGACGCCAAACGCGCCAGAATGCTACGCGCAAGGTTCGATCGGATCTTCACCAGGAAGACCGGCTAGGCCATGCTCGACCGTCAGTTGGCACGCCTGCACAGCCAGAAAGCCGATCTCCGGCCTGTGCTCGACCGTCCCGAGATCCCGCTCCACACCAACGGCTCGGAAAATGCCATCCGGACCGTCGTCACCAAGCGCAAGATCTCAGGCGGCACCGTCAGCGCGGCGGGCAAGACCGCCCGCGACACCATGCTCGGCCTGCTCAAGACCTGCGCCAAACTCGGCACCTCCTATTGTCGCTTCCTCGGCGATCGCCTCGCCGTCCCGGACGCCCCCGCCGTGCCGCCGCTGGCCGACCCCGTCAGACTCGCCAAGACCTGACCGCACGGCAATCTGCCCCGGTTACTCCGTGTCGTTATTGAACCACAACAGTTTTTGAAGCGTGGCATTGCCCTCTACCGCATTGCTGAGTGGTTCCAGCCCCAGCCTCTCGGCCATCGTCATGTTCGTCGAGAGCAGGGAAACCCCCATGTTTGCCCGCCGACCGGCAAGCTCATATCCCAGTAGTTCAAGAATAGTCGGATAGATATCCATCGCCGTGCCGAGTTTTGATATTTTGTCCTGACGGCCTGTGCCGAGCACAGTGAAGTAGTTTCGCCGATCACCTTGATACGCATCAAAACTGGCCTTAAGCGTATTCTTCATGGACAGATGGTCACTCAACACAATTATGAGTGTGTCGTCATTCAACCCCAACCGATCCACTTCGTCGATCAATGACTTCACATGGTCGCCGGTGCATTGAATAGCAGCGGGGATCATGCTGGCGCCAACGGGCGGATAGCGGCAATTTCGGTCAACAAAGGAGTCCGGCCCATGGGTTGCGATTGTCAGCATCGAGAACAGGAAGGGCTTGTCCTGTTCGGCCAGAAAGGTGATTTCCGCCTTTGCTTTCTCGAAGATATACTCATCATCCATGCCCCAAACGTTCTGCCTTAGATCGGCCAAAGGATTTGACAGCGAGTCTCGACCAAATACGCGCTGGTACTTGTGGGTCCTGAACAGATCGCCTTTCGCAAAGATCGAAAGCTCGGAACCGTTCATATAGCTTGCATTGTAGCCATCACCGACCAGAATATCGCCAAGACATTCCATCCCGCCAAGGAAATTATCGAAGCCAAGATCAAGATTCACACCCTCGCGCAACTTTTTTCTGACGTTGAACATACCCCTAGGCAACAAGGGAACGCCGCATTGCGAGGCAACAAGACCACCGGCAGTAAAATTCAAGCCCGCAATCTGGCCCAGACCCGTAAAGGCAAGGCCGCGATCCTCGATATCGGCCAGTGGTTTGAACGATGCCCCAGTGACCGGTATATCCCGATAGGTACGTTCGATACTCTCCATATAGACAAAGATTAAATTCTTTTGCTTGGCGGGTCTGCCGGTGATTACCGGGATATGAACATCTACAGCCGGAATGATCAGGGCATGTGCGCTGTTGGGAACGATTATCTGCAGAGCGGCAATCGAAATCGGATTCGACACCGCAAACAAAATGACCATCGCCCAGGCAGCAAATCTGAACAGCGGGAGCGTATGGGACAGCATGTAGACGGCAGAGCAGATGATGAAGATCATCGCGACGTGCCAGCCGATATTTTTACCAAAGCCATCAATGGCCACGGCCACAGCCCGCCCCGCTTCGTTTTCTTGGACGGAGATCATGATCGAACCGAGGTTTTTCGTCCCGAAAGCATCGTTCACGAATATGAACGGCACGATGATCGAAGTTGTCAGTACGGCTCCCGCCATCAATATTTTCAGGTATCTGCTATATTCTTTGATCGGACCAAAGGTGGCAAAACCTGTCAGAGCTATGCCCGCAATTACGATCGGGGTCGTGTCCGACATCCAAAGCCGTTTGCTAAAATCAAAATAACTTATGGCGATGTTAATCATAACCGCCGCAAATGCAAACGCAAGAACGCCGCGAAGGCTACGAAAAACAGTCGTGTTCATAACGCGCACCTAATTGTCACATCCCGTCAGGTAGTATGGGTTCTTTCTGAAAAGTTCTGGCCTGACCTTATGCCAGTCCTTCATCGTGTGCA
>JBCKXH010000181.1:0-3916 GCA_038921555.1 Paracoccaceae bacterium
CCAAACAGGTGCTCGAGATTTTCCGGGCGGTCTGCCAGGGCAAAAGCGAGCCCTATGCCAAACTTTGTGAGCTGTTTGATGAACAGACCGACGACGGCAACGACATGGGTCGATTTAGTGCGCTCCTGGACAGTGCGATCAGCGCAATCGCGGCGCAGTCGGACAGGAAGAACCTTGGAAACCTGTTCACGGGCCGTGGCGGCAAGCTGGTCGACGATACGAAATTACCAAAGTCGGCAACTGATTTCGATCTGATCACCTGGCTTGTAATCATGCCAGAGCGGAAGGACGCCCCATGATTGAAACCCGTACACAGGTCGAGGCGGCGCTGAAGGCGTTAGCGCAGCAACCCACCAAGCAATCAGCGACAGCGCTGTTTGCGGCCCTTGGATACTCAAGCCGGAAGACCGTTGATCTTGACGGCTCTCCTTCGTCATTCTTGCGATTCGTCGATTACGAGGGCGCGCTTTCAAAACGGCCCGCTGCCCAGACCGATAAATGGCTGCGGGTGGACTTCCTTTTCCAGCTGACGAACGACGAAATCCCAACCTTTGCGGAAGGCAACCGCGATCTGTTTCAGGGCCAGCAGGATTTCCGCACGTCTATCATTGAATCCTTCGTGTTTCTCGCAATCGAACTGGAAGGGGCCGACTGGAGCCGTAGCAGCCTGGCGGGCATAACCCGTGAAATCAACCGCGTCTTCCCGATGCCAACCTTGATCCTGTTCAAGCACGGTGGCTTCGCGTCGTTGGCAGTTATTGATCGGCGGCCGAACAAGAAGGACGGCTCGCGCGATGTCGTTGAAAAGCGGATATCGATCGTCAAGGACGTCAACCTGAACTCGCCCCACCGGGCGCATGTTGGCATCCTATGTGACATTGCACTTTCGAAAGTGAAGCTGCCTGGCCGGGGCACCCCAACGAATTTCCGTGACCTTTATGACGGTTGGATCGAAGCGCTGTCCGCCCAGACACTGAACACCAAGTTCTACAAGGAACTTGCCAACTGGTTTTTCTGGTCGGTGAAGCAAGTGACATTTCCAGCCGCTGCAACAGAAACCGACCAAAAGAAGCGTGACGAGCAAAACCAGATTGCCGTCATTCGTCTGCTCACCCGGCTGATCTTCGTTTGGTTCATCAAGGAAAAGGGCATTGTCGCTGATGCCTTCTTTAAACCGTATGAGCTGAAAACGCTGCTGAACGAGGATGTCGCAACGCAGCGCGACAGCAGCACCTACTACAAGGCCATCCTCCAGAACCTGTTCTTTGCTACCCTGAACACCGAAAAGAGCAATGATCGCAAATGGCGCACCAAGGCGGTCGGTGGCGGCCTTGATGGCCAGTACCTCGTGCATACCGCCTTTCGCTTCCGGGATGCGTTCAGTGACCCGGACAAGGCGCTCAAGATGTTTCAGGACGTCCCGTTCCTGAACGGTGGCCTGTTCGAATGCCTTGACCGAGAGGTTACCGCCCGCGATCTGGAGCGTAACCCCGATCTGAAACGCCGCCTGGTCAAAGAGGGCAACCGCGAGGTTATCCGCATCGACGGGTTTTCCGAGCGCACCGCTAACCCGCTGAAAGTGCCGAACAAGATATTCTTCGCCAAGGCCGAAAAGGTCGACCTGAACGAAGAATACACACCAAGGGCAAGACCTACGAGGCCGACGGCCTGATCGAACTTTTCGCCCGCTACAAGTTTACCGTTGAAGAGAATACACCCGTCGAGGAAGAAGTCGCCCTTGATCCCGAACTCCTCGGCAAGGTCTTTGAAAACCTGCTGGCCAGTTACAATGCCGACACCCGCACCACCGCGCGCAAGAAGTCCGGCTCATTCTACACCCCGCGCGAGGTCGTGGACTACATGGTGGACGAGGCGCTGGTAGCCTATTTTGAACGCCGTGTTGCAGACAGGCCGTCCGATCCGGATCATCGCAAACCGGTCACCCAGATGCTCGACATGGCAATGCCCGGTGAGTTTGATCTGACCGGCACGCCACAGGCCAAAGCCGCAAACAGCACCGATCCCGGCCCGCGCCTGCGCAACCTACTGTCCTTCACCCAAACCGGAAACCCCTTCAGCAACGCCGAGACGGACGCACTGATTGCCGCCATCGACAACCTCAGGGCGCTTGATCCGGCCTGCGGCTCGGGCGCGTTCCCGATGGGCCTGCTGCAAAAGCTGATCCATGTGCTGCACCGGCTTGATCCCGACAACGCGCGGTGGAAGGCGCAGAACCGTCGCCCGGTCGAAGACCGCCTTGCCGCCGCCAAGCGCGCCCCCGATCCCTCCCGCCGCGAGTCCGAGATTGAAGAGGCCGAAGCCGCCCTAGCCAAGCTCGACCGCGATTTCTCGGATGCGAACCGCCCCGACTATGCCCGCAAGCTGTATCTGATCGACAAATGCCTGTTCGGCGTTGATATCCAGCCCATCGCGGTGCAGATCGCCAAGCTGCGTTTTTTCATCTCGCTGGTGGTCAGCCAGAAGATCGACCGCAATGAACCCAACCTGAACATCACCGCCCTGCCGAACCTTGAAACCCGGCTGGTCGCGGCCAACAGCCTGATCCCGATTGAGCGGCCCGCCATCGGCGATCTGTTCCGCAACGACAAGATCACCGAGAAAGAGGCCGAACTGAGTGCCGTCAACGCCCGCTATTTCAGTGCCCGCACCGTCAAGACCAAACGCGCGCGCCGCGAAGATATCGCCCGCCTGCGCGACGAATTGGGCGAGCTGCTGAAATCGGATCGTGGCGTGCCAGAAGGCGACGCCCGCAAGATGGCCGCCTGGGACCCGTTTGATCAGAACAGTGCAGCGCCGTTCTTCGATCCCGAATGGATGTTTGCTCTGCCGACCAAATTCGATCTGGTCATCGGCAACCCGCCCTACGTCCGGCAAGAGGCGATCAAGGATCAAAAGCCGCTGCTGGAAAAGCACTTTGGCGGCAAAGACATGTTTGGCAATCCAGTGGGGTGCTACAGCGGCACGGCGGATTTGCTGATCTACTTCATCCAGCGCGGGATTGATCTGTTGAACCCCGGCGGGGCCTTTGCCTATATCACCTCGAACAAATGGTATCGCGCGAAATACGGCGCGAACCTGCGGGCCTGGCTGAACCGCAATGCCGAACTGCGCCGCATCGTCGACTTTGGCGATGCCGAGGTGTTCGATGCCGTGGCCTATCCCACCATCATCATAGCCACCCGTCGCGCCGCCCCGGTGCAGGTGCCGGGGGTGGGCGATGTGCTGCGGGTGATGAACTGGCCGGTCGAGCTGGGCAAAGACGATATTCCTGGCTTTGCCAAGCTGGTGGACGAGATCGGCTTTGACATGCCGCAAAAGGCGCTGGCGGTTGAGGGCTGGCAGTTGGAGCCGCTGGCCAAGCGCGGGTTGTTGGAACGTATCCGAGCGGCGGGAATGCCGCTGGGGCAGTATGTCGAGGGGCGGTTTTATTGCGGCATCAAAACCGGCTTCAATGATGCCTTTGTCATCGACGGGCCAACGAAAGATCACCTGATCGCGGAACATCCCAGTTCAGCCGAAATCATCAAGCCGTTCCTGCGCGGGCGGGATATCAAACGCTGGCGAGTAGAGCCTGGCGACCAATGGTTGATCAGAATTGAGTCTTCTGAAAACGTTAAACACCCGTGGACAGGCTTGGGCCTTGATGCGGCTGAATCCGTTTTTCGAAAATCCTTTCCTGCAATTTATACCTTCATGGTCGCACATCGGGCCGCGTTGATAAAACGCTCTGATCAAGGCAATTACTTCTGGGAAATGCGTTCTTGCGCCTATTGGGAGGCGTTTGATCAGCCGAAGATAATATTCCCCGACATTGCACTTTCACCGCAGTTTGCATATACATCTAAGCCATTCTACTTAGCGAATACAGGATACATTATCCCGAATGTTGACAATG
>JBCKXH010000182.1:0-3902 GCA_038921555.1 Paracoccaceae bacterium
GTGGCGGCAGGCCACGGGTTCGCCCACCGGGGCGATTGGTTGGAATGGTGGGTGAACCCGCGCGAAGGGGCGCGGGACCACCCACCCTACGCTTGCTAACCTTATTCGTTAGGCGGCGACATTAGATAGGACAACTCCAATCACCCAGAAAACTACCGCAGCCACCAATGTGGGAATGCGGTCATCGAGACCGAGAATCCGAAAGTGCCCGGGCACGATAAAAGCAACACCGAGAAGGTAACCGAGATTCGCAAATCCATAGCCGAGCATGAGAACGGGTGCCGCCGGAGTGCTAGCCATCGACAGCATCGCGACTACTGGGTAAAGCAGCGCCAACGCGCTGAGAAACGGAAAATTGCGGGGTGGCAGCAAGCCACGGTAACGCTCGACGAAACGCTGTTGTGACTGTGCAATTTGATCCTCACGCGCGTAGAGCTTGATGGTCTGCCCAACTTGCGGTAAAAAATGAAGAAACGGCCCAACGAATTCCTTTCCCGGCGTAGGCTGTGAACGGTCAAGAATGACCCAAGCAGGGTCATTGGTGAACCACTCGAACGCATGGTCTGGAAGCCTTGCCGCAAGCTTCCAGAAGGACAGGTTACCCATCCTGATGAAGAAAACAGCAATGGCACCAAGGATGCCAATGAATAAAGTTATTGCGATTATTGCGTTAGTCATCAGGTCTCCCGCCGCCTAACGTAAAGGTAAGGGGCGCGGGCGGATTTATTGCCCGCGTCCGTGTTGATGGATGGGTTAGGTGTCGCATCCCGGACAATTACGGGGCGTTTTGACGAAAAGGTGGGGCTGGGATTTGTGCCAGTCCTTCATGGCCTGCATCGGCGTTCGGCTCCTCAGGGCGGACTGTGGCAGTTGCGTGTTGTAGAGATGAACATAGCGCATCAGGGTCTGCTCCAAGTCAAGGGCAGAGTCGAAGCGGTTGGTTCTCCGCACGTCGCTGATGCCACCTCCGGTCAGCGCCGCTTGAAGGGCTTCACCACCTCGCGCGCCCATGTCAACGCGCTGATCGTGGCCTCCGGGCCCGAGATGAATGGCCGCGCCCGAGGTTTTCATGCCCGCAGCCCGAGGTTTTCATGGTCCGCGCCGATTGGGAGACCCTGAACGCGCTGCACTGGCAGCTTGGCGTCTCGTTCCGCGAGGAATCCTGCCCCGCAACCACAAGGATAACGGTCCCGCCAACATCGCCATCCTGCGCCGCCGCGCCGCAGGCCTCGCCCGCCGAGACACGTCCAAGGGGTCACTCTCGATCAAACTGAAGCGGTCGGGTTGCAGCGATGCGTTTCTTCTCAGCCTTCTCAACCAGTTAGCGCGAACTTAGGCCAAACGCGATTGCCCTGCACCGGCATCAATGCAGCCCAAAACCCTAATTTTGTAAAACCACGTAAAATCAATCCCTTAACACCCCTCTCACGCGTGAGAGCCTGTCCGACCGCTTGAAACAGCAACCGCAGCCATCAAGTCGCGGTGACCACCAACAAAGGCCTGATCACCCGCGCCCCCATCCGGACCGCCAGCCTCAAACGATCACTCGACGAACTCCGCCCGGGCATAGCCCTGCAAATACAACAGCGCCGTCAGGTCGCCATGGTTGACCCGAACCTCGCATTGCGCCGCGACCCAAGGCTTGGCATGCAGCGCCACCCCGGTCCCGGCAAGGCCCAGCATCCCCAGATCATTGGCCCCATCCCCCACCGCAAGCACATCGAGCGCGGCAATCCCCAGCCGCGCCGCTATCTCTTGCAGGGCCTGCACCTTGGCGGCCCGGCCCAGGATCGGCTCGGCCACCTCGCCGGTCAGCTTGCCGTCCGCCACCAGCAAGCTATTCGCCCGGTTTTCGTCAAACCCCAGCCTGGCGGCGATCTGCCCGGTAAAGGCGGTGAACCCGCCTGAGACCAGCGCCGCATAGGCGCCATGCGCCTTCATCGTCGCCAGCACGGTCCTGCCGCCCGGCATCAGCGTGATGCGGTTGCGCAAAACCTCTGCGATCACCCCTTCGGGCAGGCCCTTCAACAGCCCGACCCTTTCGCGCAAAGCCGCCTCGAAATCCATCTCGCCATTCATCGCCCGCGCCGTGATGCAAGCGACATGGGCCCCGACGCCTGCCGCAGCCGCCAACTCGTCAATGCATTCCTCTTGGATCATCGTGCTGTCCATATCGGCCAGCAGCAACCGCTTGCGTCGCCGCAAGGCGGGCTGCACGATCAGATCGACGCCAATCGCCTGCAGCCCCTGCCAAACCTCCCACCGATTGGCCGGAACATCCTCCACCGCAAACTCTGCCGCCACGCCGGGGTCCAGCCAGACCACGTCGCCGCCTCCCCAGGCATTGCGCAGGCTTTCGACCGTGACGCGGTCCAGAACCGGGCGGTTGGGGTTGGTCAGCAGGGTTGCAATGTGCATCCGATGTTTCCGGGTTGTGGACGGGCGGGGTCGCAATTGTCGGGCCAAGCGGCGCTTTACGCCGATTTTCCCGCTTGCGCCAGTGCCCGGACCCTCGTATTCCGACCGGCGGGACACCCCTCCCCACCGGGGGGCATTTATCTGGAAGGATAGCATGTCTGATCTGCAGACCCCGGCCACGCGGCCGGCAAACCCGCGCTTCTCCTCTGGCCCCTGCGCCAAGGTTCCCGGCTTTTCCCTCGATATGCTATCTGGCGCGCCGCTTGGCCGTTCGCACCGTGCCGTGATCGGCAAGGCCAAGCTGAAACAGGCGATCGACCTGACCCGCGACATCCTTGGCGTGCCTGCGGGTTACCGCATCGGCATCGTCCCGGGGTCTGACACCGGCGCGGTTGAGATGGCCATGTGGTCCATGCTGGGCGCCCGTCCGGTCGAGATGCTGGCATGGGAATCGTTTGGCGAAGGCTGGATCGCGGATGTGGTCAAGCAGTTGAAGCTGCAAGCAGCCGTCAAAATCGCGCCCTATGGCCAGATCGTCGACCTTGCCACCGTCGATTTCGACAGCGACGTGGTGTTCACCTGGAACGGCACCACCTCCGGCTGCCGCCTGCCCAACGGCAACGCCATCCCGGCCAATCGCCAAGGTCTGACCATCTGCGACGCCACCTCGGCCGCCTTTGCGATGGATTTGCCGTGGGACAAGCTGGATGTCGTGACCTTCTCCTGGCAAAAAGTGTTGGGCGGCGAGGGTGGGCATGGCATGTTGATCCTGTCGCCCCGCGCCGTTCAGCGTTTGGAATCCTATACCCCCGCCTGGCCCCTGCCCAAGATTTTCCGCCTGACCGCCAAAGGCCGCCTGATTGAGGGTATTTTCGTCGGCGAGACGATCAACACCCCTTCGATGCTGGCCGTGGAAGATTACCTCGTGGCGCTGCAATGGGCCCAATCGGTCGGCGGGCTGGCGGGCCTTGTGGGTCGGGCCTCGGCCAATGCCAAAGTGGTCTGGGATTTCTGCGCGCAGAACCCCTGGCTGCAAAATCTGGCGCTAACGCCTGCGATTGCCTCAACCACCTCTGTCTGTCTGACGTTCAACGACGCGCGGATCAAGCACGGCGCGGCCTTTGCCAAAGCCGTCGCCAAGCGGCTGGAAAAGGCGGGCGTCGCCTATGACATTGACGCCTACCGCGATGCCCCAGCCGGCCTGCGTATCTGGTGCGGCTCGACGGTAGAGGCCGCCGATGTCGCCGCCCTGATGCCGTGGATCGCTTATGCCTTCCACGCTGAAATCGCCGCGCAATAATTCGTGGGTCGGGGCTTACCCCGACTCTCCCCAAATCATTTGGAGTAGCCTATGGCCCCCCCCAAGAACGCACCAAGAGTCCTCGTATCCGACGAACTCTCTGAAACCGCCGTGCAAATCTTCCGCAACCGTGGTGTCGAGGTGGATTACCTGCCCAAACTCGGCAAAGACAAAGAGGCGCTGG
>JBCKXH010000183.1:0-3846 GCA_038921555.1 Paracoccaceae bacterium
CCATGTCCGCTTGGCGGGCTCAGGCAGATGTAAATCGCTATCCTGGCGGGACCAAGCCAGCCATTGAAAAATGGATTGAGGCAAATCCGGACGCGTGGCGAGGAGATGTAGCCTTATCGGTTTCAGCCAAAGAACGTATAATTACGCTTGTGAACTGGAAACGAACTGGCGGCGCCCCCACCACTGGCGGGTAACCTACCCACCCATTCACACAACCTACCCACCGGTTATCATGCGTTTAAGAACAAGCACTTGCTGATAATGCTCTGAACCTTATGACCGCTTCAGGCCCCCCTTTTGGCCAAAAGGGGTGGGTCGGTTAGGCCCGTTCCGGTGGGTAGGTTTTCGCAACCTACCCAACTGGCGCGGTGTGCCCCCGCTTGCAATATCATCTCACATCACCCGCAATTAACCGAATGTGAGACATGCCAATGACCATCACCGACCCACTTTTGACCGCCCGTGAAGGGGCGGCCATCCTGCAAATCAGCGAGCCGACCTTCTGGCGCTGGGTTGCAAACAGCACCTTGCCGAAGGCCGTAAAGCTCGGCGGCATGAGCCGCTGGCCGCAATCTGAACTCCTGGCTGTGATCGAGCGCGCCAAGGCATTGCGCAACCGCGAATGAGCGACGCACACGCTTTGACCCTTTCTTTGGGTGGCAAGTGGCGCGGGGCCTATGGGTCTGCCCCCTGCCCGATCTGCCAGCCCGAACGCCGCCACGACCAAGACGCCCTTACGCTGAAAAATGCCCCGAATGGCCGTCTTTTGGTGCACTGCAAGAAGTTCGGTTGCGACTTTCGCGACCTGGCGGCGGCGCTGGGCCTAACCTCTGGCACCTTCACGGCACCCGACCCGGCAGCAACCGCCAAGCGCGAGGTAGCGCGACAGATCGAGGCGGCAAGGAAATCGCGGCAGGCCCGATCTGTCTGGACGGAAGCGCAACCGATCAGCGGCACTTTGGCTGAGGCATACCTGCGGGGCCGTGGCATCACCTGCGCCTTGCCCGCAAACCAGCTCGCCACCCGCGCGCACGCGCTGGGCTGGCAGGTATCGCTTTTGCCTGCCCCCGATGGCCGCGACTGGAATGATGTCTTGCAAGGCAAGGTGACGGCATGACCGCGCACCAATCAAACCGGCCGAAACGTCCGCCCCTTGCCGCCGATGCGGATGACGCCATGCTCCCCAGCGAAACCCCAGCAGCGCAAGCGGCGCTGGGCTGGGCAAAGGCTGCTGAAACAGGCGACGCCCCGACATTTCACCTTAAGGCCGAACCCTTCGCCCCCGAAGCCCCGCAGCCGCTGCTGCGCGAAATCGCCCCGGCTGTGGCCTTTCCGGCGGAGGCGCTGGGCCCACTGCGAAAGGCGGTGGAGGCCGTGCAGGACATCAGCCAGGCTCCTGTTGCCATTGCCGCGCAATCAGCTTTGGCGGTGGCGTCTTTGGCCGTGCAAGGCTTCGCGAATGTGGAGACCTTGGGCGGCGACGTGCCTTGCTCATTGTTCTGCCTGACCGTCGCGGAAAGCGGGGAACGCAAAAGCACCTGTGACAAGCTGCTGATGAAAGCCTTGCGCGGCCACGAGCGCGACGGGCTTGTGCGGCCCCACCGGGCGCATATCGGCCCTGACGTGGTATCGCTGGCTGGCTTCCCGCACATCGAAGGCCGCTTGATATGAGCGGCGGGCAGGCGCAGGAAAACCTAACAATCATCACCGCCATAAAGCCGGTCAGGCTTTCCAAGGGCTATTCCTTGGGGTCTGGTGGCGATCTGTTGAAAGCACCCGGTGGCAATTTGGTGCACGGCAGTGTCGAAGCGCGATGCATCGACACGCTGGCGGACTTTGCTGCGATCCTGAAAAGCCTGACTCCAGCGCAAGCGCTGGTCTATGGCGTGCCGATCAATGCCGCAGACCGCGTGATGACCCGTAAAGCCTTTGCTGATGCTGGCAGACCCACAGGTGCGACAACCCGCACCAATGACGCCTTCCGTTGGTCGCAGGGGCCGGGCGTGATGATGCTGGACTACGATCCCTGCGCAGGGGTTGATGCGCTGTGCCGCGACGAACTGGTGCGCGCGATCCGCGCGGCTGCGCCCGGTCTGACCGATGCGGGGATGCTTTGGTGGCCCAGTGCGTCAAGCTGCATTTGGCACGGCGACACCGAACTGCGCGGTGTTATGGGGCAACGCCTGTATATGATCGTCCAAAACGCCACAGATATACCGCGCGCCGGTAAATCGCTGGTGAACCGCCTTTGGTTGGAAGGGCATGGGCATATCGAAATCAGCGCATCCGGGGCGATGTTGGAGCGCACATTCGTTGACGCGTCGGTTTGGCAACAATCCCGCCTGGACTTCGCAGGTGGGGCCGCTTGTGGTGCTGGACTGGACCAGCGCAGGGGCGATCCAGTCATCATCGACGGCAGAGCGCAACCGACCGACACGCGCGCGGCATTGCTCGATCTGACACCGGCAGAACGCGACCGGTTGGCCGCGATCAAGTTTGAGGCAAAGGGCGTGGTTCAACCCGAAGCTGATGGCGTCAAGGAGCAGTGGATTGCCGCACGGGTGCAAGAAATGCTTGGCCCAGAGCATCAAGGCGACCCGGAACTGATTAAAGAAGCTGAAGCCATTGCCCGCCGTGCCCTCGAAAACGGTGTCTTGGCTGGTGACTTTGTGGTGCCCGTCGAAATCAGCGGCAAGCTCGAAATGCTGCCGGTCAGCGATCTGCTGGACAACCGCGACCGCTATCATGGGTGCCTGACACGCGATCCGCTGGAACCCGGTTACGGTGGGGGGCGTCTGGTCGGGCGGTTGTTTCTGTTGCAACAGCGCCCGACGCTGTATTCCTTTGCGCATGGTGGCAAAAACTATCGCTTGCACCGCGCACCCGCCCGCGTGGAACTTGTCAAAGGACACACCTCAGAGGCCGCGACCGCGACCATCGAGCTATTGCGCCGCGATCCGGTCGTCTTTGACTTTGGGGGGCAGCTTGCCCTTGCTGAAGATGGGTGCGTGCATACGCTTTGCGAATATGGGCTTGCGCATCATCTGGGGCATGTGACGCAATACTGGAAGCTGGTGCCGCAAGGTGCCGTGGCCGTGCCTGCCGATTGCGACCCGCCCGCCGGTATGCTGAAGCAGATCATTGCGCAGGGGGAACGCCGCAAGCTGAAACAGCTTGATGCTATCATCACTGGGCCGACCATCCGATTGGACGGCAGCGTGCTGGATGCGCCGGGATATGACGCCACAACGCGCCTGCTGTTCGACCCTATGGGCGAATCCGTGCCGGAGGTGCCGATAAGCCCGACGCTGGAACAGGCAAAAGATGCGCTGGACCTGCTGATGTATCCTTTCAAGACGTTTCCCTTTGTTAATGCATTGGCGCAGGGAGCACTGCTGGCGGGGATCCTGACCGCCGTTGTTCGGCCTGTTTTGCCGACCGCACCCGCCTTTGCCTTTGACGCGCCCATACAAGGCAGTGGTAAGACGCTGTTGGCATCGTGCATCGGAGCGCTGGCCGAGGGACGGTCGCCGGATGTATGGCCGCACACACACGGGCGGGATGATGAAGAAACCCGCAAGCGACTGTTCACTGCGCTGCGCACCGGGTGCCGGGCGCTGGTTTGGGACAATGTGACAGGGTTTTTTGATTCCGCTTCTATGGCCGCATTTATTACCGCAGACGCGATGGTGGACCGGGTGTTAGGGAAGAGCGAAAGTATCCGGATTCCCAACCGGTCTCTGCTGATCCTGACCGGCAATAACTTGTCGCTCGCAGGTGACTTGCCGCGCCGATTCATCATCTGCCGAATCGACCCCGAGACCGATCAACCCTTTGCGCGTCAAT
>JBCKXH010000184.1:0-3818 GCA_038921555.1 Paracoccaceae bacterium
GCCGATCTTTCTTGCGATAGTGCCCCGAAGCTGGCAAAGCCTTTTCAGGTCTTCGCCCATAACCGGCGCGGTCAATCGCCAATAGATATGAAGCCGATTCTGCTCGATTTCGGTGAGACCACCAGACGCCACCACCATGGACGCGGGGCCAATCGCTGCTTCAAGGAGGGTCCGCGCTGCTGTCGTGTCGCCACTGTCGAGATCAACCAGTAGGCAAGTCATCTGTTGAACGTCACTTGCCTTGGCGCTGCCCGGTTGCTGAACGCAGCCCGGCAACAGAAAGGTCGCGGCACCCGATTCAGCCGCGTCGGTGGCGAGCTGGATCACGCGATTTTCCAATTCGCTATCGATGCCCAGAAAGGGCAGCCGTTTTTTGATAGGAGCGCCACCCTTTTCCTGAAGAATTCGGATCGGAACATATCCTTCAGTACCCCGAAACAGAAGATCAAGGTGCTTTGCGATCATCGACGTATCGATTGAGACAAGCGGGGTCTGCTCCATCACCGCCCCTCCGCTTTACATTGGGAAGCGTTTTCGAAGGCCAAGATGACCTCAGCACTGAACAGGACTTTCCGTCCGATCCTGAACTCTTCGGGCAGACGGCCCTCCTGACGCCACCGCTGTATCGTGCGTTTCGAAACTTTCCAGCGTTGCGCGAGTTCTGCTTCGCCTAGCATGTGCTGGTGATGCTGATCTGGCAGAAATACCGTGTGTGTCATTGGGGCCTCAAGGTCGGTATGCGATGAATTCGCAACCCTGAGTATCGGTCAGAATTGGTCATTCCGCAGTTGCCCGAGCGTGACAGCGAGGAAGGTCAACGTGACAGGGAATCGCCGTCATCGCTGTTATATTGGTTGGTCAAGCCCTCAGATCGTGACGTAGCGAAGATAAGCGTGACACGATCCTCGCCAGATCAGGCTGGCCCTGCGTCGGGCATTGCATTGTCCAAGAGTTCGCATTCCGGACCGATTCGGTAGTCACGGCTGCCCTGCGAATGGATCAGAATTGGTTCCGAAGGCGGCTTACCTTCGATCGCTTCATATTGTTCGGCAAACTCATCGCGCAGCCGCTTGATGCGCTGCCGCACGACATGCTTTGTCATATTGAGTGCCCCCGCCAGTTCGCCTCCAGGGAAAAAGCGGAATTCACTCAGTTCAAGATTGGATGATCGATCTTCCAATTGCCAACGGTTAAGCGCCCAGGCCGGTGTGGCATTCACGCCCGATACTTCGCCTAGGTCGCTGATTATCACATGGGCGTTGGTGGCCGAGCCGCTGATGCGGACCTTCAATGGATAGATGCTGCTTGACCAAGCTTGGGGGGCACCGGAGGGCGCGTCAACCTTGGCGATTTTTGGAACATGATCGGGTATGGCAGCCTGCTCGGCGACAACCATGCGCAGAAGCGAAGAGTCAGGAAGCCTCTGTTCCAAAAGCGTATCGCTGTTTTCCGAAAGGGCACTTGCCAATACTCGGCGTACCCCCTCGCCATGGACGCGGTGCATCGCAACTACTTCGCGGGCGTGACTTGCAGCGGGCAGGTCCGGGCGGGCTTCAACAAGGCGCGACAGTTCTGAACCGAACTCGCTCAAGAACTCGCCATCCGATATGCCAGCCAGCCGCAACGCGTGGCGAGTCCAATCCAAGGCAAGGATGCGACTTGCATCGGTCGGACGTGCGCCAGTCAGAACATCAATGACATATCCTTCGTTTGGATCGTGGTCAGCCAGTCCCGCCGCAAGAATGCCAAAGCGGCGATCAAGACATTGGCTGCAGGCACCGCAATGCGGTGGGAGGATCGTTTGTTCCCGAACGTGACTGCAACTGACTGTGTGGCGGATCAGGTCAGCCCCTCCAAGCTCGGCAAGCCGCCCTGCAACCTGCGTTTTCGTGAGACCGCAATATGGACTGGCAAGTTGGATCTGGCCGGGTGCCAGAACCTCAAGGAGTGCCCCGAGGGCAGCGATGGTTTGCGGATGGGTGGTTCGGCTCGCCATCGTCCCGATGACTTGTGCGCTGATAGGAAGATTGGCACTGACAATGCCATTTTCATAAAAGTGCAGGCGTTTGGCACCGGCTAGGCGGGCCGTGACAAAGCCGAGGCAGGCAAAGAGCAGTGACCTTGTGCGCTGTGTTGACTCCTTCGCCTTCACACCCTTGAGGTGTGCGGAAACCGGAACCCAGAGGATGCGATCCGGAAAGCGCTTCTTCAACTCATCAACGAGAATCTTCGGGTATTTCATTCGCTTGTTTGCCGAGAAATGAGTCAGCAGGATGACCTTCCCGGTTCCGGAACTCAGCCGGTCGTATGCCCCAGCCAGAGAATCCAATCCCCCGGAAAAAAGGATGACATCCTCGGCAGGGAAAATCGGGCATTCTTGGTCAAACTTCAGCATTCCTCGCACATGAGGCAGATGTTTTGCAGCCTCGAAATCAAGTTCCACGATGTCGTCGGACATGATCCGCACGGCATTGCGCAGCGCGTTTGTGATCTCAGGCATTCGCCAGTAAGCTGGATCGCGAACTTCAAATCGAAATCTTAACCGGCGACGCCAGCGCTGACCAAACCCGGAGCGCAGATTGCCGCCCCGCCCAATGCGGCGGTCGGCGGCAAAAATGCTGCGTGCAATGTCAATGAAGTCGGACATGCGATCATCAATGCTGCGAAGAAAGTTGGCCTCGAGCCGATCAGATTTGATCACGAAGTTCGGCTTACCGGTGTTGATGCGAATTGTGAGCTCGCGGTCTTCTCCTTCCTGGACGTCGAGGATTGTGACGCGCGTTTCAGTCATGGTCTGACCTCTTGCGGCGTAGTTCCTCATTGATCTTCTTGAACGCGACGGCCCCGAAGGCCGCGGCGCGCTGGGGCGTAATTGTGCCATCTCCGTAGAGGGTCTTGCCGTACCAGCCACCGGCAAACACTTTAATGATCTGCGTGGCTTCACTGCAGTATTGGGATAGGGCCGCGTCAAAAGCGGATCGATCGGCTGCGCCAGAAAAAGCACCGTCCCTTCCGACTTCGGCGGACAACTGCCGCGAAAGCCATGACTGCAACGTCTCTGACACCAAGCGACCGAAGAACTGGCGCGCGAGATTTGAAAAGGCATCACTTCCGGCGAGGCGTGCTGTTGCTGCCTGGACTTCGGCAGAATTGGGCTGAAATAGGCCCGGCAGCCGATCGCCGATGGCCGTGGCGAGACTGTCAGCCAACGCCCGCGCACTCAGTTCGCCAAAATCGCTCGGGCAGGATTCCAGATTTGTAAATTGGTCAATCGCCTTCGTGGTCGCTACCACAAGATCCATGAGACCAGGGTTCGCGGGGGCATCAATTCCGATCTCACGCAGGGCCTTTGAGAAATCTACCTGCTTCGCAGCCTGAGGAATGAGGGCCAGCAATCGCAAGCTTTCGACGAAAACACGATCATTGGGGGCCGCGGCAAGTTCCTGCTCTGCTGCGCGGGCTGATGCCGCAGCAATCGCTTCGGCGCCAGCACCCGCATGAATCAGGTCGGCAACCGCGCGCCATTTCTTGGTTCCAGGCAGCCGTATAAAAAGGGTATGTCCCAAATCACGCCCTGAATATTTTCTGCTCTTCACAACTCACGTCTGAGTTGAACCGGCCTGTCAATGGTCTTGATGGGTGACGGTTGTGACACGTGTGACGCATCCTTCCAAACTTCGCTCCCTGTGCGGGCGTATGCGGGAGTTTGATGTTTGGGATTTTGTGTCACTTGTGTCATCGCGTCATTCCCGGAGGTTGCTGCTGCCGCCTCTTCGGAAATCAAGTGTTCTGCTTATTCTTCATCCTGTCGTCGAATG
>JBCKXH010000185.1:0-3805 GCA_038921555.1 Paracoccaceae bacterium
AGACCGAAAGGGCGATCGGTGAACTCCTTGCCGCTCGCCACTGGGCTCGAACCAATGGCGCCTTCAATGGCTCGCTCGGTGAGAATGGTCCTGATCTGCATCGGGCAGGCCCGTTCGAGATCGCGCAAGAACCGGCGGGCATTGGCGGCAGTCTTGGAGCTGTAGATGCGGATGAAGACCCAGCGGGTCGCCCCCCTCTCGGTGATGCAGCGCAATCACCTGTCGGGCAACGGGTCGATGGCCACGAACAGGTAGCGTCGCGAGGTTTCGTCAGCCATCTGAGGCAGGTACTTGACGTCCACATGCAGATAACCAGGCTCGTAGGCCTTGAACGCCTTGTGCTTCGGCCGTGGCGATTTCGCCTGCAGATCGTGCAGATTGCCCACCCCATGACGGCGCAGGCATCGGTCGAGGCCAGAGCGCGAGACCTCCGGGTTCAGGAACTCCCGCACCACCGCGAGCAGGTCATCGATGGACACCAGCAGTGTCGTGCGCAGGGCCACTGCAACCGCTTCCTGCGCGGGCGTCAGCGTGGTTTGCAGCCGGTGGGGCGTGTGGCTGCGGTCATGAACGCTATCACGATGCCGCCATTTGTAGAGTAAGCGTCCGGTCTCCCTGCTCTGCCGGGGATGGGATTGATGGGATAGTGTCCGCTTTGGTTAGTGGACACTATGGGGTTGCGGATGGCGCGGCGAACGAGGCGGCTTTGGTCGAACGACGAGAAGCGGTCGATCTGCCTTCAGACGACCGCGACGGATGTGTCTGTCGCCCAAGTCGCCCTGCGGTATGCGCTGAATGCGAACCTGATCTTCAAATGGCTGCGTGACCCGCGGTTTGCGGCAGGCTCGGCGGAGGCTGCCGGGCCAGCGCCCGGTTTCCTGCCGGTCGAGATCGTCGATCCTGTTCGACCGACAGCCGCATCCCATCCTGTCGTCGATGGCCAGATCGAGATCGAGCTTGCAGGTGGGCACCGCCTGCGGGTCAGCGGGTCTTTTGATCCCGAGACGCTGGCCCGGCTGATCCGTGGCCTGTCGGGATGATCCCGGTTCCGTTGAACACGCAGGTCTGGCTGGCGGTCGGGGTGACGGACATGCGCAAGGGCTTTGCCAGCCTGGCCGCTCAGGCCGAGCAGACGATGCGAGCCAACCCGTTCAGCGGCCATATGTTGGTGTTCCGGGGTCGGCAGGGCGATCTGATCAAGATCATCTGGTGGGTGAGCCATTGTCGCGCCATCGGTCCGAGCGACAATGGGGCAAGAGGGCGCGTGCCTGTTCTCGAAGCGATTGGAAAAGGGTCGGTTCGTCTGGCCCTCGGCCAAGGACGGCAAGATCGTGCTGACCCCGGCGCAGTTGGCGATGCTGCTTGAGGGGTGAGGAGGATCAGAAAACGATCCGGGGGATCGTTTTCCCGACGCAAGTGGCGGTTGCCACTGAGGACATGGCGGCCTTTGACGGCAGGATAAATCCGCCGGTTTTGCAATTCCGGGATTCCCATAGGGGCCTGCTTTTGCTATGATCAACCATGCTGGATGTCACCAAATCGCTGCCGGAAGACCCTGCCGAACTGCGGGCGGGCGCGGCACGTTTACAGGCCGAAGTGAAGTCCCAGGCGGTGCTGATCGCGAGTGAAGACCGGTCCTGCAGAGCAGGATCGAGCCGTCCGGGGGACGGATCGAAGTGATGAACGCCCGAAGCGCAAGCGCAGGGCAGGCATCAGTTGGCAGGCGCTCGGGCCCATCGCTTCGGGTTCGTCGGGAAATCGATCCCCCGGATCGATTTCTGATCCTCCTCACCATCAGAGACTTCCGAGCAGTTGCAGTTGGCTTTGGAGACAACCGAGATCGCCATCGCCGCGATGACGGCCAAGCTGCGCCTGTCCGAGGACGCGCCGGCCGACAAGCCCAAGCGCAAGCCAATTCCGGACCATATTCCGCGCATCGAGGTCGAACTCACTCCCGGCAGCACGGACTGTGCCCATTGCGGCGGCAAGCTGCGCCGCCTGGGCGAAGATGTGACCGAGGAACTGGAATACGTCCCCGGCCCCTCGCCATTGTCCTTGAACCAATGGCGGACCATGGCTCGATATTGTGAACCGGATCGTCCGCCCGCGCTTCGCCTGCTCAGGCTGCGATTGCTTCACCCGGTCGCCGCTGCCCTCGCGCCCGATCGAGCGCGGGCGTCCGGGTCCAGGTCTGCTGGCGCATGTGCTGGTCAACAAGTATGCCGACCATCTGCCGCTTTATCGGCAAAGCCAGATCTTCGCCCGCGAAGGGCTCGATCTGGATCGCTCGACGCTGGCGGATTGGGTCGGTAAATCCACGGCATTGCTGGAGCCGCTGGCGGCGGCCATCGGACGGCATGTGCTGGCGGGGCAAGCAATATTCGCTGACGATACACCCGTGGCGTTGCTGGCCCCAGGCACCGGCAAGACCCAAACGGCGCGGCTGTGGGCCTACGGACGCGATGAACGCCCGTGGGGATCCCGCCCGCCAGCTGGTATCAGTTCTCATGCGACCGCAAAGGCCAACACCCCAAAGATCACCTGTCCAAATATACCGGCTGGATGCACGCCGACGGCTATGCAGGATTTGAAGACCTGTATCGTTCCGGCGAGATCCGCGAGGTCGCCTGCCTGGCCCATGTCAGGCGCAAGTTCGTCGATGTGCACAAGGCGCAAGGATCAGCCATCGCCGACGATGCCATCCGGCAGATCGCTGAACTCTATGCGGTCGAGAAAGCCGCACGAGGACTGCCCCCGGACAAGCGGGTGGAGATTCGGCAGGCCGAGGCCAAACCTGCCTTCGACGGCTTGGAGGCTTGGCTGAACACCCAACTCCACAACATATCTGGCAAAAGCCCACTGGCAGCCGCAATCCGCTATGCCCTGACCCGGATGGCGCGCCTGCGCCCCTACCTCGATCACGGCATCCTCGAGATCGACAACAACACAGCAGAACGCGCGATGCGCTCCGTCGCTTTGGGCCGCAAGAATTACCTCTTCGTCGGCTCGCAAACCGGCGGCAAATCCGCAGCCATCGCCTACACCCTGATCGAAACCGCCAAATTGAATGGTGTCGATCCGCAGGCCTGGCTCGCCGACACGCTTGCCCGTATTGCTGACCACAAAATCAACCGTATCGATGATCTGCTGCCTTGGAACGCGAGATAACCGCAGTCAGGCCGGACGCTTACACCTCTGGCGTGCCGTCGACCACGAAGGTGAAGTCATGGAATCCTTTGTTTCAAAGCGCCGCGATCGGAAGGCCGCATTGAAATTCCTCAGGAAAACCATGAAGCGGCATGGCCAGGTCAACATCCCGGTCACTGACAAACTCCGGTCCTGCGGCGCGGCAATGAAAGTTCTCGGCAATGCCGAAAAGCAGGAAACCGGTCGCTGGCTCAACAACCGAAGTGAGAACTCCCACCAACCGTTTAGACGGCGAGAACGCGCGATGCTTCGGTTCAGACAAATGCGAACATTGCAGAAATTTGTCGCCGTTCATGCCTCAGTCATAACCATTTCAACCTTGAGCGCGCGCTTTACAGCCGGCAGAATTTCAAGTCCAACCGCGCCGCCGCTCTCGCCGAGTGGCGCCAACTTTGCGCAGCCTAACTTGGCGAGGGGTTGGGGAAACTGAGACGAGTTAACATTAGTCTGACACCACCCCTGGCCGAGGCCCAAAAGAGAGTGGCTGCTTTGGGCCGTTGGCAACCGGCTGAGGCTTCGACCTTGGACAAGGGGCCACCAACGCTCACGGCAGCGTTGCTCCCAACTTTTCTTGCTTTTTGATTTCCCGCAATGTCTT
>JBCKXH010000186.1:0-3795 GCA_038921555.1 Paracoccaceae bacterium
CCTTTGCTTTGACGCGGATGCCGCTGGCTTCCGGGGTCCAGCCGGGGTCCATCCCCCCCCGGCATGGTTCCTCCCGGCTCGCATTTGTATGCGGGAGGGCATGGCCCGAAGCATCCCTAGATGTAGGGTTTTCCTCGGGGTTGCCACCCCGGTTGCCACCACAGGTTGCCACCCAAAAAATGGAGGCTGAGTTTTCCGAGTGACAGCGCTGCAATTTGAGACATGGCCCATTGATCGGCTGCGGGCTTACCAGCGCAATCCGCGCAGGAATGATCACGCTGTGGATCGCGTTGCGGCTGTGATCTTGGAGTTTGGGTTCAAGGTTCCGATCATTGCCCAGTCGGATGGTCTGGTTGTCGATGGGCATTTGCGGTTGAAGGCCGCGTTGAAACTCGGGCTGACCGAGGTGCCTGTGGTTCTGGCGGACGATCTGACCGACATCCAGATCAAGGCGTTCCGGCTGAGCGTGAACAAGTCGGCGGAATGGGCCGAGTGGGACGACGACCTGCTGCGTCTTGAGTTTGCGGACTTGAACCTTGACGGGTTTGACCTGTCGCTGACGGGCTTTGATGATGTCGATATCGACAGGTATCTTGCGGCTGCCCCGACCGCTGGCCTGACTGACCCGGACGCGGTGCCGGAAGTGCCCGCCAACCCGGTGACGAAGCTGGGCGATGTGTGGCTGCTTGGCGCGCATTGGGAATGCACCGACTGCAAGAAGACGTTCAGCTATGCGGAAGGCATGGCGTTCAAGGACGACGGGTGTCCCTGTGGCAAGGCTTGAACTCAAGTGCCAGCATCGGCTGATGTGCGGCGACAGCACCAGCGTTGACGCGGTGGCTGCGCTGATGGCGGGACAGTCTGCCGACCTGTGCTTTACCTCGCCGCCCTATGCGCAGCAGCGGGAATACAAGCAGGCAATCAGCGATTGGGATGCGCTGATGCAGGGCGTGTTTGCTGCGGCACCGGTCAATGCAGACGCGCAACTCCTGGTCAACCTCGGGCTGGTTCACCGCGACAGCGAATGGCAGCCCTATTGGGAGGGCTGGGTGGAATGGATGCGCGCCTCTGGCTGGCGACGGTTTGGCTGGTATGTCTGGGATCAGGGACCTGGCTTGCCGGGCGACTGGCAGGGCCGCCTGGCCCCGTCGCACGAGTTCATCTTCCACTTCAATCGCGCGCCTCGCAAAGCGAACAAGACCGTCCCGTCCAAGCACGCTGGCAAAACCCTCGGCAGCGGTGGGCTGCGCGGCGCTGATGGCATCGTGCACGCCAAGACCGGAACCGGCAATGCGATCCAGAGCCACCACATCCCCGACAGCGTGTTCCGCATCATGCGCCACAAGGGGAGTGTTCCTGGCGGTTCGCACCCAGCGGTGTTTCCGGTGGCGCTGGTGGAGTTCGTGCTGTCCGCGTTTTCGGATCGCGGCGATCTCGTCTATGAGCCGTTCTGCGGGTCAGGCACGCAGCTGGTCGCTGCGGAGCGCACCGGACGACGCTGCTTCGCGATGGAGCTGGAGCCCGTCTACTGCGACGTGGCGGTGCGGCGGTGGGAGATCGCGACCGGCAAAGACGCCGTTCTGGAGGCAAGCGGACAGACGTTCGGCCATGGAAGTTAGCCGAGCGGTTTCAACGCGATCCAACGTGTTTCAACGTGATCCAACGTAAACCGAGATGCCATGGATGGATATTCAGCCAATGAAGCGGATGAAGCTGCATTCCAAGCACCGCATCATCTGCGGATCGTCCACCGAGGCGCATGTGGTTGATGCTGTCCTGGCGGGCGTGAAGCCGCACCTGATGGTGACGGACCCGCCCTATGGGGTGGAGTATGATGCATCGTGGCGGGATGATGCCATCGGCAAAACAGGGCAGACCGGGACAGCAAAGGGCAAAGTGCTGAACGACGACCGGGCCGACTGGCGCGATGCATGGGCGCTGTTTCCCGGCGACGTCGCCTATGTCTGGCACGCTGGCATTCACGCCGCGTTGGTGTCCGACAGCCTGGTGGCCACAGACTTCGCCATTCGGTCGCAGATCATCTGGGCGAAAAGCGCACTGGTCATGTCTCGCGGCGATTACCACTGGCAGCACGAGCCATGCTGGTATGCGGTTCGAAAGGGCAGGGTCGGCCACTACGATGGTGGTCGAAAGCAATCGACGCTGTGGCAAATCGACAAGCCACAGAAATCGGAAACCGGCCACAGCACGCAAAAGCCCATCGAGTGCATGAAGCGCCCAATCGAGAACAACAGCAGCATCGGCCAGGCCGTCTATGATCCGTTCTCTGGCTCGGGCACGACGATCATCGCGGCAGAGATGACGGGGCGGGTTTGCTACGCCATCGAACTGAACCCGGCTTACGTCGATCTCGGTGTTATCCGCTGGCAGAATTTTACTGGCGAGACGGCCACGCTTGAAGCAGACGGGCGCACGTTCGCTGATGTGGCTGCCGAGAGGCTGGCGGCTGTTTGACCTGATCGGAGATTGAGGCGGCTGACATGGGAATCTCTCGGCGGGCATATGCGAGGCATCGCGGCGTTGTTGAATCAGCGGTGCGCAAGGCCATCGCCAGCGGTCGGATCACGACGCTGCCGGACGGCACGATTGATCCGGCGCGGGCCGACGCGGACTGGCGGGCGCAGACCGATCCGGCACTGCAGCGCCCGCAAGCCGCAAAGAAAGCGGTTCCCGTAGCTGCAAAGAAAGCGGTTCCGGTCGCGGCGCTGGAGGCGGTGCGCGAAACCCTGCATGAGGCGGGCGCTGATCCGCTTCCCGGCGACACGGGCGGCGGTGAAGTCTCGATGATGCGGGCGCGCCTCGCCAACGAGGTTATCAAGGCGCAGGCCGCAAAGATCAGGCTGGCCAAGCTGAAGGGCGAGCTTGTCGACCGTGCGCAGGCCACGGCGCTGGTGTTCGATCTGGCGCGGCAAGAGCGCGATGCCTGGCAAAACTGGCCGCCGCGTGTGGCGGCAATCATGGCGGCGGACCTTGGCATCGATGCGCACGCGATGGAGCAGGCGCTGGCCCGCCATGTTCACCAGCATCTGTCTGAAATGGCGGAGGTGAAAGTTGATCTCGGCTGAGGCTTTTGAGGGGGCCGATGCTCTGCGGGCGGCCTGGCTCAGCGGGCTTGCACCGGTTCCCAAGCCCGCGTGAGGCCATTCCAGACTTTTCCAGTGCTGCCGTGCCGATCCCAATCGGACAGGTTTCGCCATGCCGCCAAAGTGACGGCCCCGCCCGTCCAGGTCTTGGGGTTGCCGTTCATGTCGCGCCCGTGGCGGAAGGTATCGCCGGGGATGGATTGAGGCCCAGCGCTGGGCGTATGGAAGCGTTCACTACCGCCAGAATTAACCGATTCAACCGATTTAACCTCGCCCTCGGCCTCTACCGTCGCCTTGTTCACCTTCGTGCCACCGGGGGTTAATTCGGTTAATTCGGTTAATTCTGGCTGTAGGGATACCTTCACCCAGCCCAGCACCGGGCCTCAATCTGAGCCGAGCGCCGCATTCCGCCACGGGCGCGACATGAACGGCAACCCCAAGACCTGGACCGGGCGCGCCGTCACCGGGGCGGCATGGCAGGGCCTGTCCGACTGGGAGCGCCACGGCAGCACGGGCAAGGTTTGGAATGGTCTGACGCGGGCTTGGGAACCGATGAAAGCCGAGGCCGAGGCCGAAGCGCAGCGCCCGCCCCGCTGATCTGGTGTCGCAGAAGTCGCAAGTGTCGCAGGGGGCAGCCCCGAAATCAGAAACCCGACACCGCCCGCGCAAAAGCCAGAACCCGACCCCGACG
>JBCKXH010000187.1:0-3773 GCA_038921555.1 Paracoccaceae bacterium
CGACCGGATCGACCCCGCCCTGTTGGCCGCAGGCTGGGGCACCGTACCCGGCAGCCGGGTCCGGCGCGAGGTGATCTGCCCCGGTCGTATCACCGGCCGCACCGGCCGCAAAACCAACCGCGCCGCCTCGTTGTCTTGCGATTATGTGCTGATCTATCACGGCCAGAAACTCGCGGTGATCGAGGCCAAACGCGCCGGGCTGCCGGTGACGGCAGGCCTCGGCCAGGCCAAGGACTATGCCACCCGCCTGCGCAGCCGGTTTGCCTATGCCACCAACGGCCTTGGTTGGTATGGCGTCGATATGGTCACCGGCGTTGAAGGCCCGCTGCCGCCGTTCCCCACGCCCGATGAGCTGTGGCACCGCACCTATGCCGTGGCCAACCTGTGGCGCGACCGGTTCGGGGCGGTGGCGTTTGAGTCCGGCGGCGGCAAATGGGAGCCGCGCCATTACCAGCACAACGCCATCAACGCGGTGCTGGAGGCGGTGGCGGCCGGGAAAACCCGCATCCTGCTGACGCTGGCCACCGGCACCGGCAAAACCTTGATCGCGTTTCAGATCGCGTGGAAGCTGTTTCATGCCAGTTGGAACCTGACGCAACAGCCGACCCGCCGCCCGCGCATCCTGTTTCTGACCGACCGCAATTTTCTGGCCGATCAGGCGTATACCTCGTTTTCCGCCTTTCCCTCGGCTGCGCTGGCCCGGATCGACCCGGACCTGATCCGCAAAAAGGGCGGGATGCCAAAAAATGCGAGCCTGTTCTTCAGCATCTTCCAGACCTTCATGACCGGCGAGGATGCTGCCTACCGCGCCTATCCGCCGGATTTCTTTGACCTGATCATCGTCGATGAATGCCACCGCGGCGGGGCCAAGGACGAAAGCGAATGGCGCGGGATTCTGGAGTATTTCGCCCCTGCCGCCCAACTTGGCCTGACCGCGACCCCCAAGCGCCGGGTGAACGCCGACACCTACGCCTATTTCGGCGATCCGGTTTATACCTACGCCCTGCGCGAGGGTATCGAGGACGGCTACCTGACGCCGTTCAAAGTGCGCCAGATGGCCAGCACGATTGACGAATACGTTTTCCAACCCGGCGACGAGGTGGTGGAGGGCGAGATCGAGGAAGACCGCACCTACACCGAGGCCGATTTCAACACCAAGATCATCATCGAGGCCCGCGAACGCAGCCGCGTTGCCGAATTCATGGCCGAGATTGACCAGCGGCAAAAGACCATCGTGTTCTGCGCCACTCAGGACCACGCGCTGCGGGTGCGCGACTACATCAACCAGATCAAGGGTGGCTCAGACCCGAACTATTGCCAGCGCGTGACGGCGGATGACGGCAAGCTGGGCGAGCAGCACCTGCGCGATTTTCAGGACAACGAAAAGACGATTCCGACCATCCTCACCACCTCGCAGAAGCTGTCCACCGGCGTCGATGCCCGCAACCTGCGCAACATCGTGCTGATGCGCCCGATCCGGTCGATCATCGAGTTCAAGCAGATCATCGGGCGCGGCACCCGGACATTCGACGGCAAGGCGTTCTTCACGATCTACGATTTCGTGAAAGCCTATGAGCACTTCAATGACCCGGAGTGGGACGGCGAACCGCTGCCGCCCGAAGGCACCCCACGCCCAGCAACGGCTCCGCCTGCGGGCGACCCGACGCCGGGCCCCGATGGCCGTGAGCCGCCGGAAACTGAAGAGCCGACCGTCAAGGTTCTGGTGAGACTCGCCGACGGCAAAGAGCGCAGCATCAAGTATATCGCAGCCACGACCTATTGGTCGCCCGATGGCAAACCGATCTCGGCCCAGCAGTTTCTGGAGCGGCTGTTCGGCGATTTGGTGGGATTGATAACCGGTGAAGATGAATTGCGCGCGATCTGGAGCGACCCAGAAAGCCGCGAGGCCTTTCTTCAGGCGCTGGCAGAGCGGGGCTATGACAGCGACAAGCTGAACGACATTTCGGCTTTGGTCGACGCAAAGGACTGCGATGTCTTTGACGTGCTGGCCTATGTCCGCTTCGCCTTGCCCAAGAAGACGCGGGCCGAACGGGCGGAACAGGTGATCGCCAACGACCTCGGCGGCTACGAAGTTGAAATGCGCGGGTTTCTGTTGTCAGTCTTGGCCGCATACCGAGAAAAGGGTGCCGAAGAACTGAAGCTCGACTGGCTTGGGGGCTATATCAACGTGCGCTACGGCAGCGTGGCCGACGCCAAGGCCCGGCTCGGAAGCGTGGGCAAGATCGGCGCTGCCTTTCGTGCGGTGCAGAAGGGGATCTATCGGGGTTGAATGACGGCTATTTGCCAGGTCATAGGGCTTGTGACTCGTCATCCATCGCCCCGTCGGATCAGAGCTTCCACGATCTCAATAAACCACCCATCGGTGCCGGTGGGCGAGAACGTAGCAGGCGAGGGTCGATCTCTGCAACCGCACTGGCCTGCCAGCCCAGCGGAGTCCAGGCGACCGAGGCCGCCTCGATCCCGCTGCAGACGCTCAGGAACTGCATCGGGCTCACCGGACGCTACTGTCTGTGATGGACTTGACTGTCAAGCCGGGAGGCACATGCATGCCGATCACCTGCTTCACACCAAATCCTGACGCGAGACTCGTTTGCAGTGGAAAGTTTTGTGAGAGTTGCTTTTGTCCCCCCCCACTCCAGCGCAACCGGCTCCAGCAGCCCCGCCAGCGTCACCTCCGGCCCCTGCCGTCCGTCGACAATTGCCTCGACGATCTCCGGTGCCAGCAGCGTCATCCGCATCACCCGCGTCATGTAGGACGGCGCGATGCCCTCCTTCGATGCAAGATCACCGATGGTGGCGAAATGTCCGCTTTCCAGCATCCGCTTCCAGCGAAACGCCCGTGCAAGAGCCTTGATCAACGTGTTGTCGCTGCGGGGACGCGCGGTGGTTGCGCCGGGCGGCAGGATCATTTCCTTCCGCCCGCCGCGCTTCACAATGCGGAACGGGACATGGATGGTCACGGTCTCGGGGATTGCCTTCGCGCGGTTCATGCAGCTTCTCCAACATCGTTGATCATTTCATGCGCGAGCCCGGCCAGCCCGTCCATTCGCAGCCGGACGTTCATTCCATCGGTGCCGATGTCGACCCGTTCGACCAGAAGCGCCACGATGCGGGCCTGTTCGGCGGGGAACAACTCGTCCCACAGCGGGTCGAGACGGGTCAGGGCTTCGCGGGCGTCGGCCTCGGCAATGTCGCCCTCCTGCACCCGCGCTGCTTTCCAAGTCCCGGCCACGATCTCGGGCTGGCGGAGCACGGCGCGCAACTGGTCGATGACGGCGGCCTCGATCTCGCCAGCAGGGACGCGGCCGATGGGACACGACCCGGCGCCGTGTTTCAGGACCGTCTGGCTGACGTAGTAGCGGTAGAGCCTGCTGCTCTTGCGGGTGTGGGTTGGCGAGAAGGCGGCCCCATCGGGGCCGTAGAGCAGGCCCTTCAGCAGCGCGGGCGTGTCGGCGCGGGTGCGTGCCGCGCGCTTGCGCGGGCTTTCGGTCAGGATGGCATGAACCTTGTCCCATGTCGCGCGGTCGATGATGGCCTTGTGTTCGCCGGGATAGCCGGTCCCCTTGTGCACGGCCTCGCCGACATAGGCGCGGTTGTTCAGCATCCGGTAGATGAACTTCTTGTCGATGCGGTGGCCACGAGCGCTGGTAACACCGCGCGCTGCCAGTTCGCGCGCCAGTTCGGTGCCCGAGCCGATCTCGATGAAGCGGGCAAAGACCCAGCGGACATGGGCGGCGTCGCCGGGGTTTTCC
>JBCKXH010000188.1:0-3753 GCA_038921555.1 Paracoccaceae bacterium
CATGTGCGGCATCGGTGCCGGCGTGGCGCCGGACCTCCTCGAACCAGATCGTCTCCACCGGTCCTGACAACCGGTCGATCTCGGCCAGCCAGTTCGTGAAGCGCAGGTATCGCATACCGCCGCCGTCGAAACGTCCGGGGCGGAAGCTGGCGGTGCCGCTGGTGATCAGCCCGTCGAAGCCGCGCAGCGCCCAGCCAGTGGTGGTGCCGAGATCAAGGGCAAGGATGCTGCGCCACAGACTGCCATCGCCCTGAAGCGGAACCGAGTGGTCGGTGACGGATGTGACGGATGTGACGGATAGTTCTCTATCTGCCTTACAGGCGCGTGTGTGTGTGCGCACGTAACGGTCTTATAAGTCTGATCCGTCGCATCCGTCACACCAACTGAATTCATTCGCATTTTCCTATTCTCCCGAGAAAAGGTCAGAGTTGCTGTCGTTGAGGGCGATCCCCCGGAATCCCTTGGCGGAGCGGGTGTTGTGGCGCTCGAACCTGCGGACGATCAGCGCTTCGGAAAAGCGTTTGACCGAGCCCGCGAACTCGCCGTTTGCGTCGGCCCATGCCTTCCAACCCGCGAACATCGCGGCGGTGCTGGCGCTCAGGTGCGATCCGAGGGTGCAGCGCTCGTCGATCCAGCGACCGATGGCGTCCTCGGCCTCGAAGTAATCTTCGGTCGCGGCCATGACGGCGGGCGGTGGGCGCAGCCCCGTCCGCTGCCACTCGATGCAGCCTTCGATCGCCCATGCGAGGATCCCGTCGCGCTCGGCCAGCAGCCTGTCCGCCAAGTGCTTGTCGCGCCGGGCGGGCGGGATGGTGACCGTGAACGGCACCATGTGCAGGCGACGCTTCATCGCCTCGTCCACGTTGCGGATGGCGGGCTTGTGGTTGCCGACGATCAGCAACTTGAACTGCGGAATGAACTCGAAGAAATCCTGCCGCATGAAGCGGGCGGTGATCTTGTCACCCCCGGTCAGCGCCTTCAGCTTGCTCTCGGCCCAGCGGCTGCCCTGTTCGGTCTCGATCGAGGTGACGATGCGGGCACCACGCAGCCCCGCCATGTCGGTCGGATGGCGGTCGCCCAGCGTCGCCATGAACATGTCCATCGGCGCGACGGTGGCGTAGTCGCCGAGGATGGCCGTCAGGGTGTTGGCGAAGACGGATTTGCCGTTCGCGCCGGTGCCGTAGAGGAAGAAGAGCGCATGCTCGGTCGTGACGCCGGTCAGGCAATAGCCCGCCATCCGCTGGAGATAGCTCTGCAACTCGGCATCACCGCCGGTGACGGTTTCGAGGAACCCGAGCCAGACCGGACAGGCATCGGCCACCGATGCCCCGGCGATGCGCGTCATGAACAGTTCGGGTTCGTGCGGCATCGACGTGCCGCTGCGTAGATCGACCACGCCACCCGGTGTGTTCAACAGCCAGGGATCACGGTCCCAGGGCTCGGTCGTGGTGGCATGGCGGCGGTCCGAGCGGGCGAGTCGTTCCACGGCAGAGACCGTCGCTGCGCTGGAAAGCTTCGCCTTGAGCCTTGCCGAACCTGCGCGTGCCGCAGTCTCGCGGCAGATCATCCGGGCCAGATCGAAGGCCTGCAGTGTCTCCGCGCCGCCACAGCTTGCCCGACCAGGTCAGCCATTGCCCCCAGCCCGCGACGTAGCGCCATGTCTCGGCATGCCGGGAGGCGAAAGTTGCAGCGAGCGCATCCTCGGTGAAGCGCACCGGCACCGGCCCGTCGTCGCCTCCACCAGCAGGGCCACCTCCGGAACCGTCATCTTGATCATCGAAGTCGCCGTTTCGGGCGAGGTCACGCTTCCAGAGGCGTTCGGCCTCTTCGCGCAACCGGGCCTCCGGCCAGGGTGGGTCGATGCGGGCCGCGTTATAGGCGACGATCTCTTCCCAGGCCTTGTCGCGGGGCACATGGCCTTCGCGCGAGCGCCGGATCCAGTAGCCGATCACGCGCGACAGCGCGTCGAACCGGGTGGTGCCATCCACGCCGCCTTCACGGACCTTGCGGCCGAAGATCTCGGTCACGCTGCCACGCTCGGTGGCCGCCATGTTGAAGTCGAGGCCGGTCTCGCCTTCCATCGGCGGCATCGCGATGATCGCCTCGAGCAACTCGCCAAGGTCATGATCGACGTGCCCGCGGTTCAGAATTTCGACCAGCCGCCGCTGGCCATGCTTGGCGTGGATCGATCCCGCAACCCGGATCGGCTGGTGGGCGGAGCGGAACGCGGGGTCGCCGCCGACCTTCGCGGCGATCATGTGTCGGGCGCGGCAGACCGTGGCGATGTCCTCGCCTGCGGCGGGTTCAGTCAGGCGCCAGTAAAGATGGCGCTTGCGCTGACCTTCGGGCGTGACACCGCCCGACGCGACGTCGAGCGTCGGCGGCCCGATGTGCCGAACCAGATGCGCGTGTTTGGCGTCGATGTCGCCATGATCGAGATCGACCAGGACGACCTGCGTCTGGGCGACGTGTTCCGCCTTGGCTTCACCCGCGGCAATAACCGTGCCGGGGACCACGAACAGGGCCATGCCATTGTCGGCCGCCCAGCGAGCCTGAACAGCCAGCTTGCCAGCAAGTTCGGCGTCGTTGTCCATGAAGGGGGTGTGCGGCATCTGGTCGCCGCCGCCTTTTTCTGCGAGCGCGCGGACGGGCACGAAGTGATCGCAATAGCCAAACACCATGTCGGTGAAGGTTGCGATCATTGCGGGATCTGGTTTGACGCGCGCAGGCGCCGCCGGGGTGTCGTCCGTCATCATGCCCAACACCTCTGCTTCCAGTCACACCACATGCATTCGAAATGGTCGGGATCGGACGCGACGCGGGGCAGCCATTCATCGGCATCGCAGGCCTGCAGGATGCGCACGGCCTTGTCGCTGCAGGCCTGTGCCAACGCCCCGTTGAACGGCACCAACTCATGCCAGAGCTCGCAGGTGTCCTTGTTCACCGCCGTGAATACGGCCGGGTATTCCGTCAGGTCGAGATAGGCTTGGTAGAGCGCAATCTGCGCGGCGTAGACCGGCTTGGAGACCGCGACACCGCGCTTGACGATGTCCCGCCAGTTCTTCGCGTTGGCCGATTTGCATTCCCAGAGCGCCGGAACCGCCATCCCGTCAGGGGCTGCGACCACCACCCCGTCGGCATGTCCCTGGACACGTCCGCCCACGACCGAAAAGCCGAACTGATCGCCGTGCCGATTGCGCGTGCGAAGGTCGAACCCGGCCTTGCGCAGCCAAGCGGTGGCAAGATCCTCAAGGACATGCCCCAGAGCGAAGATCCGCAGGGACTGGCCTGAAAAGCCAGCGCCGGGGTCTTTGGGGGTTTTCAGGTATTCGCACTGCAGCCTGCGCTGGCACGCGTCTCCGAGCCTGCTGCCGCCGAGATAGTCTCGCTGGGGCCGTTCGGCCAGTTCTGCGACAAGGGCGCTGTCGATACGGGCATTGACGGAGTCCGCAAAACTGGGCGGCTTCTCCCGGTGGTTGAAATCGAAAGTGGCATCCATCAGAACGGCACCTCCGGATCGGGCCGGGGGGCGCTGGTTGCCATGGCCTCCTGAAAGCCGTCGACGGCGGCGGTCGCGAGTGCCAGCGCCTGAGCCGCCGACAGATCGGCGAACCGCGTGGTCCAGCCGATCTCGGCCATCAGTTCGGCCATGTTCCTGAGGCCAGCGCGCAGAGCCGCCTGTTCGCGTTCGTCGGGATCGATCATGCGTCGCCCCCGCGAGTTACCGCCGCTGGCGTGCGGGGATGCGGACCA
>JBCKXH010000189.1:0-3731 GCA_038921555.1 Paracoccaceae bacterium
CCCAGGGGGCGGGCCGTTCCCATGATATCCATCTTCGCCCCATAGACCGTGTTGCCGCTGTCGATGTAGCTGCTGGTCGTCTTGGGCCGATAGTCAAAGGCCATCGCGTCTTCGAACTCGCTCACCAGCGAGATGGCGGCCGAGTTGTTGAGAAACACGACCGCATCCGTGCTGCTGGCCGCACCCTGAATGCTCATGGCAACATTGTTGACCACCATGACATCGTTCGGGAGTGTGCCGTTCTTGTGCGGCCTGACCGCCAGATAGGGGGTGGCGCCCAGGTTGCCGAGCGCATTCACCACCGTGTTGTTGGCAATCAGCGCGTGGCGGGCCCCATAGACCGAGATGCCGTGATACTGGCTGGCCGACACCACGTTGTTGATGATCGTCAGATTGTCATAGAACCCGTCGAACAGGCCGATCCCCTGCAATTGGCAGCGCAGCGGATTGGGAGCGGCCGTCCATTCCAGGATCATGTTGCTATCCAGCACAAGACCAATGACGGGTCCGGAAGAACTTGCAAAGGACTGGAACCCATCGGCATGGTTGCCATCCGTCGCGACGCAGTTCATGACTCGGTTGTTGCGAAAGACGTTGTTGTTGCCCAACCCGCGCAGCCCGTCCCCGTTAAAGCCAGAGATCACATTTCCGCTGACCAGGGCGTTTGCGCCCTCCGTCGTGATGCCCATGTAAATCCCGACCAGCCTGCTGTTGGTCACCGCGTTATCGGCACCCCGCAAATAGAAGCCGCTGAACCTGCGCTTGTTCCAGGTGGCGGCGTCCCATTCCAGATATTTGCTGGAGTCCAGAGCGCTGCGGACATCCAGCCCATCAAACGAGATGTTCGCCGAGGTCGTGGCCGTTGTGATCATGGACTCACCCGGCAGGTCCGGATTGGTCGGCCAGACGCCGATGTTTTCGAACCTCAGGTTCGTGGTTGTGCCAATGATCTGGATTGCATCGAAATGGGCGTTCTTCTGATTCTGCGATCTTATCGTGACGGTGGCGGGGATCGTGATATTATAGAGCTTCAGGCGACCATAATTCCCGTCGGCCAGCAGGATGACATCCCCCCCAATGAGCTTGCCGCTTGTCAGGGCAGCATAAACCCCAAGGAACGGGGCGCTGGCCGAACTGTCCGGGACAGCGCTGCTCGTCCCGGTAGAAGCGGCAACATAGTAGGTTTCCGCGCTGGCGGCGCTGCCAAGACCTGCCAGTGCGCAGACGGCAATAAAAATAGAAACCCTTGACATTCCGTGATCCCCTTGCGTGTTCCTGACCCCGAGATTCGGCAGTTCCAAGTGCAGGTGAAATATGGCAAACTATGGGTCAGAACAAGATAGGCGCACGCCAATCCTATCACAGTTTCCTCAATTGTCACCGGACACGATTTATGGGCGGCGGCGATGGGTTGGCGCAAAACGGCTGAAAGCGATGGGTCCGACTGCCGTGCCGGTTTGCGGGGTGACAGTCTGTGCGGCGTGTTGCGGCCCCGTTTCCGCCCCGGCCGGGGCGATATCGCAGATCCACATCCCCGCCCCGATGAACAGCATCACGAAAGAACTGGTGCCGCTCCAGACATGCACGGTGCAGAGCGTGAAATACAGCGCGACAAGCGACAGCAGATATCCGGTGCGATAGCGCGCCTCCTCGGGCGACAGCCCGCGCGCCCTGACAATCGCCCGGAACCCGGATGCGGCCGCGGCCATTACGAAGATCACCCCCGGCAGGCCATGGCGCATTCCGTTCAACAGCCAGAAATTGTCCACCGATCCGGTCAGCCAATAGGGCCTTTCCCAATCGTTCAGACCGATCCCGAAAATCGGATGGCGCCACATTTCGGCCGAGCCGAATGTCCAGATGTTGACACGGGTCCAAGCCGTATTCGAGTCGAAGGTGATATAATTGATCAGGATCGTAATCGGGGTCCGGTTCGACAGCAGATCGACCGTCACATAGGTCACACTGACCAGCCCGAACAGCAACCACCATTTCGAGCCGGTGGCCCAGCCCCAGAGGATCAGGCCCAATTGAATGGCCACTGCGAGAAGCGGCGCCGCGGAGAGCGCGGCAAAGGTCATCGCCCCGATGAAAGAGACCAATAGCAGCGCCCGGCCCGGTTTCTCGCTCTGGATATAGGCAATGGGGGCAAGGCTGATCGAGCAGAACAGCCCATAAAGGATCGGGTGCTCGAAAGGCGCCATCACCCGGTTCAACCCCATCCGGCCGTAAGAGGACGCGGCCTTGAAGTAGGTCGGCAGGATACTGCGGAAGATCTCCTGCAGCAGGTTGCGATCGGTCAGCAGCTCGACAAGAACGAAAGGCGCCAGAAAGATCAGCATGTAGAGGACATAGCGAAACAGCCTGCGGAAACCGGCCGCATTGCGCACCAGAGTTCGCCCGATCAGATAGCCGCCGAACACCTCGATGATCGTCATGGCGGCCAGCGGCAGGCGCGACAGGCCATGGTGATACACAAGGGTTACCATGATCCAGAACGCGTAGAGCATCAGAAAGATGTCGATCCCCCGTATCCTGCCGCTTGCCCCGCTCAGCAGCCGCAGCACCAGCGGGATGAAGCTGGCCAGCAGCAGAATGCGAATAGGGCTCAGCTTGAGATCTGCCACGTAGAAATAGCTCGGCACCAGCAGGCAGATCAGGAAGAGGCCAAGGATCGCCGCCGTCGCCGCCGAGACGGTATCGGTGCCCGGGCCTGTGGTTGCTTCAGACATCATACGGCTTGAGGCCTTTGTAGGTCGGGCACAGATCGGGCGGCGATATGCCCGAAAAATACCGCCAAACCGCCTGCGCCGCAAGGAGCTATAGTTCGTCACGCCTCACGTGGCAGTTCTACAACAACGCCGTTTTCAGGCAGCGTCCAGATACCGCCCCCCAGCACCTGCCTATCCCTTCAACAGCTTGATCTCAGCCTCGATTTGCCCACGATAGGCTTCAAGGGCTTCCCGGACAACAGCAGACGCCGATCGGCGGGCTTCAGGCCCTTTGACACCTTCCCGTTTGGCCTTGCGCTTCTCTGCCCGGACGACCTTCAGGCGGGCTTCCGCAAGTTCCCGGCAAAGTTCGATCAGATCCACGGGCAGGTGATAGGACACTGTTTCATGCAGGATATCGCCGTCCTCTTGTGTCACGGCAGGGGCGGCGGATTGCGCCAGCGCCCGCGTGATCGCGGCGGCTTTGTCCTGATCTGGTTTGCGCCCGATATTCGTCTTCAGTGACGTCCTAGCCATTGCTCTTTCCCCCTTTGTCGATAATCCACTTGATGACGCTCACCAGCGCCTTGATCTCTGCATGGGCGGCGCTCCCCTTGGCATAGCCCCCGATCCATTGCCCCCCGGTGAAGGCGTCAACATGGGCGATCCGCTGCGACACGATCGGCCCGACAGGCTCACCGTAATCATGCAGGACTGCCTCGATCTCTGCCCCCGCAGCTGTGCGGCGATCGACCTTTGACGGCACCAGGACGGCACGGGGACCGTGGCCCCAGTGGGGCCGCGTAAGCCCCGAGGGACGATCCTCAACTTCCGCCGCCTGCTGGAGCGGCACGGTCTGACCGAGGCGATCTTTGCGGCGGTGAACGCGCATCTGGCCGAAAAGGGCATCACGCGGCACTCAGGCACCCTGGTCGATGCCACGATCATCGATGCCCAGTCCTTGACGAAGAACAAGGCGGGCGCACGGGACCCCGAGATGTCGTCCACAAAGAAGGGCAA
>JBCKXH010000190.1:0-3728 GCA_038921555.1 Paracoccaceae bacterium
CTTGTAGCACCCGAGCCCGTCGATACCTTCGTCAAGCTAACGCGCCTGCCAGCGCCAAACGGTCGGCTTCGAGGTGTTCGCGCGTCGCATGATCTCATTGGTGTCGCAGGTCAAGCTGCGCAAGCGGCTGGATCTGGCGCGCGATGCCGAGCGGGCGCATGACGCAGTGCCGGGGCTGATCGTGGCGAAGTGGGTGGAAGGTAAGCTACCACGATCCTGCTAATTGCACTACCTGACTTGCGGTGCTAACGTGCGATTGCTCGATGAGGTGTAAGTCAAGTGACGGCAAACAGGCTTTTGAAAGGGCATTTCGTTCGGGTGGCCAGCCCGGAAAGTATAAAAGCTGGCAAAGTAAGCTTGCTTGCGTGCGCTGAGACTTTTGTTTCTGTCGCGCTAATGGGATTAGCAGCGTGGTATTTTAATCCCGCCTTATTCACGGAAATCGGCGGTATTGGTTGCGTGCGCCTGAAAGTGCTGTAGATTCAAGGTTCTAGCCAGAAACCTGCAGCAGCATCGGACGCAGGCATGGGTGAAACGTTACAGACAGTCATCCCGAGTTTCAACCGCTCTCTTCGCATCGTATGCCGCACGGACCGGCTCACTGGCGACCCCGGCGCGGTGCTGCTGCGGGAGATCCTCGAACGAAGCGGCATCGTGGGCTGGATGACGGCGCGTCTGAAGGATCCGCGAAGGCGGGTCGACGTCACGCATGATCTCGCCTCGCTGATCCGGACTTGCGTGGTGCTGGTCGCGCAAGGGTGGCGCGACCATGACGATGCGGATGCGCTGCGCCACGATCCGGCGCGCCGCGCTGGCTGGCCAAGTTCCTCGGCGGGGCTGACGCCGCTTGCCCAGGGGGGCGGGCTGGCATCCCAGCCGACTTTGTCGCGGTTTACGGCATTGATGGCAGAACCTGCCAACCGATCGGTGCTGCGCGAGGCGGTGCTGGAAATGGCCGGACGGGGCATCAGGGCCGAGCGGCGCGGCAAACGGCTGTCTTGTGTCACGCTCGATGTCGACAGCGCCCCGATCGAAGTGCATGGCCACCAGCCTTCGCCTGCGTGGAACGGCCACTACAACGCCCGCATCTATCACCCGCTGATCACCAGGGTCGCGGAGACCGGCGACATGCTCGATGCCCGGCTTGCCCGGCAATGTCGGCACCGCCGAGGGCGCGCTGGATGTGATCCTCGATGTCGTGGACCGGGCGCAAAACAGCTTTTGCGACGTGGCGATGGTGCGCATCGATGCGGGGTTTCCGTTCGCACCACGCTTCTGGCCGGGCTTGAGGCGCGCGGCATCGACTACGTCTCGCTGCTGCGGGCCAACGCCGTGCCCGACCGGTTGGGCTCGAGCGGTTTAGCCCGAGCCTTGCATGAAACGGCCACCGGGGCGACGGCCTGCGGAACCACGGAGATGGCTCTATGAACTGCTCTGTCAGGCAGACAGTTGGGGGCAGGCGGACAGTTGGGACAAGCTGCGGCGCGTGATCCTAGTCGTCAAGGAACGGCCAGATGATCTGCTGTTCGACCGCTTCTTCCTGGTCACCTCCCTCGATTGGACCGAGAAGACGCGGCGCGAGGTGCTGGCGCCCAACCTTCCGGCGAACGGGGCCGCGAACGCGGCAAGGCCGAGGGCCACATGGGCGAGCTGAAGGACGTGCTGGCACCGGCGCTATCCTCGACCAACCGGGCGAAATCGCATAGGCGCGGCAAGAAGTTGAAGTCGAAGACCCAGGCCGTGGATGCCTTCGGTTGCAACGAGGTGAGGCTGCTTATCGCCTGCCTCGCCTATCAGGTCATGCACATCGCCCGCCGCGCCTTGGCAAAGGCGACCGGCACGGGCTGGAGACGGCACGCGGCTGCGTGAGCGGGTGCTCCGGGCGGGGGCACGGCTGACGATCTCGGGGCGCCGGAACGCTGCCGATCTCTTCGGCCGCAGCACCGTTCTGGCAGGCTCTCTGGCCAGGGATACTGGCGCTGCACTGGGCCGACCCGTAGCCCCGGCCAGAAAACCGCAGACCGCAGACCACAAACGCCCATGGGCGACGCGTCGTCATGCGCAGATCGCCGGATAGCACCCCACGAGAGCCGCCCTCCCCGAACGGCCGCCTCCCCAAGGGCTTCGGCCACAGCAATGCCCGGCACCGCCGCTCATCGCCCGCAGCGCAACGGCCCCCAAGCCACAAAACGGCCCCGAGGGACGCCAAAAACGGGATTCGATGAATAAGCCGGGTTAATACAGTCGACCATATTCTCGTTAGCATACTTGCCGCACCACTTGTCTTGCTGCGATCCCCGCGATCAGTAAAGCTTGGGCGCGTTATGGCGAAAGGTTATTGGCGTGGGTCGAGTTTCAGAATTCGATCGCCAACAGTGAAAGTTGCCATTTTGGCAGTTTCTACCGCGGTGACGGCTAGCTTTTTGTACATGCTTGGCCTAACGTTTTCTGATAAAGTAGAATATGGATTTTTAACTGATCTGCTTTTGAATTTTGTTATTGTGGGAAATGTGGCAAGTGCACTTGTAATTGCTACGTTTGCTCCCGGACTGGATGCTATTAAGCTTGCGCAGTTTGCAATAAGAAGCAGGACACTTGTCTTCGCTGCGTTCACCGCGATATTTCCAGGTTTGATGCTTGGTATTTTAGCCAGAACGATTCTAATTAGAATTCTTGCGTCGCTATTATACGTGGATGATGGGTAACAGAACTACCAAATAACTAGCGTAGAGTGGTATTTTCGACGGATCTTTCTATTGCTCCTGAGTTGATTCCAGAGACCACGGACATCTCTGGAAAATACTCTCCTCGTGGTCTTGTCGTCTATTTTTTTTCGAAGTGGGGAAAGTGGTTTGAGCCGGTTTTTTGCGTTAATCGCACTGTTAATATGCTACCCGCCGGCTTTGGTATACCGATATTCTATCAAATCAGCCTTTTTGCTATATCTGCCCATCGTCTATATAAGCGAAGTCCCAAGCAGGCTAAGCGATGCTGAAACACGAGATCGATGGGTGATGGCGTTCGGCGAAAAGGCATGGGAAAGAATTCGTTTTGTAATGACCTTATTGACGCTTCTGGTGGCATTCTTCGCTATCTATGATCCTATGGCACTTGCGTCGCTGCTTGGACAGAACGTACCATTGGGCGCATTCTCTATCTGGTTTGTTGTTGATTTTTCCAATATTCAGCCATGGCAGCTTTTTACTCTCCCAAACGCAGTGCTTACTTTATTTTTATTTTTCTGGGCAGACTTTATCGGCAAAGAAATTAAGTGCGGCATAGGCTATTCAGCCGCGAAATGGAAAATTGACTCGATTCTGTTTCTTGGGAGAGTTAGAGCTGTTCTTGTATTTATTTGGCTTTCAATCGCGGCGGTTTACGCCGCATACTATCTCCGCGAATGCAGGGCACTTTCCGCGTGGATTCTTCCGATACTCGATTTGACCTTTTCCTTGATGCCATGGCTTGGGGAACAGGATTGTGTTCCAAAGCCAATCCTGCTGTCAGAGTTTCCTCTTAGCCACAAATGATCAAACAGGAATAGTTTCTGGAGCCAGAGACGTCAAACCAATGCCCACCCCCCGCGAAACCATACTCACCGCGCTGCACGCGAGGCTCTCGACGCTGCCCGCCACCGCCTGCGCGGCGAGGTCCTGCCCGAGCGTGTGCCGCCCGCTGGCCTGATCATCCTGCGATGGCCAGCCGGGGGAGCCCGAGGTGACGCTCTG
>JBCKXH010000191.1:0-3713 GCA_038921555.1 Paracoccaceae bacterium
GGTATTCGGATCGCTGCACGACGAAGCTCTGGCGGTGATGCGGACTGAAGTGGCGAGAATCAAGGAACTCGCTAGCCCACCTCATGGTTTGGAGCGTGGCCATCCTCCCCTTGCCTTTGTTGTGACGGCACTTCACCAAATCTTCCATGAACTGACAGGATCGTGGCTCAGGGATTGGGGTGACCAACGCAAGCCAGACAAGGTTCTCAGTGACGCCCTGTTCGTGGTGGTACGAGCGCTCGCCCCGGCAGAGCTTCGAGATGAAGTCCTAGGTCAGACAGTCGAGACGGTCATCAAGAGGCGCAAGGGAAAAAGAAGTCCTGGCATCATCTGATAGGGGACCGCGCGGAAGGTTACCGATTTCTGTTCCGTTCCGCGCTTTGAATTCAGAGACACCTGTCGATACATCGTGCTGCAACAGGCGCGTACTAGCGCCAGTCCAGAGCCGGTGGTCACGACATGAAGCACGAAGATCTCTCGATTGATGACCTCCTGCTGACGCGCCACCAGGTTGAGCAGATTTTCGGCTTTCCCACCAAGCGCTACCTCGAACTAGTTGCAAACCGGTCTGGTGGCCCGCCGCAGATCCGCGTTGGTCGCACCGTCCGGTATCGCAGAAGGGATGTTCGCGCCTGGCTCGACGAGCACAGAATATCGACGACACCGTAGCAGTTTCAACATTCAAAAGTTCGTGTCACCCGCACGATGGAGGACAACATGCTGAAACCACCGGACGACCGCGTCTGGAGCGTCAAGGAAGCAGCGGAGTACCTCGGTATTTCGCAGAAATCGGTCCGCCGCGAAATCAGCGCCTTCAACATTCTCGTGTTGAGATTGGGACCGGGCAAACGCCGTATCGGTATCCTTCAGAGCGAACTCCACCGTTACATGAGGTCGCGGTCCTGATGTCCAAGTGTGTCCATTAATGTCAATTGAATTCAAGTGTTTGCCGAACCTTCGGGAAAAGGTCCACGCTCAGTCGGAGATGAATTTTTCGTATACCTTTTCCCGAATCGGGCCTGCTGTCACGTGAGGTCCCGCCGTGTCCCAACTTGTCCATAAGGAGAGCTTCCCGATGAACCAACACAGCCCTTTTCCGGATGCGGATTTCGTCTCGCCGACGGCACCGAGCCTTGCAGTCGTTCTTGAGAAGATCCGAGCCAACCAAGGGATATCGGCGATAAGGGCGCGGGACCTGCTGAGCAGCGTGACCCGTATGGCCCAGATCATCCGACCGGATCGCCCTCTGGCCGAAATTCCCGCCGATCCGGAATGGTGCCGCATCCGGATCGCGAAGGTCCTTCCCGCTTCGATCGGCATTTCGCCGAAAACATGGGCAAATCTGACCTCCAACTTCGCCAAGGCGTTTGAGGCGGCAGGCATCACGAAGCAAAGGTTCGAAATCAAGCTGTCCGGTGAATGGGCCACACTCTGGGAGAGGGTGCGTGGCTCGGGTCAAATGCGGTTGACGGCAGGCCTGAGCAGGTTTCCACGGTTCTGCCAACGGACAGACCTGCAACCCGGTGACGTCACTGACGACACCTTGGCTCAGTACGCCGCCGCTTTGCGCAGAAATGAGCTCACAGGGGCGCCCGACATTGCCATCTACCGGACTGTCCGCGCCTGGAACCTTGCTGTCGATTGCATAGAAGGCTGGCCAAAATGTCGGCTTACTGTGCCTGATCGCCGTCGTAGCTATTCCCTTCCTTGGGCGGCATTTCCCGTATCGCTCGAGGCCGATGTCGATTGCTGGCTCGCCATGGGATCGGACGACGATATCTTCAGCCTTGTAGGGCCGCGTCATGCTTTGGCACCGTCAACAGTCAAGCTGCGGAAGGGTTCGATTCAGCGCTTTGCAACGGCTTTGGTCAACGCGGGCCATCCAGTCGACAGCCTCTTCGACCTTCGTAGCCTCGTGCAGCCTGACCTGGTGGTGACTGGCCTGAAGTGGTTGCTCAATCATTCCAGGGGCAAAGTGGGCGGTGGGATCGGCAACATTGCCATTGCGGTAAAGATGGCTGCGAAGCACGGGGCAGGTCTTCCACCTGAAGATCTGACAAAGCTTGCCGTGTACGCACAGCGTATGAGCGAGACCCAGCCGGGCATGACCGCGAAGAACCGGGCACGTATGGATGCGTTCAAGGATCCCGCGACTCTTCTGAAACTGTTGCACCTGCCCGAAACTCTGGCCCGGCAGGCCGAGACAGTGAAGGATCCGTCTCGACGGGCAGCAACGTTCGAAACCGCCACAGCAATAGCAATCTTGATTGCGTGTCCGATCCGGTTCGACAACCTGTGCAACCTCGAGATGGACGCCCATTTCCACACGATCGGACGAGGTCGCACCCAGCAGATGTTTCTGCGGATTCCGAGGGCAATGGTGAAGAACAGGGTGGATCTGAATTTAACGATACCACCAGTCGTGGCGTCGATGATTGCGCAATTCATCAACGTGCACCGACCAGAACTTGCAACGACCGCGAGCCGCTTTCTCTTTACCAAGCGTTCGGACGACGCGCCCGTTGACTGGAATACGCTGCGTCGACGGATCGTTGAAGCAATTCGCAAGAACGTCGGGGTCGAGTTTACACCGCACAACTTTCGCCACCTCGCCGCGCTCATCCTGCTCAGCCGGTACCCGGGAGCCTATGAGGAGGTCCGTCGTCTTCTCGCCCACAAGAACGGATCCACTGCCTTTTACCACTATGTTGGCCTCGAGATTGATGCTGCGCATCGAAGATTCACGGAACTTCTTTCCGAGTTGGTGGAGCAGGGCCGTGGCTAGGGCGGCCACCCGCGGCCTCCCATACCGAAACTGGCCCGATGTGGACCGCGATCTTTGGAAGCGGTTGACGTTTTCAGACGGCCCGTTCGATGTGGGCGGCGCGCTCAGCCATTTGCGCCCTGCCTCGCTGAACACCCTGCAGAACGCTTACGGGTTCTTTTTGAAACATGTGTTTGACACGGGCGTCGATCTGACCCAAGTCGCTCCGCCGGACCGGGCGTCACTCGATGTCTTGAAGTCCTATCTGGCCTCGCTCGACGGGCTAGCAGCACGCACTAGATTTGGCTACTTCAGTGCGCTGTATCAGGTACTTGCGAAAGGATATCCCGAACGTGACTGGAGCCGTCTTCAGTCTGCTACAGGGAGACTCGCTTATCGGGCTGTGCATTCAGGGACCCGGCGTGACCGGGCCAGCACTCCACTCACACCGGACCTGATCCGGCTTGCGCATGACCTCGAAGCGGTCGGTGCTCAAAACGATCAGCCGTGTCGCCAGGCAGAGGCACTCAGAGACAGTCTGATGGTGCAGCTCCTGGCGTACCATCCCCTGCGGTTGAAGAATTTTGCAGAGTTGGAGATAGGCACTTCAATCATCGCACTGGGTGACCAATTTTCGATCTCAATTCCTGCGTGCCAGATGAAAGCTAATCGTCCCTTGACGTTTACCTTGTCCACTGCGCTCAGCGCCAAGACCCGTACCTATATTGAGACTGTTCGCCCGCGCTTTCCAGGCGGTGAGAACAGGTCAGCCGGACGACTCTGGTTGCGGTTCACATATGGTGTCTGGGAGAAGGCGGCGATCAGTCACCACATCAGCCGCCTCACGGAACGTGGTCTTGGCAATCGGATCACACCGCATCTGTTCCGACATGCTGCTGCGACAACAATCGCAGTCACGGAAGGTGCAGATGCGGGCGTCATTCGCCCT
>JBCKXH010000192.1:0-3662 GCA_038921555.1 Paracoccaceae bacterium
TCGGTTTCTGGCGGCGATTATCTCGTCGGGGCAGGCCCGGCTGTCGCGCTTGGCGACGGCCACGCGCCAGCCCGCCCCGCAGCGGGCGCGGATGAGAGCCGACCGGACCAAAGGAGACGAGCGATGACCAAGCAACTGCGTGCGGCACTTGAAGCGGTTAATGCGTTCCACCAGTCACTCGGCGATGAAAATGCGAAGGTAGGCTTTGCTCGTCAGAGTGACGCCCCCGCGAAAGTGTCCAACTAGCCATTGTGGAATCGTGATGCTACGGTTGCGAAAAGAGGCAGGGGGATTCATGGCCAAGCGACCGATTGCCGTAGAGCTTTTCGCGGGTGCGGGCGGCATGTCTCTTGGCTTTGAACAGGCGGGCTTTGACGTTGTCGCCGCAGTTGAAATCGACCCGGTGCACGCTGCGGTGCACAAGTTCAACTTCCCTGACTGTGCTGTGATGCCCTACAGCGTGACCGACCTGACAGGTGCGCAGATCAGGCAAGCCGCGCGCATCGGCAACGCCGTGGTGGACGTGGTATGCGGTGGTGCGCCGTGCCAAGGCTTTTCCTTGATCGGGAAGCGGGCAATTGATGATCCTCGCAACGCGCTTGTGCGGGACTACGTCCGCCTTGTGAAAGAACTGGATGCGCGTGCCTTCGTCTTTGAGAACGTGAAGGGACTGACGCTTGGGATGCATCGGCGCTTCATGGAAGAGTTAATTGAAGAATTCACGGCGGCGGGCTACAAGGTTCTGACGCCTTCAAGGGTATTGAACGCGGTCAACTTCGGTGTTCCGCAGCATCGGGAACGGCTGTTCTTGATCGGTGTAAAGAACGGCAAAACGCTTCCCGCTTATCCCGCGCTGCTCACGCAGCCCAACGGCAAGAAAGCAAAGGGACACGCTGCGCCCGCCCCGACATGCGCAGACGCTCTAGGGGACTTGCCTGAGCCGGAAGACTTCCCGGCGTTGCTGCACTCGGATGAAGTGGAGACGGCCGCATGGGGCAAGCCTAGCGCCTATGCGAAGGAAATGCGGTGCTTGTCGAACGCTGCTTGGCACAATGGCTATGTGCGGGCGTGGAATAGCGCCGTTCTGACTTCAAGCCTGCGAACCGATCACACAGACATTTCGCGTCGCAGGTTCGGCGAGACGGTTCCGGGGTCAGTCGAGCCGATTTCCCGTTTCTTCCGGCTTGCAGCCGATGGCGTGTCGAACACCCTGCGCGCTGGCACAGATGCCGCACGGGGTGCCTTTACGAGTCCCCGCCCGATCCATTACGCGAAAGCCCGCTGTATCTCTGTCCGGGAAATGGCGCGCCTGCACGGCTTCCCGGACTGGTTCAGGTTCCATGCAACAAAGTGGCACGGCCGCGCGCCAGATCGGGAACGCTGTTCCCCCGCCACTCGCGCGGGCGGTCGCATCGCAAGTGCTGTCTGCTTTGGGGTTCAAGGCCTTCAGGCCTTCCAAGGTCTTGGACCTTGGGGACGCCGGGCTTCTGACCATGGATATGGGGCAGGCGGCGGCGTTCTGGGGGGTTAATTCCCCCATCGGGAAGCGTGATCGGAAGAGCGGTGCCACCAAGCGCAAGCAAGCCGATATTGAAGAGTTGCGGTTGATTGCGATGGCGGCAGAATAGGATGACAACGTCGCAAAACCGCTACCACGCCGTTGTCGAGAAGATATTCTTCGACCGATACACCGACGGGCACGCTGACATGCCTTGGGCACGGGAAGACCTTGAACATGCTGCAGAGGCGCTTGGGATAAAGCTGCCCAAGAACCTCGGGGATGTTGTCTATTCGATACGATACCGCAGCCCCATGCCTTCGAAGATTCTGGCGACGCAGCCAGAAGGCATGGAATGGGTGATCGGTGGAGTCGGTCGGGCGCTTTACGCGTTCCGCTTGGTGCCAACCAATCGCATCCGGCCCCGCGATGACATGGTGGCCATCAAGATACCGGACTCGACGCTGGAAATCATTCGGGCCTATGCGGTTTCGGATGAACAGGCCCTTCTTGCGAAGGTCAGGTACAACCGCCTGATTGATCTGTTTCTTGGTGTGGTTGCCTATTCGCTACAGAACCACCTGCGGACCACCGTCAAGGGGATTGGGCAGATTGAGATTGATGAAATCCATGTCGGCGTGGACAAGCGGGGGCGTCAGTTCATCGTGCAGTGCAAGCCAAGGGTGGGAATGACCAACTCAGCGTGATTCAGACCGAACAGGATATTCAGTGCTGCGCGGAAAAGTATCCGTCGCTGATCCCGCGCGCGGTTTCGGCGCAGTTCATCGAGGATGACCTGATTGCGCTATTTGAACTGACCGTCGAAGACGGGCAAGTGCGGGTGGTTGAGGAACGGCACTACAGGCTCGTTCCTGCATCGCATATTCTGTCCAAGGACTTGGAATCCTACGGTTACGCCCGGTCCTAGTTGTTTAAGCCCGGCCCGGCTCAGTGCCCGCCGCCGCCCGCCAGGCGGCTCGACAACAGATCGCCGCTTTCGGTCAGGATCGGATAGGCCACCACCGTGAAGGCGCTGTTGATCTGCTTTAACGCACGAAGCGTCTCTTGATGGATGTTGCTGGTCTCGATGCTTTCGGCCACGCCCTCGCGCAAGCGGCCCAGATGCGAGCGTTGCAGCGCCTGCTCGACATCGCGGACGTGGTCCTTTTCCTCGACCAACTCGCGCGCCACCTCGACATCGCCGGTCATCATCACGCTTAGCGCCAGTTGCACGTTGGCCAGCACCCGGTCGTGAAAATCGCGGATCTCGCGGCCGCCGTCCTCCGACAGGCTCAGCCCGCCATCCTGCAACCGCCGCGCCAGATCGACCATATTGCGCGAGACCGCTTCGCTCGCCGCCTCCAGATTGGCCGCCGTCGTTGACAGTTCCAAGCATCGGCGTGCGATATCGGTGTCGGTGTCGCTGCGGTTCAGGCGGGCCAGATACAGCTTGATATCAAGATGCATCTTGTCAATCACCGCCTCGTTGCCGCTGATCGCGGCGGCAATCGCATCGTCCCATTTCGCGTATAGCCCGATGACCGGGCGCAGCATCGCCTCGACATCCTCGCCCATCCGCAGCAATTCGCGTGATGCGCAGGCCAGCGCGCGGTCGGGATTGTCCAGTGCTGCCGGGTCGAGTGCTGTCTGCCGTGGCAGGCCGACACCGCGGCGCGGCTCGCGGATCAGGACGCGCATGGCGCGGCACATGAGGCCGATGACCGGCAGCGACATGAGCGCCAGCGCCAGATTGAACGCCAGATGCAGGTTGATGACGATACGCTCGGGCGAGCCGCCAAGGATCGCAAGGTCGGGCTGGAACGCCCGCAGTGCGACCAGCGCCAGCGCCGCACCGCCGCCGCGCAGCACAAGGTTCGCGGTGATGATCAGCCGCGCCTCGACCGGGGCGCCCAAGGTCAGGATCGTGGCAATCATCGCGCCGCCGAGGTTGGCGCCCAGCACCAGCGCCACCGCGCCCGACACCGGCAAGATGCCCTGCGCCGCCAGCGTCACCAACAACAGAACCGCCGCGACCGAGGAATGCACCAGCCAGGCAAAACCCGCGCCGATGACAAAGGCGGTCAGCGCGTCACGGTCAAGATAGCCCAGCACCAGGCTTAGCCCGCTGGCATCGCGTAAGGGTTCAGTCGCGGCGCGGATCATG
>JBCKXH010000193.1:0-3647 GCA_038921555.1 Paracoccaceae bacterium
GGGTCGACTGCCAACGCTTCAGGAGGAAAGCCCGCCGCCTCCACAATGGCGCGAAACTCGCATCCGCCCTTGTGACAGAAGGCCAAGAGCCGCCCGCTTTCGCAGCGAAGGGACAGGGCACGTTGATCGGGGCGGCGCTCGGGCTGGCAGACGGGACAAGGGGCATTGCCAAATTGGCCCCGCCATTCGCCGCCCAAGCCATGGGTCAGGGTGCGGGCGTCGCTCATTCGTGGCCCTCCCCATAGACGAGGGCGGCAATGGCTTCGGCAAGCGGCCCAGACAGGCCCCAGCGGCGGCACAGGCGGGCGAGGTGCAGGTCGCTCATACTCGGCCCCTCAGAATGGAATGTCGTCAGAGTCGGGGCTTTCCAATGGGGCTTTCCGCTCGAATTGATAGGAATATTCGCATTCGCCGCGCAGGTTCAGGAATGCATTGAGCGCGTCAGCCGCCGCTTTGGCTTCGGCGCGGGTCTTGTAGGTCGTATGGCTGATATTACCGCCCGGTGCCCACAGCTCCACAAACCAGTTGCCATCGTCGCTTTGTCGCAAGTTCAAGTCGAACAAAACCGCCGTTCTGGCCAAGTGGCGGGCGAGTTGCTTGGCGAGCGCGGCCTTGATGACCTCCGCCGCCCAACGCTGCCCTGCGCTTTCATCAACACGGCGCAGTTGAAAGGTGGCGCACCGCAGCTCATCGTCAGAAAGCTCCGCGACGTGTAGGTCAATCCGCTCAAGAGAATTGACCAAACCCGGAAAGATCGCATCCAGGGTCTTCGCGGCTTTGGATTGGGTTTCATCCGTGAAGTCGTTCATGCTTTAGCCTTTCAGTTTGATTGAAAGGGCGAAGCGTGCTATATTCTGGGCATCACCGCCGCAAAACGAATACAGCCGCCGCCCTTGCCGGGGTGGCGGTTTCGTTCAGGCGGCGGCAGGTTTGGCCTTTGCCGTTTCCCATGCCTCGATTTCAGACAGTTTCCAGCGGGTGCAGCCGGGGGTCAACTTCAAAGGTCTGGGGAAGCCCGGTTCGCACTTCAGCCAGCGCCACGGCGTCATCCGGTGGACGCCAAAGCGTGCGGCAAGTTGACGGTCGCTCAAGTAGGTTTCTTGCATGATGCATCCCCATAGGTTAGCTATGGGTCGCACCTTAACGCTTACAGTCGCAGCAAGTCGCCGGAAACAAACCCTTCCAAATTCTTTCCATCCATTGCCAGATCGGCCTCGCTCTTTTCAATGGCCTTGCGAATTGCATCCTCGGTCATGTGAAGTCCAAAAATCATCATTGTTTCAGACAAGACGCTGCAAACGGAATCCGCCTTGGAAGCAACGCCACGCGAAAAGGGTAAGTCAAATCCGGGCCGCAAAAGTCGGGCGGCCATGGCAAGAACCCTGTTGCGTGCTTTGTTTTTCAGTCCCGAACGTCCAACCGCTTTTTTTGGGCTTGTTACGAGCAAAGCGACTCCGACAAATTTCAAAAGCAAGGGATGCAGTTCTCGCCCTGATAGCAACTCGTTGGCGCAAAGCGTCTTTGTATAGTCCCAAGCCATGCCATCGCTTACAGCGGCTTCAATCAGATCAACGACAGTTTCGTCCGTGAGTTCAACCTTAAGTTCATCGGGAGAGCCGTTTCGATCAATCAGGCGGGAAACCAGCCGGAAGCCGTCCGCTTGCGTCATGTCCGGGAATTCAAGTTTGCCTCCCTTTGCCAGACCAAAAAACAGGTAGAAAGCTCGGCGGTGGGGCGTGCTTACAAAAACGAGCTGGATCCGGCGTTCTATGTCCGCCAGTTTGGCAACCTGTTGCGCCTTTATTTCCGATTCAGGGGCAGCGGCAAGTTCTGATTGCACCCCCTGAATCTGGCCCAAGAGGAACATGCCGCGCGCAAGGTCCGGGTCCGTTGCCATCGCCATCATCTAATCCTCACAACTTTAGCCGCCACTTTCGCCCCTGACAGAAACTCACCCCACGCTGCCATCATCTTGCGGCGCTTTTCGATCATGTCGCCCCGGCGATACGCGGCCTCAACCGCGTTGCTGATGCGGTGCGCAAGGGCAACCTCGGCCATTTCGCCGGGGTAATTGGTCCGCTCGGCCACCCAATCGCGGAAGGTGGAGCGCAGGCCATGCGGCACGGCGGGGCGCTTGGACACGCGGTCTAGATAGCCGGGGCGCTGGGCGTCAACCTCGGCCTGATGCATCCGGCGCATGGTCGCGGAAAGGGTCATGTCGGACAACGCGCCACCACGGGGGGCGGGGAATACCAGATCGGCCCTCTCGGCCCTTGGCAGGGCCTTCAACAGCGCCACGGCGGCATCCGACAGCGGGACACGGTGTTCGCGGTCCATCTTCATCCGGGCGGCGGGTATCACCCACAGCCCCTTGTCCAAGTCGACTTCCGACCACAGCGCGCCGCGCACCTCGCCAGATCGGGACGCGACAAGGGCTGCGAATTCCAGCGCCCGCGCTCCGTTGCCCTCACGGCTACGAAGGTCAGCAAACCAGCGCGGTGCATCCTCCAAGGTCAGGGCGGGTTGATTGCCGGTCTTGGCAATCTTGGACGGGGCGGGCAGAAGTTCCTTGAGGTTGCCAGCCCAGCGCGCCGGGTTATCGCCTGTGCGGTGGCCCGCCACGGTGGTCCAAGACAGAACAGCCTCAACCCGCCCGCGAAGGCGGGATGCGGTTTCGGTCTTGTCGGTCCAGATCGGAGTCAGGACGCGCAGCACATCTTGCACCTGAATTTCGGAAACCAGCATTGTGCCAAGCTGGGGGTTGGCAAGCTTTTCAAGCGTGGTGCGCCACTGCCAGCGGTGCTTGGCGTTCTGGAAGGCGTCCAGCTTTGCGGCAAGGTATTTCTCGACCGCAGCGGCAAAGGTGAGGCCCCGGCGCTGGGCGGCGATCAGCGCAGCCTTGGCGGCCTTGCGTTCCTCCACCGGGTCAATCCCCCGGCGTATCTGATCACGGGCCTCGCGCCCCCGGTCGCGGGCTTGGGCGAGGGTCACATCAGGATAGCCGCCTAAGCCGATTTCCCGGCGCTTTTCGCCAACCAGAACGCGCAACAGCCAAGTGCGCCCACCGTTCGGGGTGATCTGCAACAGAAGGCCCGTCACCCCGCCAACCGCAAAGGTTACGTTGCGGCCCTTGCCCGGATGCTCCAACCGCTTCACGTCCAGCGCACCCAGTTCTTTGGCAACTCTCGGCATTTTCGCACCCTACGTCTTACCCGCCCAAGAATATATATCTAATGACTACAAATTGCAACAGGTTGCATAAGCGCAATCGAACACGCTAACCGCAACACCTTGCAGAGTCGTGACAAAAACTTGTGATTGCGTCGGATTGCAGCAAACAGGAATTCGAATTTTGGCGGTCCTCTGCTCCACCAGATACCCTATAAAATAAATGACTTAGAGCAATCAGAAAGCAGGTGTGCCACATAGATGTGACACAGCCATGAAGCTTGACGCTTACCTCTCAAAGTCCGGACACGGCATCTTCTATTTCCGATGGCCCTTGCCAGTTGTAGGGGGCCAAGGCCCTAGAGCAGCGGTGCGCCTTTCTTTGGGCGTCCGTTGCCCAAAGCGAATCCTACCCGCATCTCTTCGTCAAAACGCCCCGTAATCGTCCGGGACGTGACATCGGCCCGGTCCCTGTGGTC
>JBCKXH010000194.1:0-3600 GCA_038921555.1 Paracoccaceae bacterium
AATGGCTGTGCGGCCCCGTCGATCAGGCGACCAAGGGCGGGCCAATACAGCACGGCGGCGTAGCCTTCCAGCCCGCGCAATTCGTCAATCGTGGTGGCACGCGGCAGTTTGCGCAGCGTCAGTTGCAGATGGAACAGCGCGGTCGTCACCTCGGCGTCGGCGACCTCGCGGTTCAGCCGGAACAGTTGGGTGCGTTGGTTGCGGATGCGCGCCTCGACGATCCGGCGGCCAAGCTCGACGCTTAGCACCGGGTCGAGCACGGCGCGCGCCTGATCCATGTGCAGGCCGGCGCGGGCGCTGTCGTTGCGGGTGGCAAGCCAGCCCCGCGTTTCGCCATCATAGGCGACAAAGGCTACACTGGTATCGGTGGCCATCGCATGATCCAGCGCAGCAAAGTCGGCGTGGCAACCGGGGCCGATCTCGATCCGGTCAACGCGGGAATGCGCGATGCCGGCGAGTTCGACGCCCTGTGCCCCCAGCACGGTGAAACTTTGGTTGCGCAGACCCAAGGCACGCCCGGCCCCGGTGATGTAAAGGATGCGGTCGCCCCGGTCATAGCCGCCGGTCAGCTCGGTCTCGATGTCCGCCGCCTCTTGCGCATCGGCCTCGGCGATGCCGCGCAAAAGCTGGGTGATGTCTTCATCGGGGTCGCTGACCGTTTTCAGCACGGTCGATCGCACGAACAACCCGCCGAGAAACTCGAACCCGCGGTCAAAGTCGCGGATTTTGGTGCCATCGGGGTGCAGTTCCAACCCGTGTTCGCCGAGGATGCGGGTGACATCGGCGAGGGCGGCCTCGGCTGATGTGCGCTGTTTGGCCAGCACGATGAAGTCATCGGCAAAGCGCACCAACCGCACGCCTTTGCCCGCGATGCCCTCGTCCAGCGCGTCGAGATAAAGGTTGGACAGCAGCGGCGACAGCGCCGAGCCCTGCGGCAGCCCGCGCCCCTGGGTGCCGGTGTCCTGGGCGTGGGCGTTCAATGTGTAGGCGATCAGATCGACGATCCGGCTGGCCCCCGGCATGTGGCCGATGGCGGCGTCGAGTTTGTCCAGCAGAAGATCGTGGCGCACATGGTCGAAAAAGCCGATGATGTCGGCCTCGACCACATGCCAGAACCCCAGATCGCGCCAGCGGGCGATGGCCTGGATCGCCTGATGGTGTGACCGACCGGGGCGGTAGGCGTAGGAGCCTTCTTCAAACAGCGGCTCCAGATGCGGGGTCAGGGTGTGGGCCAAGGCGGTCAGCACGACGCGGTCGGTGACGGTGGGGATCATCAGCCGCCTTGTGCCACCCTTTTTCTTGGGGATGTCGACGGGCCGGGCCGGGGCGGGCCGCCAGCGTTGGGTGGCGAGGTCGTTGGCAAGCTTGGTCAGCCGCTTTGCTGCGCCGGCGTGAAACTGCGCCACCGACAAGCCGTCGCTGCCCGCAGCACCCTGGTTGGACAAGACTTTGGCGAAAGCGGATTCGAGGGTAGACAGTTTCAGCAGGGTCTGCCAAAGATTGTCGGAGGGTGGTTTGGTCGGTCTTTTGGGTTTCATCGCCCGGTAAGCCCCCCATTCAGGTTCAGATTTTGCCAAGTCCTTGGATTTGGCCGGGAAATAGGAGTTTTCGATGAAATCCGCGCAAAATGACCCCAATCGCCCCGAACCGACCGCTTGCCCGCCGAACCTTGACGCAAAAACCATTTGCATTCAACATGATTCTAGGGATAAGCTCCCAGCACCTACCCGCATGACGGCGGATTGAAACGTCGAAAGTCAGCGCTAGCACATGCAGCCCGCGCTCCCAGCACCTACCCGCATGACGGCGGATTGAAACTTGGCAATGCCGGTTTCAATGTCATTGTCTGGCTCCCAGCACCTACCCGCATGACGGCGGATTGAAACGCCGGTTTCAATGTCATTGTCTGACATTGTGCTCCCAGCACCTACCCGCATGACGGCGGATTGAAACGTATTCGATGCCGGAGCGTCGCTGTGATGAGGCTCCCAGCACCTACCCGCATGACGGCGGATTGAAACCCGAAAAGTACCCCTCGGCATTCCTCCTGTGCTCCCAGCACCTACCCGCATGACGGCGGATTGAAACACTGCGGCAATCGTGAAAGCGGCAGCAAGCGCTCCCAGCACCTACCCGCATGACGGCGGATTGAAACTCTAGGGATCGGAACATCGGGCTGCATCCAAGGCTCCCAGCACCTACCCGCATGACGGCGGATTGAAACGAACGTCAACGGTGCGTTGTTCTCAAACCATGCTCCCAGCACCTACCCGCATGACGGCGGATTGAAACTCGAATGGAAGAGTCAAGCAGAACTCCTCTGCTCCCAGCACCTACCCGCATGACGGCGGATTGAAACGTCATCAGCCGGGCGCGCAGTGTAGACCATGCTCCCAGCACCTACCCGCATGACGGCGGATTGAAACAGAATCATCGTCGTGCATGATCTGGATGTTAGGCTCCCAGCACCTACCCGCATGACGGCGGATTGAAACACCTCGAACGGCTGCACAAGGTCGCGCGTGAAGCTCCCAGCACCTACCCGCATGACGGCGGATTGAAACACTCCACCATCACTGAGGCATAGGCCACTTTGCTCCCAGCACCTACCCGCATGACGGCGGATTGAAACTCGATGAGGACCTTGTGTGATTACTCTCGAGCTCCCAGCACCTACCCGCATGACGGCGGATTGAAACCGCCGACAGTGGCCTTTTCCGGCTCAAGTTTGAGCTCCCAGCACCTACCCGCATGACGGCGGATTGAAACCTCACGGCCATGTTGCGGTCTCTGTACCGCTCCCAGCACCTACCCGCATGACGGCGGATTGAAACCCAGACGGCTTGAGCTGTGTAAACCCCACGCTCCCAGCACCTACCCGCATGACGGCGGATTGAAACTGAACAAGTTGGCCCATCACGACCATGGCATGTGCTCCCAGCACCTACCCGCATGACGGCGGATTGAAACTTGGACGTTGAGCCGTTTGCGGAACGAGCTATGCTCCCAGCACCTACCCGCATGACGGCGGATTGAAACCCACGTGTCATCATTCTTCGTTGCATGTACCTGCTCCCAGCACCTACCCGCATGACGGCGGATTGAAACCGGCGACAAAGGCAAAGACAAAGGCTCTGCTCCCAGCACCTACCCGCATGACGGCGGATTGAAACGTAATAACTCGGCTCATAGAATCTGCACTGGGCTCCCAGCACCTACCCGCATGACGGCGGATTGAAACGTCGGCCCCAGCACCCCCAATCATGGAGTCGCGCTCCCAGCACCTACCCGCATGACGGCGGATTGAAACGGAACCCGACCGCCAATTACCAGGTCGTTGCGCTCCCAGCACCTACCCGCATGACGGCGGATTGAAACCCAGTCGCCCTGGTGGCAGTGTAATCACTTCCGGCTCCCAGCACCTACCCGCATGACGGCGGATTGAAACGGCAATGCCCCTGCTGCGGGATCACACGAGGCTCCCAGCACCTACCCGCATGACGGCGGATTGAAACGCCAGCCCGACAGCGTCGGTCGGCAGGTTTGCGCTCCCAGCACCTACCCGCATGACGGCGGATTGAAACTCGACCAGGTCAGCGC
>JBCKXH010000195.1:0-3597 GCA_038921555.1 Paracoccaceae bacterium
CCCGAACAGCGCCCGGGCCGAAAACCCGGTCTTGAAGGCAAAGGCGGCATCGTTCGCGGGCACGGCCTTGTTGACCGTCGCCTCGATCCCGGCGCCAGCGTTATTCAGGAGCACAGCGGGCGTGTTGATCGACAGCCGGTTAGTGCTGTCGGCCGCCGCTCCGCCGAGGCCCAGATAGAGCGCGGACATGTTCGCCGCCGCCATGGCAATCACGCTGACCGTGCTGGCAAAGTTGACGGTCGGCGAATTGATTGTGATTGTGCCAAGCGCGCCCGCCACCGCCGATCCGATGTTCACCACCGTGGTGGAGCCCGCCGCGCCCGCCGTGCCAAGGTTCACCGTCTTGGTGTTGCCGGAGGTCGTAGCACCAGAGCCGAGCGTATAGGTTGCGGTGGCGATACTGGTGCCGACCGACACGGCGGCGTTCGAAAATGTGGTCGCCCCGACAAAGGTCTGGTTCAGGTTGCCGATGCTGGCCAGCGCGCCGGTCTGGTTGGGCAGAGTGTAGGTCCGGGTCGTGCCAGTGGCGATGCCCGACAATTCGAACAGGGCCCTCTTCGTCGGATCAAGGTCATCTGTGAGCAGGAACGCGGTATCGGCCAGCCCGCCTGCGAAGAGCGACGGAAGCAACCCAACCCATGCTCCGCCGCTGTAGAGCAGCACTGTCCCGGTCGCTTCAACCCATGCCTGCCATCCCACCTCGGGCAGATAGAACAGCCAGCTACCATCCGTCCAGGACGCCACCTGATTCACCCGCCCCGCCCAGGCCCCGGTGGGTGCGGTGGCAATGATGTAGCGATTGCCCTCGACCGGCGATCCCGGCGGCGTTGCCAGGGCGGCGCTCAGGACCGAAAGCTGCACTACCGCATCCAGGGTGCGCAGCGCCTCATTCACCGTGACGTGCTTTTGCGCCTGATTGGCATCGAGATAGGTCAGATCGAGATGGGTCGTCAGGGCCATTGGCCGCGTCCTTTCATTGGTTCAGACATCGGCCTGCGCCGGGGCCCCACGGCCCAGCGCGCCGATCCGGTAGACCCGGAACCGCAGGCTGGTGACCGCACCGCCGAAATCCGCCAGCATCATCGCGGCGGTGTAGGTGAAGGCCGGGCTGGGCAGCGCGGCGACGGTCCGCACCACCGCATTGCCGTTCAGGATTTGCAGATCATAGGCTTCGCTGGTCTCTCCGAGCGGCACCTCTGGTGTGACCCAGCTGTCGCCTGCGGCTGACCTTGTGCGCCGGGTCCAACTCAGGGCGAAATCACCGCCAGCGAGCACCCCGCGCAGCCGCGACGGGCTGTATGGTCGCAAACCCAGCCCGGACGGCGTGAAACTCAGGGCCGTGTTGATCGCATCACCCGCCGCCGCCGACACCGGCCCAACTCGCCAATTCCACGCCAGACCGATATCTGCCTGCGCGGTGGAAGGGCTCGACCGCTGCATCCAGCACCACGACCATCGCGCCAACCGGCGCAATCGCCTCCATGTCGCCCTCTGTGCCCATCTGACCGCGCAACAGCCGCGTCAGTTTCCAGCGCCCGGGCGAGATCAAGGTCGCGGTGCCGAACTGGATCACCTCCCAGACGCCCGCCGCAGCTTCGACCGCGACGGCATTGGCCCGCGCGAAGAGTTCAATATCCGTCACCGATGCCAGACTGCCCGAACCGAGATCGAGGGTGATCGCATTGGCCAGATCGAACCGTCCGGTGGGTCCGGCGGGCAGCGCCACCACCAGTGCGCCGATGCGGGCGGGCCGGGTCTGGGTGTCCAGCACAGCAAACCCGTCCAGCGTGGCCGAGCGCCAGACTGCCGCTTGGCCATACCATGGGTTGGAATAGACCGCCGCATAGGGCCGCCAGTCCGGGATATCCTCCGACAGGCGCGGCAGGTTCATCAGCAAGACCTGTGGTGCTCCGAACACCGTCGGCGCGGTGGTCGAGGGCGCGCGATCGGCGCCGGGGGCAAGATCATAGATTGCGGGATCGACGCGGCGGGCTTCCACTGATCGCGCCTCGCCATCACTGATCCGGGACAGCACATAGTCGAGCGCCCGCCCGTCATTTTCGATCTGCACCAAGTCGGTCGGGTCCAGCGCCAGTTTCGAGGGCGGCAGGGCAAAGGCGGCATCCTCGCGCCCGATCCATTCCTCATAAAGCGCCCGGCGGGCGGCGCGGTCGGCCACGCCCTGGCTGTGGGCCAGCGCAAAACTCTCAGCGCCGATCCGGGCGGTGTCGACGGTGATGCGCCGGGCCTCGACGGTCAGGCCGCCGAATTCCTCGTTGGCCTTGATCAGCCGCCATTTCAGGGCGCGCGGCAGTTCGGTTTCCTGTGCGCGATTGAGCGAGATATCCTCGCTCTGGCGTTCTTTCGCGGCGACCAGCACCGCAGATGGGAGCGACAGCGCCGCTGGCCTCCCGCGTGGCACGAAATGCAGCACGCCACCGCTTTCCATGCCATCGAAGCCGAAGATCCGCGCAAGCGGGTCAATCGATCCGCGCGCGCTTTCGATCGCCGTGACGGCATAGCCCGGCACCATCGCCGCCAACTGGCTGGTGTCGATCATCCCCAATGGGACACCACCCCTCGCACATAGTGCCCGCACCAGTTCCGCCAAACCGGTGCCGCCGATCCGCCCGGTCAGCCAATGGCCGAGCATCCAGTTCGGCCCGTCACCCCAGACCTCACCGCGCGCCGGGAAGTCAGGGAAGGGCCGGGCATCCCATGTCCAGATGCTCAAGTTGGCGACATCGATCATCGGTGCGCCGGTGACGCCAGACGTCGGATTGTGGGCGCCATCCGACCAATAGGGATAGATCGCTTCAATGTAACGACGCTGGATGGTCTCGTCGCGCCAGCCGCGCGAGGCATAGGGCAGTTGCGATTCCGAGGATTTGGGGTCGAAAAACACGTTCGGCTGGTTGGTGCCGCGATCAATGGCGGGGCATCCGGCCTCGGTGAAACGGATCGGTTTCGATTGTGGCACCCATGCCGTGGCCGCGACGCTTTGCACCCCGCCGGGGCGCGAAACCCTTTCCAACCGTCCACCAAAGCCGCCCTAACTGGCAGACTCTTACTCCGCCGACTGGTTGGTTTTTACTCCGCCGTTGACAACTTATCCCGCTTTCACACTTCGCCCGCTCCACCTTCCGCTTCGTCACCCTCCGGCGCTTCGTTGACCTTGTCCTCGATCAGCAATTGCGTTGCGGCCTTGAGCGTTCGCATCTCCTCGACATTCTCGGTGATGGTGTTGATTGCTTCGGCGACGGCAGCGTCCACTTTCTCATCTGCCGAAGGTTGAGGCGGAGGCAGCATGTCCACCTCGCCGCCCTTGGCGGCAAAGCTAAACATCTTCTCGATAGATTTCTTAAGCGCATTCTCAACATCACCTGCGATGCGCGCTCCAAGTTTTTCCTTCACGAGGGCGAGGGTTGCTGCCACACCGCCATCCTCAATACTTTTTCGACGTGCCACCAACACCCGTTCAACCTCGGCATCCGCCAACTTGCGAATCTTCCAGCCTTGCAGGGTGTGCGCAACATCCATCGAAGATTTAACGGTGGACGCCACCTGCTTCATTATGAGTGCGATGATCGTTGCGAC
>JBCKXH010000196.1:0-3595 GCA_038921555.1 Paracoccaceae bacterium
CATGACGCGCTTTTCGGTGCGGCAGACAGCTTATCGGGTCGAAACAGCGGCGTAAATCTCCAGCACCGTCTCGCCCGTCATGTCGGGGCTGCCCTTCTTCAGTTCGGAAACCAGCACCAAATGCCCCTTCCCCATCAACGAAACTGCACCCCTGCAATTGAAAATCGCTCCCCGGCCAGTTGGGGCAATCTGAACTCACTTCGAAAATGCAACCAGACCAGCGGACTTGCCCGGATGATCAAGCTTGCCAGTTTTCCGGCCAATTTTGCTGCGGAAACCCTGCCTCCCGGCGCTTGCCTTCTGCCCGCACAAATGCTTGGACTGCGACGAACCCTTGGTCCGTGACTCGCGACAGACCGTCACAGGAGCACCCGATGATCCCCACCTCCTTCCCTCCCGCCGCCGAGATCGCCCGCCTGACCGCCCGCGCCCTACTGGAGATCAAGGCCGTCCATTTCAACGCGGCCACCCCCTTCACACTGGCCTCCGGCCTGCCTTCACCGACCTATATCGACTGCCGCAAGCTGATCTCTTACCCGCGAATCCGCTCGGTCCTGATGGATTTCCTCTGTGTGACCGTCATGCGCAATGCCGGGTTCGAGGCGTTTGACAACATCGCAGGCGGTGAAACTGCCGGCATCCCCTTTGCCGCATTCGTGGCAGAACGGCTTGCCCTGCCGATGACCTATGTCCGCAAAAAGCCAAAAGGCTACGGTCGCGACGCGCGTATCGAAGGGGTGATGACCGCAGGCCAGCGCGTGCTTCTGGTCGAGGATCTGACCACCGACGGCGGCTCCAAACTGTCCTTCGTCGATGCGATCCGCGAGACGGGGGCGACCTGCGGCCATACCGCCGTGATCTTTTACTACGGCATTTTCCCTGAAACGACCCAGCGCCTGGCCGACCACGGTGTCGTCCTGCATCACCTGTGTAGCTGGTGGGACGTTCTGGCCGAGGCGCGCGCTTGCGCCAGCTTCGATGCCCAGACCCTGTCCGAGGTCGAAACCTTCCTCACCGCCCCCCGCGCCTGGCAAGCCGCGCGTTGGGTGCACCCCCTACCCGCCGCCGCCAAAGACCCGTAGGGCGGGGTTCACCCCGCCGCCCCCCCTGCCAAGGAACCAGGGGGGAAAAGTGCAATTCCCCTGTGGGCAAAATGGGGACAATATTTGCCCCGAATCGCGCCGCTTGTGGTAGTTTTCCGAAAGTTCTCCACCATCTTGTGGGGGTAACGCTGGGCCATCCCGGCTAAATGAGCTTTTCCACAGGCTTCTCCCCGGTTTGTTCAACCATTGCACAAAGCGGGTTTTGCGGCCAATCAGACGCATCCGGTCGGGATACCGGGCGCGGCAAGCCGAAAATCGCCTTCAAGTAGGAACGGACCATGAATGAACTGGCGACGCTGCGGCAGGTGCTTCCTGCCGCCCCATCCGATACCGATATCCTTCCCCATAATATCGAGGCTGAGCAACAGCTTCTGGGCGCCATCCTGACCAACAACGAGGTTTACGACCGGATTTCCGCACTGGTCAAACCCGACCATTTCTTTGATCCGGTCCATCAGCGCATCTTTGAGCGCGCCGCCGCCCGCATCCAGAAGAATGCTCTCGCCTCGCCGGTGACGATGAAACCCTTCTTCGAGGATGACGCCGGCCTCAAGGAGCTTGGCGGCCCGGCCTATCTTGTCCGCCTCGCCGGGGCGGCGATTTCGGCCTATGCGGCGCGCGACTACGCCCAGATGATCTATGACCTTGCGGTGCGCCGCGAACTGATCGGCCTTGGCCGCGACATTTCCGCCAAGGCCCAGAAGGTCGAGGTTGACAGCGAACCCCGCGAGCAGATCATCGAGGCCGAGCAACGCCTCTACAAGCTCGGCGAACAAGGTGTTGCCGGGCGTGGTTTTAAGAGCTTCCTCAAGGTGCTGGTTGGTGCCGTCAACATGGCCAACGCCGCCTATCAGCGCGACGGCGGCCTAGCGGGCATTTCAACCGGGCTGATCGATCTTGATAAGAAACTCGGCGGCCTGCATCCGTCTGACTTGCTGATCCTCGCCGGTCGCCCTTCGATGGGCAAAACCTCGCTTGCCACCAACATCGCTTTCAACATTGCCAAGGCCTACAAGCGCGGGCTTACCCCTGAAGGCATCGAAGGCGCCGTCCAAGGTGGCGTCGTCGGCTTCTTCTCGCTTGAGATGAGCGCTGAACAACTCGCCACCCGTATCTTGTCCGAGGCCTGCGAAGTGCCCTCTGAACAGATCCGCCGCGGCGACATGACCGAACAGGAGTTTCGCCGCTTCGTCGAAGTCGCCACGGAACTGGAATCCTGCCCGCTCTATATCGACGACACCCCCGCCCTGGCGATCTCGCAGGTCGCCGCCCGCGCCCGCAGGCTCAAACGCACCCAGGGGCTCGATGTGCTGATCATCGACTACCTCCAGTTGCTCAAAGGCACCTCGAAGGAAAACCGCGTGCAGGAAGTCTCCGAGATCACCCAAGGCCTGAAAGCCATCGCCAAGGAACTCAACATCCCGGTCATCGCCTTGTCGCAGCTGTCCCGTCAGGTCGAAGGCCGCGAAGACAAACGTCCACTGCTTTCCGACCTGCGCGAATCCGGCTCTATCGAGCAGGACGCCGATGTCGTGATGTTCGTGTTCCGCGAAGAGTATTATGCAGAGCGAGAAGAGCCCCCGAGTCCCGATCAGTTTAAAGGCGAAGCACACGCTACCGCATCTAGGAAGTATGAGGATTGGAAGACGCGGATGGAGGCTCTCCATGGCAAGGCCGAGGTCATCATCGGCAAGCATCGCCACGGCCCGATCGGCACGGTCGAACTGGCCTTCGAAGGCCAGTTCACCCGCTTTTCCAACCTGGTCCGCCCTTGGCAACAAGGCAGCGGTCCGTCATACTAAAGCGCGTCGCCTTTGATCGGATACGCATACCCGATATGACGACGGATTTCGCTTGGCACAGGCTGCTTTCCATTTCGACACCATAGTGACAACGCGCAGATCTCCTTCTGCTTGCCGGATTTGACCCGCGTCAAATCCGGCCGCGCCTGCCTGCCCACGGGCAGGCGCGCAGCCGCCCACCCCAGGCAGGCGCGCCCGGATTTACCACCCTTCAGGGCAAGCCCAACCCCCCTTGCCCTGTGGCTTGCGCCTTCGGGCAATCGGACCGGGCGACCTGCCACTGGCAGGTCGGCTATCCGGTCCTCACAGCACCTCCCCGCCGTGGCGATGGCACTAATCAAAGGCGACCCGGTCTAGTAAAATATCACTCCTTGGCTTGGCCAAGGCCGGGTCAGGCGAATGTGACGCTCTTGTTGAACGGCATGTCGCGCAGGCGCTGGCCGGTCAGGGCAAAGATGGCGTTGGCCAGGGCGGGGGCGGCGGGCGGCAGCCCAGGTTCGCCGATACCGCGGATATCGGGCATGTTTTCCAGCACTTCGACGGCGATGTCGGGCACCTGCGCCATGCGAAGGGGTTCGTAATCCCAGAAGGTCGCCTGCTGGACGCGGCCCTGTGCCAGCGTGATCTCGCCCCGGATCGCGGCGGACAGGCCATAGACCATGGCCCCCATGACCTGAGCCTGCAGATTGC
>JBCKXH010000197.1:0-3595 GCA_038921555.1 Paracoccaceae bacterium
TCCGACAGGATGCGGTTCAGCCGTCCCCAGTTGGCAAACGCCTCGACCATATTGGGCAATTCGCCCATGAAACGGTCAACCGGCGTCAGCACCCTTGTCACCAGAAAAGTCGTAGCCACCATCGCGCCGATGGTCAGCTCGCCGCCAATCGTCAGATAGGCCCCGACCGCCAGCACCGAATAGCGCATCAGACTGACGGTGATCGAGGCCAGATTGTCGAACCAGACCGTCCAGTCCTTCAGCGCGATGGAATTGTCGCGCGACACCTGCCGCGCGTGCAGCCAGCGCGCCGTGAAGCCGCCGGCCATTTCCTGCCCGCGCACCACATCGCGCGAGGCGGCCAGCATGTTCTTCAGATCGCCAATGTCGCGGCTGGCGGCGGTGGAATTGGCCAGCCGGTCGCCCATGAAGGCCATTTGCACCAGCGACAGCACGAACATCAGCAGGATGCCGCCCAGACACATCCAGCCCAGCGTGCTGTGCAAGATGAAGATCACCGCCACGAACATCGGCGTCCAGATGAAATCGAACAGCGCGATAAGTGAGCTGGAATGGAAGAAGGCGCGCAAGCCGTCCAACTCGTCAAGGCCCGCCGCGGGTTTGGAGCGCACCGGATCGAACATGTCGTGCGCAGGTGTTTCGGCAAAGATGATCTGCTCCAGCCGTTCCTGAAACTGGGCACCAAAGCGGGCGAGGCTGCGCTTGCGGGCATAGTCGATCAGCCCCTGCACGACGACCAGCGCCACCACCATGGCGAACAAAGCGACCAGGGTTTCCGGCGACCGGGCCGGCAGCACGCGGTCATAGATCAGGATCACGAACAACGGCCCGGCAAGGCGCAGGACATTGACGGCAAAACTCATCGCGAAGGCCAGGGCAAGGATCCACCACCCCTGCCGCAAGGCCTGCCGCGCCGAGCCTGTAGTCCGCTGCCGTGCCACGCTGGTCTGCCTTTCCTAGCTGTCCTTGCTGGCCCCAACCTTGTTGACCGCAACCCGATTGACCCTGACCTGATTGAGATTGAAACTGACGATGATGCGATGGGCGCGGCGCCCGGCCTCTTTCGAGACATTCGGATCGACGCCGTGATACAGCCAGCTTGGAAAGACCAACATGCGCCCGGCAGTCGGCTCGAAACGGACCTTGGTCCAGTTCTCTTTGGCGCGTTTGGCTTTGGGCTGATATTTCGGCTGGTTCATCAGATGCGGGGTGCGCGGCTCGACGAACTCGATGTTGCCGGCACCCTCGGGGGCCTGGATGTAGTAGACCCCGCTCCACAGACAGCCGGGATGGACATGGGCGCGGTTCGAACTGCCTGGCGGATTGATGATCGACCACATGGTGCCGATCTTGATCATCTGATTGTCGGCATAGCCCTGATCCTCGCCCATCTTGGCGGTGGCGGTGTCGATCAGGCGCACCAGATCGCTGTAATCGGGCGATTTGTGCAGCTCATTATGAGAGTGCCAGCCGCCCAGTTCGGAAAAGTTTGACCGGTTGATGCCCTTGAGGTCGCGCTCTTGCTCGGCATAGATGGTTTCAAGCAATTTGTCGTTCAGCGCCCGTGGATTGGGCACATCGACCTGAAAGATCAGCGTGGGAAAATACGCCCGTTTGACCAGTTGGATGTCGGCAAAATTCATCGCTTCCTCGCTTGTATTGTTGTTCAGACCTTATGATACTTCAGCCAATACGGGGCCGCGATGTCCCATGGCGCTGAAACCATTCACACTTCCATATACCACAAAACTCTGACAGCGGGGCGAAATCGCAACAAGCCTGTTCGCATGGGACGCTGAGGCGGGCGCAAGGCCGGATAATTGCCGGATGGAGAACCGTCGAAGGACCTGTAGCATCGCTGCATGGCCGGATGATTCGGGGGGGACGATGGCAAATATACTGCGGTATCTCGGATTGGCGTTCGGGCTTTTGCCCCTGCCCGCTCTGGCCGAGGGCGAGCCTTACGGCGACACTGCCGGCACGGTGTTCGACATCATCCGCGCGGCTGACCCCTCGACTTTTCAATGCCTTGACGCCTTGGGCCAGGCCCAACGGCAGATCTGGGACAAACGGGTTGACGGTGAGCCTGTGGTTGAGGCCTTTCTTTACATGGCGCGGTTTTCCGATGGCACCGCGATCGAGATCGCCATCAACCCCGAGTTCGGCTCCACGGCTTTGGCCGAGGCCGGGCGCTATACAAGGGCGCTGGGACAGTTGCCGACCAGCCTGCGCCAGGGCATCCGGCGCTTTTCGGTCCATGGCGGCGATGAGGCGTTTCATGCCGGAACCGGGCAGATCGTGGTCTATGCCGGAAGGGTCGATCAGCGGCTGAGTTACAACCATCTTGAGGAATCGCTGTTTCACGAAGCGGTCCATGCCTCTTGGGATGAGGCTTACCGGCTATCACAGCCCTGGCAGGCGGCGCAGGCGGCGGATGGCGGCTTTCTGACCAGCTACGCCGCCCGCCACCCCGAGCGCGAGGATCTGGCCGAGACGGCGCTGTTCGCCTTTGCCATCCTGCACCACCCCGACCGCTTTCCGCCAGTGGACACCGCCGACACGCTGCGGGCCGTAGCGCACCGCATTGACTTCATTGCAACATTGCTGCCCATGGATCAGCCGCTGACCTTTCAGATCGGCCCCGCGACGGCCTGCCTTGCGCCATGAGCAAGGGCACGATGGCCGACTGGCTGGCGCTGCATGGTCTGACGGCGCAGCACTGCCGCACCATCCTGACCTGGGAGTTGCCCCCTGCCCCGACGCGGCCCCCCGATCCGCTCTGGCCCATGGCAGCCAAGGAGATCTGGGCGCTGATCGCCGCTTGCCTGCAAGCCGACCTGGGCCGCGAGGCCATCGCCGAGGCCGCCGCGACGACCCGCCTGCACCTGCATACGCAAGCCGGACCGCGCGCCTTCACCCTGCATGACGACGGCGCGGGGCGGCCCGTGGTCAGCGCGCGTCTGACCGGCAAGCTGTCCGACCTTCTGACGCTGGCGCATGAGTTCGGTCACGCCCTGCAAATCACCGCCAGCGGCCCGCAGATGCCCCCGGTCCTGCGCGAAGTATGCGCCGGTCTGGCCGAGCAACTGGTGATGACCGAGCTTGCCCGCCGCGGCACCGATGAGGCGGCGCTGTTGCCCGCTTTGTTCGCGGCGCGCGGCCACCGCACGCAAGGTCAGACCCGGCGCGACCTTGTGCTGTTGCTGGACGCCCCGGCCACGCCCTATGCCTATGGCTGGAATTATCCGCTGGCCCGCAGGATCGTGGCCCGACTGGCGCCGGATCTGGCCAGCGAGCGGATCTGGCCGATCTTTCAGGGGCGGCGCACTTTGGCCGAAATCGTCGCAGATCTGACCGACACATAGCAAGGGCCGCACCTCGGCGCGGCCCCGGTTGTTGTCTTGCCGCGAATCAGGCGGGAAAAACTCTCCCACTGAAGCCTTACTCGCGCCGGGGCGGGTGTCAGTCGCCGTCGCCCTCATCGCCTTCGTTGGCCTCGTCGTTCTCGTCGTCTTCGTCGCCTTCTTCGTCCTCGTCGTTTTCGTCGCCTTCGTTGTTTTCGTCGGCCTCGTCAAACCCATCGGCTTCGTCGCCT
>JBCKXH010000198.1:0-3595 GCA_038921555.1 Paracoccaceae bacterium
GCAATGTGCAAAGATTGCGTCTGCATGGTGCGGACGCAAAAGAGGAGGAGAAAATCATGACGTTTACGACCAGAACAGCGCTTGGTGCATTGGTTCTTGCCGCGACACTCGGCACAGCCAACCTCGTTAGCGCCCAAGAGATCAATCTGCTATGGGTGCAACCGATGAAGGACCACCCGGTTCACCGGCTGATGCAGGCCGGGTTCATGGATAAATGCGCCGAACTTGGCTATGTCTGCGAGGTCGTCGGCGACCCGACTGCGACAAATTGGGACATCCCCGCCACGATCCCATTGGCCGAAGCCGCCCTGTCGCGGACCAAATTCGACGCGGTGGGCGTCTATGGGCCGGACCCGGCGATCAACGCTTATATCAGTGAACTCGGCAGCCAAGGACTGCCCATCGTCACCTGGCACGTCCTGCCGCCCGAAGGATCGGTTCCGGGCCTGATGGCCGCCGTCGGCGAAGACATCCCCGATGCCGGACGTAGCGCCGCGATGGCGATTGGCGAAAAGCTTGGCGGGGTCGGAACGGTAGCACTGACCCAAGGTGCGTCAAACGACACTGAAAACGTGATGGCGGAATCGTTCCGGTCCACGATGGCCGAAAACTTTCCGAATATCGTCGTGCTGGCGACCGAGATGGAAGGCTTCGACCCTTCTGCCGCCGAGGCAAAGGCCGTGGCGATCCTGCAAGGCCACCCGGACGTAACCGCCGCCTTTGGCACTACGGGTAACAGCATCCAAACCTGGTCCGGTGCCGCCCGCAAGGCCGACCGTGAGCTGGTCATCATCGGGATGGACTACATCCGCCAGAACCTTGATCTGGTGAAATCGGGGGCGGCTTACGGCATCGTGGCCCAACCGCTTTACGAAGAAAGCGCAATGGTTGCGGTGCTGCTGGGCGATCTCGCGCAGGGCAAGCCGGTCACCTATCTTAACCCGCTTCCGGCACCTGTCATCACGGCTGACGATCTGGAACCTTACTATGCCATGCTGGATAGCGCAGGTCAGTAAGTTGACTTAACGACAGGCGGTTCCGGTGTGTCACAGCCCCGGAACCGCCACAAACCAAAGGTGTGGTTGATGGCCGATCAGGATGACGTGATCCGGACCAACGGGATCACCAAAAGCTTCGCCGGCGTTCAGGCGCTGCGCGACGTCGATTTCCGTGTCCGCCGGTCCCAGATTCACGCGCTTCTGGGCCAGAATGGTGCGGGCAAATCCACGCTCGTCAAAATCCTGAACGGTGTCTATCCGACAGGCGCTTTCACCGGCACCATCGCTTTGGCCGGTCAACAGGTCAGCTTTCGCTCTCCCAACGATGCCCGCGCCGCTGGTGTGGGCTACGTTCCGCAGGAAATCGAGGTGCTAGAGCAGTTGTCGGTCGCCGAAAACGTCTTTGCCGGTCGGATGGGATTGGGTCGTGGCCTGTTCATCCATCGACGCGAGGTGAGAGCAGAGACGGCCCGGATCTTTTCCGACATCGGAATCGAGATGGATCCGAACGCCATTGTCGCATCCCTGACATCGGCGCAGCGGCATCTGGTGATGATCGCCCGTGCCTTGGCGTTGCAACCACGCGTCCTGATGCTCGACGAACCAACAGCATCCCTGTCCGGGCCTGAAGTGGACGCGCTCTTTGGTGTCCTGCGGCGGTTGCGCACGCAGGGCGTCACGATGATCTACATCACCCATCGCCTGCCCGAAGTGCTGGATATCTGTGACAGCGCGACGGTGTTGCGCGACGGACAGGTTGCCGCCGAACTGGTTCGCGCAGACTTCAACGAAGAAAAGTTCATCTTCTCCATGTCCGGCCAGCGGATGCAGCGGCGGTTCCCTGAACGGACGGCCAGCATTGGGACAAAGACGGTGCTGGCGGTGCAAGGCCTGACCGTCGCGGGCCATTCGGGGGCGATCTTTGGCGCAAGAGACATCAGTTTCAGCGTCGCCGCCGGTGAAATCGTCGGGCTCGCCGGGCTGCTAGGGTCTGGGCGCAGCGAGATTTTGCACGGGATTTACGGGCGGGTTCCCTCAACCGGCGACCTAGCGGTAAACGGGCAGAAGGTAAAAATCCGGTCGCCCAAAGACGCCCGCGCGGTAGGCATCGCCCTTCTGACCGAGGACCGCAAGCGCGACGGGTTGCTGTTCAATCTGCCCGTCGGGGCCAATATAACCATCGGCAACCTTGAAAACCTGTCCCGCAATGGCGTGCTGAGCGCCGCCAAGGAACGCAGCGCCGTGCGGGACGCGATGCACGAGCTTAAGGTCACGGCGGGATCGGCGCAAAGCTCTGTCGCGCATTTGTCGGGCGGCAATCAGCAAAAACTGCTGTTCGCGCGGGTCTTGATGCGATCGCCGCAGGTGCTGTTGCTGGATGAACCGACCAAGGGCGTCGATGCATCGACCCGGGTAGAGATTTACCGGCTGGTCGTACAGCTCGCGGACCGGGGCGTTGCGATAGTGATCGTCGCCTCGGAGCTTGAGGAGGTGATCGGGCTCTGCGACCGCTGCCTGACCATCTCCGACGGTCAGATCGTGGACGAATTCAAACGCGGCGATGGGGGCGAGGAACGGGTGCTGCGCGCCATCGCCGCCGCTCAGGCGCGAACCCATGCCAGCGCGATGCAAGGGGCGGCGGGATGAGTCTGGCCGGCAAGCGCATCTTCATCACCGGTGCCGCCACCGGCATCGGTCGCGCGACCGCCGAATATCTGGCGGATCAGGGCGCGCGGGTGTTCGGCACTGGGCTGGACGCCAAGGCGGGCGATGAACTGAATGCCCCGCATGATACCCGAAACATCTGTTTTTACGCCGCCGACCTGACGGTCGAGGCCGAAGTGCAGGGCAGCGTTCACAGCGCCTTGATGCGCCTTGGCGGCCTTGATGGCGTCATCAACTGCGCCGGGATCTACGCCACCGGAAAGCGGCTTGAAGACTTGACCGATGCCGATTGGGACAAGACCATCGCCATCAACCTGACCGCCATATTCCGCATCTGCCGGGCCACGTTGCCATTGATGCGGGCATCCGGCGGCGGGTCAGTCGTCAACATCGCCTCGGTCCACGCCGAGGCGACAGTGCCGGGCGTCCCCGCCTATGCCGCCAGCAAAGGCGCTGTCGTCGCCCTGTCGCGGCAAATGGCGCTCGACTACGCCGTGGACCGGATCAGGGTCAACGCAGTGCTGGTCGGCTCGGTCGCCACCCGGATGACACTTGACGCTCTGGACGCGGCAGGCGGGGCCGACGCGCTCGGGCTGTCCTTCGCGCCCGATAAAATCGCCCGCATCGCCGACCCGCACGAGATTGCGACGGCGATAGGCTTTCTGGTGTCGGATGCGTCGTCCTTTGTCACCGGCAGCGCGATGCAGGTGGACGGGGGGCTACTCGCGCGGCTGTTGTCCTAAAGCGCATTCCAAAAAGTGCGAAGCGGTTTTTGGTGAAATTGCGCGTAAATACAGAAGGCTAAAGAGGCTTTAGCTGAGTCTCATCAAAGGCAAGCCGCTTTATCCAGCCGCAAACACCTCAAACCGCACCGCACCCTTCGCACTCTCGCCGGGGCCAAGAACCAGAATGCCTTCGTCAGCATCCTCAAA
>JBCKXH010000199.1:0-3593 GCA_038921555.1 Paracoccaceae bacterium
ACGCCGTCGTCGTCTTCAGTTGCGAACCCGAGTTGGAGACAAGGAATGACGAAAATCGCAAGGAAATCAGCGCCAAAGCCACGAATGGCCGACCAAGCAGAGCCCATCGACATCCTGGCCGAACTGGCAGGGCTCAAGGCAATGACTGTCCTGGAGTTGCAGGCGAAATGGAGCGCCATCTTCGATGCACCCGCACCCAATGCCAGCCGAGGCAACCTAGAACTGCGGCTTGGCTACCGCCTGCAGGAACTGGCGCACGGCGGGCTCGCACGGGAGGCGCGGCGCACACTGGATGCGTTGGCCGACGAGGTGGCGACAGGCACACCGGGGGCGCTGGTGGCCGATCCGCGCCGCCCGATGCCGGGCACAAGGCTGGTCCGCGATTGGGAGGGGGTCGAGCAATCCGTCACGATGCTGGCGGACGGATTCGAATGGCAGGGGCGGCGGTTCAAATCGCTCTCGGCGGCGGCGCGGGCGATCACTGGCAAGCAATGGAACGGCTGGAAGTTCTTCATCCTCGCCCGTGGCGCGGGGTTCGGCCGATGACCAGCACCCTCACGCCCGAGCCCGTCCGTCGCCTGCGCTGCGCGATCTACACCCGCAAGTCGAGCGAGGAAGGGCTCGACATGGCGTTCAACAGCCTCGATGCGCAGCGCGAATCCTGCGAGGCCTATATCGCCAGCCAGCGCGCCGAGGACTGGGCCTGCCTGCGCGACCGCTACGATGACGGCGGCTTTTCCGGCGACAATCTGGACCGCCCGGCGCTAAAGCAGCTGGCCGCCGACATCGAGGACGGGCCGATCGACATCATCGTGGTCTACAAGATCGACCGGCTGTCCCGCGCGCTGATGGACTTCTCCAAGCTGGTCGAGATCTTCGACCACCACGGCGTCACCTTCGTTTCGGTCACGCAGTCCTTCAACACCACCACGTCTATGGGGCGGCTGACGTTGAACATACTTCTGTCCCTCGCCCAGTTCGAGCGCAAGGTGATTGGTGAGCGGATTCGCGACAAGGTGGCCGCCTCGCGCAGGAAGGGCATCTGGATGGGCGGGCCGGTGCCGCTTGGCTATGACGTCAAAGACCGCAAGCTGTTGGTGAACCCGGCCGAGGCCGAGGCGGTGCGGACGATCTTCCGGCTCTTCGCACGGTCGAGTTCCACGGCTCAGGTGATCGACGAACTGCATGCCCGCGGCATCCGCACCAAGAAGGGCAAGCCCTTTGACAAGGGCTACCTATACAAACTCTTGCACAAGAAGGTCTATCGTGGGCTGGCGTAGCACAAGGCCGAGGCCTATCCCGGCGAGCATGAGGCGATCATCGACGAGGCGCTGTGGGCCGAGGTCCATTATGTGCTGGCCAACAATCGTGTCGCCCGGATCGCCGTGGCGCGGGACCCGACACCGGCGCTGCTGCGCGGGCTGATCTTCACAGAGACCGGCGTCGCGATGACCCCGCATCACACCAAGAAGGGCACGCGGCTTTACCGATACTACGTCTCGATGGATGTGATCCAGAAACGGCCCGACGCGGTGCCGCGCGGCCCGCAGCGCCTGCCGGGTGGCATGGTCGAGGATGCGGTGATTGGCGAAATCCGCCGCCTGCTGCGCACGCCCGAGGCTGCCATCCGCGTGGCAAAGGTGTTGCGTTAAGATCGCCCCGACCTTGGCGAGGCGGACGTGACGGCGGCGCTGACCCAGTTCGACAAGATGTGGAAGGCGCTGATTCCGGCCGAACAGGCGCGCGTCGTGCAGTTGCTGTTCGCGCGCGTGACACTGGGGGAAGAGGGGCCAGCCGTCGATCTGCGCCATGAGGGACTGGGCGCAATCGCCGCGCTTATGGCCCCGCCGAGAAAGCAGGTGGCGTGATGCCCGACACCGATACGCTCCGGGTCCACATTCCGCTGACGATCCGCAAGCGCGGTGGCTGCCCGCGCATCCTGCCACCGAAGGAGATCGAGGTCGCCATGGAGCGAGGTCAGGATCCTCACGTCCTGCGCGCCATCGGCCGCGCATGGGGTTGGCGGCGGCAGATCGAGCGCGGCGAGGCTACCACGCTCGCCGATCTCGCTGCCGACGCGGGCTTCTCCGTCCGCTACGTCAGCCGCCTGATCCGGCTGGCATGGCTGTCGCCGAAGGTGCTGGATCGGCTGGTCCTGCAGCGCGAGACCACGGTGCTGACGATCAAGGATCTGTGCGGGGTCGCGGAGTTGCCATGGGTCGACCAGCCGGGGCGGGTGTTCGACTGACCCCTCAGTGAAAGCTCGCCTGAAAACTCGTCGCGGTCAGCGACACATGCGCGTTCAGCGGCGGGCGCAGTTCGAACGCCTTCGGCTCGCGCGCAAAATTCCATAGCCGCATCAGGCACCAGTCCGCCCGCCGTTCTTCGGCCACCGCCAGTTCGTTGCGCGAAATGTGGAAGGGCGTGCGCTCCCAGCCATTCGTCGTCTTCACCTCGATCAGGCGGGGTCGTCCGTCCGGCGCGAAGCTTTCGATGTCATAGCCCGCGCCGTCGCCATCCTCTTTCGACACCCAGCGCACCTTGCGGGCAAGATCACTGCGCCCGGCATCGGTTAGTGCCGCCTTCTCATGGGCCAACGCGCGTTCCTCTCCGGCGCGACCAAGCGCGCGGTTGTGGGCATCGCGCTCGGCCACATCGAACTTGCGGGCGATATGCAGCATCTGCTCCAACTCGGCGGGCGGAGGCTGATTGCTGAGCGTGGGCGGCGGTCCGATCCAAAGCCGGGCCATGTCGGCCATTCCTGTGGCCCGCGCGCCCCTGGCATCCGGCCCAGCCAAGCGGGATTAAGGGCGAACCAGCGCGCCACGGCATCCACCAAGGTCATCTAGAAATTGAAGGCAGGCTTGTAGCCGGGGATCCAGTCTTCGCCGAGCCCCTTCAACACCGCGCCGATGTTCTGGTGCTTGAACTCGATCGAGCTGCGGTTGCGGTCGATGCGGGCCTGAAGATCGCGATTATGCTCGGCCTTGTTATAGGGCCGGCCCGCGATGCCCTCGGTCAGCATCGCGAAGTAATCCGCGACGATCAGGTCGTTCTCCTCACCTGTCCAGGGCCAATTCGACATCGCGCCAAGCTAGACGCGGGAAAAGCGATTGTCATCAGCAGTTTCGGCAGGGAAGGCGATGCAAACTGACGTCACTAATCCGCCTGATTACGCTGGCATCCCACCGAACATGCCTACCGAGTGTCTTTTCTCCGCCCCCAATGAAACCTCTGGGAACGCCTGTCCGAGTTTTGGCGGGGTTTGGCGTCATGCCATTGGAAAAGCGAAGAAAAACACGACCTAATTCGAGTGGGCGAGGTTCGCTCGACCCGAGACGGGGGGCCATTCAGAGCCCAAAACGGGCTTGGCACGCAATCTCTGAGGTTCGGATGGTTCCCGCAAACCCCATTGAAAACACGGAAAATTCCGCGGCCGGGTCGGGAGAAACTTTCCACAGGGGCTAGTGGCGGATGGGACGCGACCGGGGGCGAACCTTCTCTACCTTGCAAGCCATTGATCTTAAGAGACAGACCCAAGCCAACAACCTCGGGCTGGCGCGACATTTCAATCCCTTCAAGTTGCTGACATC
>JBCKXH010000200.1:0-3578 GCA_038921555.1 Paracoccaceae bacterium
TTCAAGAGACCCAAGGCTTACCAGCAGACCCACAGATAGAGGATAACTTCAAACCGACCTTTGCTCTATCGGATTTGCGAGGGTCGGAATCTCGCAAATGTCTCTGCTGCCGACTCTGGTGTCAAACTATGCCAACTCTGGTGTCACGCCACAATGGGTGAGTCCCTTTCGCCACACCCAGTTACCCACAGAAGATTTCCGCACAGATCACTTTACAGGCTTCCCCAACCCTCACACTATATCTAGTATGGGCTACGTCAGGCACACGCTGTTCCTTGCCAGACACCCAGCCGCTAGGGGTGTGTCCCTGCGGCGGCACAAGAATGAGGCCCTGCATGTCGCTAGCAGAAGACTACTTCACCAGTGACGAGTTGCATCCCATCGACATCGTCGAGACATTGGCCGAACACCACGCGTGGGAGTTTGACCGCGTCACCGACGACCAGATTGCCATGGCGGTCGAGGGTCAGTGGCGGACCTATGCGCTGACCTTGGCGTGGAACGCGCAGGATGAGGTGCTGCGCCTGATCTGCACCTTCGAGATGCAGCCGCCCGAAGACCGCCTGCCGGCACTTTACGATGTGCTGAACCGCTGCAACGACATGGTCTGGACCGGCGCCTTCACCTATTGGGCCGAGCAAAAGCTGATGGTCTGGCGCTATGGCCTCTTGCTTTCGGGCGGTCAGATCGCCAGCCCCGAGCAGATCGACGACCTGATCGCCGCGGCCGTCATGGCTGCCGAACGCTTCTATCCCGCGTTCCAACTGGTGACATGGGGTGACAAATCGCCTGCCGATGCCATGAAAGTCGCCATTGCCGAGGCTTGCGGCCGCGCCTAACCTGCCGCAAAAGCGGAGGAACTTTGTTGGACACAGTGGCGCGCGACGGATTGGTGCTTTTGGGCTGCGGCAAGATGGGCACCGCCCTGCTGACCGGATGGCTGGCGGCGGGCCTGCCCCCGTCCTCGGTCTGGGTGCTGGAGCCCGCTCCGACCGACTGGCTGAAATCCAGCGGAGTCCATCTGAACCTGACCCTGCCAAATTCCCCTGCCGTGGCGCTTGTCGCCGTCAAACCCCAGATGATGGGTGCGGCGCTGCCGGCCTTGCAGGCGCTTGGCAATGGCACAACCCTGTTCATCTCGATCGCCGCCGGCACCTCGATCGCCAGCTTCGAAGCTGCACTTGGCTCCCGCACCCCGATCGTCCGCTCCATGCCCAACACGCCCGCCATGGTGGGGCGCGGCATCACCGGCATCTGCGCCAATGGCCATGCTGGTGCCGCTGGCCTCAAACTCGCCCGCCGCCTGATGCAGGCCGTCGGGCAAGTGGTTCAGCTTGACGGCGAGCATCAGATCGACGCCGTTACCGCCGTCTCGGGCTCCGGTCCGGCCTATGTTTTCTACCTGATCGAGGCGCTGGCCGCCGCGGGCGAGGCCGAAGGACTGTCGCCGCAAGTGGCGATGCAGCTTGCCCGCGCCACCGTCTGCGGTTCGGGCGAGTTGGCGCACCACTCGCCCGACCCGGCGGCCCAACTGCGCATCAACGTCACCTCCCCCGCAGGCACAACGGCTGCTGCCTTGGCCCATCTGATGGACCCTGTCACCGGCCTGGCTCCCCTGATGCGCCGCGCCGTCCATGCCGCAGTCGAGCGGGGCCGGGAACTGGGCAGATGATCACTTACGATGACTTCAGCAAGCTCGATATAAGGGTCGGCCGCATCACCCGCGCCGAGGTATCCCCCGAGGCACGCCAGCCCGCCCTCAAGCTGTGGGTCGATTTCGGCGGGGAGTTGGGCGAGAAACGCTCCTCGGCTCAGATCACCCGCCACTACACGCCTGCGGATCTGATCGGGCGTCAGGTGCTGGCCGTGGTCAACTTGGCCCCCCGCCAGATCGGCAAACTCATCAGCGAAGTTCTGGTCCTTGGCGTCCCCGATGAAGGTGGCGAGGTCGTGCTGATCCAGCCCGACCAGACTGTCCCGCTGGGGGGGCGGCTGTTTTGAAACTGCTGATCACCCGTTGCCTGCCCGAAAAGGTCGTAGCGGCGGCACGGCGGCGCTTTGAGGTGACCTGGCGCGACCAGCCGACGCCGCTGACCCCGGCCGAGCTGCGCGCCGCCCTGCGCGACCATGACGCCGTAATGCCAACCCTCGGCGACCTGTTCGCGGCCGATGTCTTTGCCGATGTGCCCGCACCCCGTGCGAGGATCCTCGCCAATTTCGGCGTAGGCTTCAACCACATCGACACCGCCGCCGCTCGCGCCTGCGGGCTTCAAGTCAGCAATACCCCGGGTGCGGTCACCGATTCCACCGCCGATATCGCCCTGACGCTGATCCTGATGTCGGCGCGCCGGGCCGGTGAAGGGGAACGCCTGTTGCGCGCCGGCAAATGGACCGGCTGGCATCCGACCCAGTTGCTGGGCAGTCCGGTGAGCGGCAAGACCCTTGGCGTCATCGGCATGGGCCGCATCGGTCAGGCCATCGCCCGGCGCTGCCATTGCGGTTTTGCCATGAGTGTCATCTTCCACAACCGCTCCGCCCTCACGCCCGATTTCCCCGCCACCCAGGTCGCGCTGGAGCAGGCGCTCGCGGCCGATTTCGTCGTCCTTGCCGTCCCCGCCTCCCAAGCGACCCACCACCTGATCAATGCCACAACCCTAGCCCGGATGCGCCCCACCGGCCACCTCATCAACATCTCGCGCGGCGATGTGGTGGACGAGGCCGCGCTGATCCACGCCCTCACAACCCGCCAGATCGCCGGGGCCGGTCTTGACGTCTATGAATTCGAACCCCACATCCCCGCCGCACTTGCCGCATTGGACAACGTGACGCTGCTGCCCCATCTCGGCACCGCGGTGCTAGAGGTGCGCGAAGCGATGGGCATGATGGCCCTGGCCAACCTGACCGCCTTTCTGGACGGGCACCCCCTGCCCAACCCGGTTTGAGATGATGCCCACCTCCCGCATTCATCTCGGCAAAAATACTCCCGCCGGAGGCTCCGACATCGCCGCTCCCCCGGAATCGTCAGCAGCACCGCGACAGCGCCGGGCAAGCGGCCTCGATGGCCGCGCGAACGGCCCGCCTTGCGGGATCACGCCATGATCCTGTCACGCGGCCGCCGCTTCATCTTTGTTCATATCCCCAAGACCGGCGGCACCGCCCTGACCCTGGCGCTGGAGGCGCGGGCGCTGAAGGATGACATCCTGATCGGCGACACCCCCAAGGCGCGGGCGTGCAAGGGGCGGCTGAAGGGGGTCAAGGCGCAGGGCCGGTTGTGGAAACACTCGACCCTGGCCGATATCGCGGGTCTCGCGACCGATCAGGAGATTGCCGGTTTCTTCACCCTCACTCTGGTGCGCAACCCCTGGGACAGGCTGGTCAGTTATTACCATTGGCTGCGCCAGCAAAGCTTTGCCCATCCTGCGGTGGGTCTGGCCAAAAGCCATGATTTCAGCGGCTTTCTGAACCATGGCCTGACCCGGACCGCGCTGACCCTGTGGCCCTATGCCGCCTATATGCGCGACCGATTCGGCAAGGAACGCGCCAGCCTTTTTGCCCGGCTGGAAGATCTGGACCACGAC
>JBCKXH010000201.1:0-3559 GCA_038921555.1 Paracoccaceae bacterium
TGCTTTCGTTCCCCTACCAGATAAGTCACAGATCATTCTCCATCTCCTTGAATTTATTCCGATTACATCTGAAATTTCGACACCCGGTCGTGCTCCGCCGAGATCTTGAAAAGCCAGTTGGCGGCAGGAAAACACGATGATCTGCTGGTCCTGCGCCACGCGGGTCAGGGCGGTGAACATCTTGATGATGCGATCATCGTCGCAATAGACCAGCGCATCGTCCAGAACGATGGGCATGTGCCGCCCCTGCCGCGCGAAAAGTCGCGCAAAGGCCAGCCGCGTGAGAATTGCGATCTGTTCGCGCGTGCCGGCCGACAGATCATCCAGCAATTCCTCGGCCAGCCCCCGCGTCAGACCGGTCGGCAGCAGGCTGTCGCTGTTGAAGGTCAATGCTGCATCGCGGTGAAGGATAGACAGAAGCGGCTTCAGTTCTTGTTGCACCGGACCAAAGTAGGTTTCCTGTGCGGCGGCCCTTTCGGCATCAAGGGCGGCCTGCAAGCAGGTCAGTGCTGCGGCCTTGCGCGCCAAACGCGCCTCGGTGGCTCGGGCCGTCTCCAACTGGCCCCTGATCTCGTCGCGTCGCTCTTCAATGCCGTTCCCAGCCAGAGTGCGGATCTGAGCAGAGAACGCGGCAAGCCGTTCCGCCACTTGCGCCCGTTGCAGGGCAGCGGAGTTTGCAGCATCTCTGGCACGTTTCAGTTCGGCCGCGGTGGTTGCCAGATCGGGCGCTGCGGCGGTGACTTGCACCAGAGCCGTCTCGGCGGCCGCAAGGGTTTGCCCTGTTTTTGCCTCGGCGCGCAGAAGATCGGCGCGACGAGCCTCGCGGCCCTCTGCCAGACCAACAGTGGCCGTCGCCCGCTCAAGCGTCTGCGCCGCAGTATCGGCGGCGGCGCGGGCTTTGATCGCGCCCTCGCGGGCGCTTGCCTGATCGGACTCGGACGTGCTCAGGGTCTTTGACGTCTGCTCTTCCGCAAGGACCGCCGCGGATACTTCGGCGATCAGGTCGGCTATGGCGGGCAGAGGGTCGTCATGTGAATCGGCGGCAGCCAGATCGGCCTCGGCCTTGGTGGCACAAAGGGCTGCGATACCATCGGGGGCGAGGGTTTCCAGCACAGCCTTAGCCAGACCTGCCTGCCGCACGGCCTCTGCCCGTTCTGCGGCCTGAATGCGCGCGGTCTGGATCGTGCCGGCACCTGCCTTGGACAAATGCGCGTCGCGCAGCGCCCTAGCCTTTGCAAGCTGGACAGTTGCGTTCGCGCCTTGCGTTTGGGCGCGAATTGTCATTTGCCCGATTCCCGGCAGATCCAGCCGCGCATCACCGTCAAGCGGTATGGACTGCCCCCCGCGACAGGAGCACCATTCAGGGCAATGCGCACATCGCCCGAATAGGTGATGTGAATCGACGTGCTTTGGGCCTGAACTGCAGCGGCCAGCCGGGCGACATCGTTGGTTGCCACCTCGGCCTCCGCCAGCCAGTCGGGCGTTGCAACTGAAGCTTTCACCCGCGCGGCGGCCATGTCGTGATCGGTTTGCGCGGCCTCGGCTTTGACGACGCGGGCGGCCAGGTACGCGACCTCTGCCCGCGCCTTGCGCGCCCCTACCTGATGGCGGGCCGTATCGAGCGCCGCACGCGCAAGGACCAGGGTCGCACGCGCGGCCTCGGCCGCCGCTTTTGTCGCTTTCAGCCTTTCCGCCAGCGTTGCCGCGTCGGCCTCGGCCAGTTCTGCCATATCCTGCGTGCTTTGTGCGGCAAGTTGTGCGGCGGTCAGGGCGTCGATTGCGGCCAGAAAGGCATCAAGGTCAGATTTGGTTCCCTTTGCATGCAGGGCGGTAATATCACGCTCTTGCCGGGTTGCATTGACCAGCCCCGCATGGGCGCGCACAGCCTCCATTGCGGCCTGCGCCGCCAGAACTGCCTCGTCGCGCCTGACTTTTGCATCCGGATGATCCAGCCGTAACAGCAATGCATCGTCCATCTTGCGATGTGCCAGAGCATCTTCCAGCGTGTCGACTTGCGCCGTCAGTCTGGCAAGATCGGCCGCCAGCGCCTCCACCTCCTCGGCGGCAGCTTTCCAGGCCCCGGATTTGCGGCCGGTTTTCGTGGCGATCCCGGCCAGATCCTCGGCCAGACGTCTCATGACGCGGTCCATCCGCCGCCCGCCCGTCATCGTATCAATCTCGCCCGCGATCGACGACAGAAGGTCGCGGCGGGTTTCGGTCAGCTGAGTTTTTTCCTTTGATCCTTCCGGTTCCAGCCCAACCAGCTCCTGCCGCACCCACAACAGCCCGGCGAGTCCACCCCCCGCCGCGCCCAGAAGCTTGCCAATCCAGCGTTCCGCCTCGTCGTCCTGAGCGATTGTGGCGCGATCCGACAGTCGGACAATCCGGGCCATCTTGCGCGCGAGAAACCGCTTTTCGATCAGGAACCCGCCTTGATCTGTTTCAATCCCGGCCGCCACCTCAACCGCGCCGCCCGCATAGGGCTGAAGCGATTTCACGGGCTTGGCGTTCGAGCCGTACTTTTCGAAGAACAAGGCATGCATCGCATCAAAGAAAGTGGATTTGCCAAATTCATTCGCCTCAGACAGCACCGTGATCCCGCTGCCGATGCCGGTGATCGAGGCACGTTTGCCTGTGAACTTCCGAACGTTGGTCAGATGCAGGGACCGAAGTTTCATTCACGTTTCCAGTGCATAGCTGAACAGGTGCGACAAGGCGGCTTCTGCGATCGCACGCGCTTCAGGCGTCAGGTGAGGGTCTGCGGCGTCGCGGGCCAGCGTTTCGGCGACGGCGCGCAACGCTCCTTGCTGGTCGATCGCATCCAGGTCGGCAGTGTCGTGCACCATTCCCAAACCGCTGAAATCGGCGCGGTGCCACAGAAAATCGGGTGCTGCGCGTTGGACGGCCTGTTCCAGCGCCACGCGGCCCAAGGCGTGCCCGCGCCCGGTAACCTGAAGGTCAAACAGCGTCAGCGCGCGGCTGGCCAAGGGCGGCAGGGCCTGTTCATGTGCAGGGAGAGGCTCATCTTCCTTGGTTCTTGTCAGATAGGCGCGCTGCCAGGTGATGCTGCCAGTGGGCAAGGAGGTGACCTTTGCCGGCGCTTTGGCCCCCGCAATCTCGACCAGCAAGGCCGGCGGAGCTTGGGCATGCTTGAAACCATCGGCTTCGGGGGTGCCGGAATACCAAGTTTGCTGCCCGAGCTGCATTTACCCGTGCCAATCGCCCAAGCCCAGATAAGCCAGCCCCGCGCGGCGTGCGCGGTCAATCGGGATGATGGAGGACCCGCCCTCTTCGCTGCTGTCGAAATCCGTGACCGACCCGTGTGCCACACCTATACGAATGGCATTGCCGGTAGGAGCGCTGTCGAACCAGTCGGTCAGGTCACGGCCGGGATGCCGTTCACCGGGCGGCGCGGGCAACAGCACGGCCTCATCGGCCAGTGCATAAGGCGCAGGGTCCAACAAAACGGCAACGTTTTCCGGCGCGTCTTGCACCACTTGGCGCCAAAGTTCGGTGGCGCTGGCGTGATCATGGTTTCCTGGCATCAGAACCTAGGTCA
>JBCKXH010000202.1:0-3501 GCA_038921555.1 Paracoccaceae bacterium
TGGCAGGACCTCCTCAATCCGGCCGTTGAAGCACTTGTCTTATGCCGAACTCGGCGCAGATCTGGTCGAACTCGTGCTCGCCGGACGGTGCCCGTGCGCGTGAGGCGAAGATCCGGTCGATGAACTCTTTACCCCCTCGCCATTGGGCTTGAACCAATGGCGCCTTCAATGGCTCGATCCGTCAGTATATTGGCGATCCGGATCGGGCAGGCCATTTCCAAGTCGCGCAGGAAGCGGCGGGCATTGGCGGCGCGAGGAATCATTCCATGAGTTGTCGGGCAGCTGCCCGAGGGTGCCCAAGACACTCATCCAGCGTCGGCGGCCGGAGACGTTCTTGACTGCGATGGCGACGGCCTTGGCCTGACCGACCAGCACCACCAGCTGCTTGCCGCGGGTGACGCCGGTGTAAAGCACATTGCGCTGCAGCATGGTGTAATGCTGGGTCATCACGGGGATGACGACGACGGGGTATTCCGATCCCTGTCTCTTGTGAATCGTGGCGGCATAGGCCGGTACGAGGGTATCGAGTTCGCCGATCATGTAGGTGACCGAGCGGCCGTCGAAGCTGACGGCCAGTTCGCCCTCGTCGAGCTTGAGGCTTTCGATATCGCCGTTGTAGACTTCCTTGTCGTAGTCGTTTTCGATCTGCATGACCTTGTCGCCAGGCGCGAAGGTCGCGCCGGCCGCAAAAGATCACCGCGACAGCGAATCAGCCCGCCATGCCGTCCATGAACTTGTCGAATGTGTCGAGGGTCGGCTCTTCCTCCAGCTCGGCCATTTCCCAAGGCGCTGGCGCACGGTCAGGATAGAGCAGCAGCGAAATGGTCATCTGGTCGTTGCTGGGCGAGAACACCGTCATTTCATGGACAGGTTCGCCCCCAACCAGACCCCGGCCGGGTGGCAATGGCCATGGCGTCCCGTGTCCCGGTCCACTTCCTGTGCGGCAAGAGAGGCCGGTGGAAGTTCGATCACGCTCTGGCGTGCGGCATAGAAGATTCTGGACCTCAACAGCGGCTCGCTGGACCAAGCCCAATCAATAAAGCCTTCCTTGCCGACGACGATCATGGCACACTTGTCTGTGATGGTCAGCCATTTGAGGATGGCAGCGGTGAGTGAGCCGGCATAGCGGTCAGCCAGCTCGGTCATCATGTCGATATTGCCGATCCTGCCCTTGATCTGCTCCCGGAAGTCGTCGAGCGGCATCAACAGGCAGGAGGCGAAGGTGTTCGCCTCTGCCTCGATCTTGTTCCGGTCTTCATCCCAATCGGCCATGTTGCGGTTGGTGCATTGGAGGCCGCCGGGATTGGCCTGACGGTGCAGAAGATAGTGACCCAGTTCATGGGCCAGTGTGAAATTGCGCCGGCCCGGGGACCAGATGGTGTCGTTGTAGATGATGCCCCATTCACCATTACCGTTCGGGTGGGGCATCAGCATGCAATCGACGCCCTTGGACAGGTTCGCGCCACCCACCATGGTGATCGGGGCGTTCGGAAAGACCTGCTTCGAGAAATCTTGGGCGAGCGTCGCCACATCGATCGGGAAGCGCGGCAGCCCGTGCGTCCCCTGGACTGCCGACAGGATCTGGGTCAGGCGGATCGCCCAGCCCTTTGGCGTCGCAGGCAAGCTCAATCCTTCTTTCCCCACATGTCGATCATCTGATTGATTTTTTGCTGATCTTCCGGGTCAAGTTTGCTGAACTTGCGGAAGAAAGCCTCCTTTAGAACTGCGTCTCCGGGCTCTTCGCTTTCATCCAGCAGGTAATCAGTCGTCACTTCGAGGGCCTGCGCGATGCGGGTCAGCTTTTCGCCGGAGGGTTTTCGCGCATCGCGGTTCTCCAATTCCCACATGTAGCTCTTGCTCGAATCGGTCAGTTCGGCGAGCTTGTCGAGAGAGTATCCCTTTTCCTGGCGGTGGCGCTTGATCTTGGCACCGAGGGACGTGGTCATTATATCATCCTTGATTTCCTTGGTTGCAGGAAGCCTGTTCGGCATGCCGGACAAAATCGTGCCGCGCAAGTAGACATGGCGCTTTGTTCGGTTCACCGAACAAAGCGTATCGCGCTGCGCTGATTCCCTCCTCCTCCCGGCCAAGAAAGGGCTCCAATGACCGCCATTGCCGCATTCCTCCGCAAAACCCCTTTATCCGTTTGCAGGATTATTTCACTGCCGGTGGGTTTACCTCCCTCTCACCGGTCGATTGGACCAAGCCTGAGCCAGAGGTCATCGAACCGCTGATCAAGGCGGTCTACAATATGTCCGACGACGAAAAGCAGCGCGTCGTTCTGAATGCAGGTCAGGTTGCCGCTCTGGCTGATGAGCCGGGGCAGAACGCCTTGCAGAATGTCGTCCTCAATCGGGGGATGTCCGACAGGTTGGAAGGGGCGAACAACCGGTCCCTTTGGCTGTTTTTGAATGAGCCTGACCAATTCCGTAAGGCGGAAGAGCTCCGTTACAATGATGAGCGCCGCCGTGGCCGGTCCTGGAGCGGCTTCGAGATCAAGAAAGACTGCGCGGTCCGCCGGGATACCGTTTCACTCGCAGCCTTCACCAAGGCGGTCCGTGACCGGTTCGAGACGCCCCATGTCCATGTCGACATCTTTGATCGCCATCGGGTGATCCTCGATGATCAGGAATGCGAGCTCGTCCAGGTCGCGGTCTACCGTGATGGGCGGCCGGAGGACACGCTGGGCTTCGACGCGAACAGCACGCTGTCCCGCCGGATCGTGAAGCCGGTGTTCGAGGCGGCCCTGACCTATGAGGCTGACACCGGCGTCATCGAGGTGGTGGCCAATACGCATGAAGACCGTAAGGATCTGACCGCCTTCATGGCGCGGGATCTGCCCGGCGTCGACTTCGATGAGAAACACATCCCCTTGCGAGAATACGACCTCGGCATGTTGCTGAAGCCGTTCGACTTCCCGACGGATGACGAAGACGGCATCATGGGCGTCACTGTTAAAGAACTACGCTTCATGGAGATCGGTGAGCGCAGCGAGCGCATTACGCTCGAGTCCATGTCGGGCACCGAACGGTCGATCTGGGAGATGGCCGAGAAGCGGATTGGCCTAGACATCGGGGGTACGGGGCACCTTTTGCCGATCGCGACCGAGGCACTCGAATGGGTCATCACGCGGGCCCGGTTCACGATCAAGTTCCATCCCGGCCCGGAAGGTGGGCGCGGACAATCCCTGACCCTGACCGTCACGATGCCCCATGGCTGCAACCTGAAGGACATGACCCCGCATGAGCGTCTGATCGGCGAGAAGTATCTGCGCCGCTGGTGCATCTTGACCGACACCGCCGACATCGGTGATCTCATTGACTAAGGGGGCCGTTGATCTGTTGCTGCGGGTGATGGAAACCCGCATCGCGAAGGTGCAGGGGGCAACTCTGCGGCAAGTCGCGTCTCGGGCAGCTGATCAACTGCTCGAAGCCAAGCTTCTGGTGGCGAGCGGGCAGGTCCCGGTCGTCGCCGCCATGGACGGTTATGAAGACGAACCAA
>JBCKXH010000203.1:0-3493 GCA_038921555.1 Paracoccaceae bacterium
GTTCATAGGTCCGCTGGACCAGGAGCCCTGTTTCTCAGCTTAACAGCAGCCTGTCGGTCGCCAAGCCGAAAGCCACCAACTTGAAAGGTTGATCAATGTCCGAATGGGGTTTGCCAAACTGGCGGAACGAAGAAGCCTATCCGAAGGAATTGACCGTAGCAGTATGGCGTTGGCAATTTATTCGCAAGACCAAGGCCTACAGGGACTACTATGACGAAAACGCAGTACTCTGGTATGAAGAACATTTGCCGAGGCATTTAGCAGCAAAGGCCATGTTCGACGCTGGGCAAATCACTGAAATAGATGGAGACTTTGCTTGGGTGTTCGCTCTGGACCGTCCTGACGGCGATATTCCGTATAACCTCAAGGATGCGTTTTCTCACCCTGACGATTTGTATTTTATCTGCGACTGCCCCGATGACAACCCATTTGGTTTCGAATTCCTTGTAAATCCTCGCAGGCATGAACCCGAGAGTGGGTTGTTTCACTTTGGGCGCGGTGCACCTCTAACGATTCATCGCCGAGGGGACCAAATTCCTGATCCTGAGGAAAGTCAGTTGGTCTTTACTGTCAACCTGTTGCTGCCAACCGGGGACCAAATCAAGCAAGCAACGGTAATTGTGGCAAAGCGTAAGAAAAGGCTCAACATCAAAGACAAACGGCCGCGCCTGGAACATTATCCCCACTACCTGCAAGTGCTCGATGCAAAGGAGGCGGGAGCAAGCCTTTCTGAGGTTGCACAGCTTCTGCCAAAGGCGATGTCCAACAGGAGCGAGCAAGCGGCGGGGAATTTCCTGACCCAGGCCGAAGAAGTAAGGGATAGCATCTGAAGTTATTCCTCAGTTCTTTTGCGGACCTAACTCTGCCCAACATGGTTGAACTTGTTCAATCATGGAGGCTCCTGTGCCCAACCGCATAACGACCAAACAGCTTCGTCAGCGCATCGGCGGGGCAAGCGACATGACAATCTGGCGCTGGGCAAATGATGAGAATCTGAACTTCCCCAAGCCGATCCGCATCCAGAACCGTCGGTACTGGGATGAGGACGAAATCGAAGCATGGTTCAAAGCGCGTGGTGCGAAATAGCCGATGGAAAGCAAAATCAAGAACCCCGACGCGCTGGCGGGCGCTGTCGGGGCGATCTCGAACCAGCATCCACTCAAGGCAGAACACGACAAGGGCCGGGCTGACGTGCAAGTGCTTTTGTCGTTGTCCATGGCAGCATTTGGTCCCGACGCCGTCGCGATCATTTTCGTGGCGGCCTTGACCGAAATTGTCGCCGAGGTACTAACATGAACGCGGTTCCCAGAGAGGCCGCCGAACCGCCAAACCGGATGCAGGCGGATTTACATGTTGCCGCATCCAACCCTGGCGGTGGTGATGCCTACATGCAGCCCCCTACCCCCGAGCTGATCGACAAGACCAAACCCATGTTCCTCACCGGCTTTGGGCAGTCCGACACCCATGCCTTGACCCTCAGCGACGGCAAGCCCAACCCGCACGAGACGGCGGGCAAGCCCTACAGCGGTATTTCGGGGGGTGATCTGGTGGTAATGGTCAAGGCACCGCAGTCCTGCGCCAAGGAAGCGGCCCAATGGTTCATCCCCTCCGACTATCGGCAGCACGACGGGCGCAGCCATGAGGCGCAGCGCGATCACGGGGCCTTTAGGCTCCTGGCGCTGGACATTGACAGCAACAACCTTGCCCTGTCCGACGTTCTGGCCAGCGTATCCGCCGTCACGGGCGATTGCGGCTTGCTGATCTACAGCACGTCCTCGGCGACGGCTGAAAACCGCAAATGGCGCGCCCTGGTGCCGTTGCAACAGCCCATTGCCGGGGCTGACTACGGCGACACGGCGCGGGCCTTCAATGACATGCTTGAGGATCAAAGCCGCGGCGTCCTGATCCCCGACCGGGCCTTGGAACGCACCGGCCAACTGATCTACCTGCCGAACAAACCCGGAGATTTCTACGAATTCTACATCGTCAAGGGCGCATGTCTGGACCTGACCGACGATCACCCGATCATCAAGCTGCGTGAGGCAACGCGGGCGACGCTGAAACAGGAGGCAGAGGAAGCCCAAGCGGCACGGGCCAAGCGCAAGGCGGCGCAACCGATCGGTTCCGGCGTGACCCCGGTTGACGCATTCAACGTAGCGCACTCTGTGGCCGATCTTCTGGCGGGCTATGGTTACAAGCAGGCGGGCCAAAGCAACGACTGGCACAGCCCCTACCAAACGGGCGGCAGCTACGCGACGTGCTGCTTTGGCGACCACTGGATCAGCCTTTCCGGCAGCGATGGGGCGGCGGGCCTTGGCACGGCGACAAAGAACGGCAACCGGCACGGTGATGCCTTCGACCTGTTCTGCCACTTCGAACACGGCGGCAACTTCAATCAAGCCGTTATGGCCTATGCCGAGGAAGCGGGCCTGAGCCAAGCCGTGAAGTCAAAACCGGATGGCAAAGCCAAGTCGATCAGCGGTGCGAAGTCCAGGAACTCCGACAAACTGGCCAGCTTCGACCTGGTTAAAGGCGACCGGGACCAGATCACCTGGTGTGTAGAAAATGCCTGCATCGTCTTGGAACAAAGCCCGGTCTGGGCCGGTGTTTTCGCATATGACGAATTCGCGGGTCTGACGATGCTGCAAAAGCCTCTCCCCGGTTCGACCTCGCCGAAGTCCAGCTTCCGGAAGCGCCCGATCACGGATGGCGACCTGACGGCAGTGTTGCGCTGGTTCAACCGCAACGGTTTTCCCGATGCAGCCCGCCTGACCGTGAACGACTCTGTTAACGCGGTTGCGCGGGCAAACACTTTCTCGCCGGTGCAAGACTACCTGAACGCGCTGGTATGGGATCGCAAGCCCCGTGCGGGCGATTGGCTGTCCACCTACTGCGGCGCAGCACCCTCGCCGCTGACAGGGAAGCAGGGGCAAGCCTGGCTTGTCTCTGCCGTAGCGCGGGCGCTGAAACCCGGCTGCAAGGCCGATTGCGCCCTTGTCCTGGAGGGCAACCAAGGCGCGGGCAAGTCTTCCGTGATCAGAATCCTAGCCAGTGACGACTGGTTCTATGACGGGCTGCACGATATGCACTCCAAAGACGCCAGCGCGGGATTGCGCGGAAAGTGGATAATCGAACTGCCTGAACTCTCGGCCATGCGGCGCACCGAAACCGAGGGCGTCAAAGCATTCCTGTCGCGCACCACAGAACGCTATCGCCCCGCCTATGGCCGCTGCGAGGTGATCGAACCGCGCCACTGCGTCTTTGCCGGAACGACCAACCGCACTGACTGGCTGACCGATGACACCGGCGGGCGGCGCTTCTGGCCGGTGCCCGTAGGCAAGGTCGACCTGCAATCCCTCGCCCGCGACCGGGATCAGCTTTGGGCCGAGGCGGTGGCGCTTTACAAGGGGGGCGCGAAGTGGTGGCTCGACCGTGAAGACGAGGCCGAGGCGGCTGCGGTGGTGGCGCTGCGGGCAGCTGATGAACCGTGGTC
>JBCKXH010000204.1:0-3418 GCA_038921555.1 Paracoccaceae bacterium
TCGCCCGCGTGCTGGCTGTGCTGCGGGCACAGACCGCCCTTGGCCGTTCCGTCATCTTCATCTCGCACCGCTTCACCGAGATTTCAACGCTTTGCGACCGTGCCACCGTGCTGCGCGACGGCGCGACCCTGGGCGATCTGGCCTTCGAGCCGGGCGTCGAGGAGCATATCGTCGAACTGATGCTGGGCGGCATGGTCGAGGTGAAGCCGCACCCCGCCAGCCACAGCCACGCCGCAGCCCCCGGCCTGCCGCGCCTGAACGTCCCGCCGCGCCTGAACGTCGTACATCTGGCCGCCGGGGCGCGGCTGTCGGATGTCTCGTTCGATCTGCGGGCGGGTGAGGTGCTGGGAGTGGTGGCGCTGGAGGGTCAGGGCCAGCACGAGCTTTTTGACGTGCTGGCCGGCAACCGCCGGGCGACTGCGGGCAGCATTGCAGTGGACGGCAAACCCGCCAGCTTTCGTCACCCCGCCGATGCCATTGCCGCTGGCCTGACGCTGGTGCCCGGCGACCGGGCGCACGCCCTTTTGATGACGCGCTCGGTGCGCGAAAACATCGCATTGCCCCTGCTTGCCCGCCCGCGCAACTGGGGCAGGATCCGGGTGCAGGCCGAGGCGGCGCGGGTCGCTGCGGCTATCGAGCGCTTGCAGATCGACACTAGGGCACAGGGCGAGGTGCGCCGCCTGTCTGGTGGCAACCAGCAAAAGGTCACCATCGCCCGCTGGACCCCGCGTGGGGTGGAAACCCTGCTGCTGTTCGATGCGACGCGCGGCATCGACATCCGCACCAAGCGGCAGATCTATGCACTGGTGCGCGAGCTTGCCGCACAGGGGGCGGCGGTCTTGTATTACACCCCGGAACTGGCGGAAGTCGGTCTGGCCTGCGACCGCGCCGTGGTGATCTTTGGCGGGCGGGTGGTCGCCCGGATCGAGGCATCTCAGGCCGATGAGCCGACCCTGATGCGCGCCGCCTATGGATTGATGGCCGAGGTTCCCGCATGAGCCGCCTTCTGTCGCAAATCGCCTGGGCCTGTGGTCTGGCCGCACTGCTGGCCGTTCTCATGATCGCCACCAAAGTCATTCAGCCCGATTTCGGCGTCTCTGGGCTCGACAGCCTTGCACGGGCGGCGCTGCCCTATGCGCTGGCCACGCTGGGCATGGCGGTGGTGGTGATAGCGGGGGGATTGATCTGTCGATGGCTTCGATGATGGCGGTGTCCAGCGTGACCGCCGCCACTCTGATGCAGGGCGCGGGCGATGGTCAGGCGGTGCTGGCGGTGCTGGTGCTGGGGGTTGCCATGGGGGCGGTCAACGGCACGCTGATCGTGCTGACGCGGGTGCCCGACATCGTGGTGACGCTGGCCATGCTGTATGTCTGGGGCGGGGTGGCGCTGTTGATCCTGCACGCGCCGGGCGGCGGGGCCTCGCCGATGCTGCGGGCGCTGATCGTCGGCGGGGTGACATTGCCCCTGCTGCCCGCCGGGTTGCCCGCCGGGTTGCCCGATGGGTTGACTGAGTGGTTGCCAAGGGCGCTGGTGGTCTTGCTGGTCTGTCTGGCGGTGATCTGGCTGCCGATCCGGCGCTCCAGACTGGGGTTGATGTTCTATGCCATCGGGTCGGATCGCTTGGCGGCGTTCCGCGCAGGTGTGGCGGTCGGGCGGGTTAGAATCGCGGCCTATGCCGTGGCGGGGCTGTTTGCCGCACTTGGCGGGCTGTCGGTGACCCTGGCCACCGGGATAGGCGAGCCTATTGCGGGGCCATACCTGATGGCTTCGATCGCGGCGGTGGTGCTGGGCGGGGTGCGGCTGGGCGGTGGGGTTGGCGGACTTCTGGGGCCGATTCTGGCGGTGTTCGTGCTGCGTCTGGTGCGGATGGACCTGACGCTGATGGCGTTTGATCCCAATGTGACGACCATCGTCGAAGGCTCGATCATGGTGGCGGTGGTGATGTTTGGCGGGCTGATGGCGCTAAGGGGGCGCAAGACATGACGACACTGGCCGCTGAGCCCTCGGCGCTGACCCGCGTGGGCCGCTTTCTGGGCGAGTACCCGCTGCTGCCGCTGACCCTGCTGCTGTTGGCGCTGATCGGGCTCTTGGAGGCGATGATCCCCGGCGTGATCAATGCGCGCTGGCTGGCCAATTCGATCAAGGTCGCCATTCCATTGGCGATGCTGGCCGCCTGCCAGACCCTGACCGTGCTGACCGGCGGGATCGACCTGTCGGCGGGCACCGCCGCCACGATCTGCGCCTTTGTCATGGCAACCCTGTCGCCGCTGGTCGGCGTTCCGGCAGCCATTGTGATCGGGCTGGCCTGCGCGCTGACCCTGGGTCTGGTCAACGGCTTTGGCATCGCGATCTGCCGGGTTCATCCCTTGATCATGACCCTTGGCACCGCGCCGATCGGCACTGATTGCCTGCTAGTCTATCAGTGCTATGTCATCGCCACCGGCAGTCATATTCCGGGCTTCCTGCTGTGGCTCGGCATCGGGCGGACCCTTGGCCTGCCCAACGGCCTGGTGCTGTTCGTGCCCTTTGCCACCCTGCTGATCTGGGCCCAGAGCCGCACCGGCTTTGGCCGCCTGCTCTATGCCATAGGCTCCAACGAGGCGGCGGCGCGGCTGTCGGGGGTGCGCAGCTGGCAGGTCTATCTAGCACTTTACGCGCTGTCCGGCGTGATTGCCGGGATCACCGGCCTGTTGTTTATCGGCATCGTCAAGACGCCGTCGCTGTCGCTGGTGCTGCCTTTGGACCTGCCCTCGGTCGCCGCTGCCGTGATTGGCGGCACCTCGATCTTTGGCGGGCGCGGCGGATATGGCGGCACCATCGTCGGCGCGCTGATCCTGACCGTTCTGGCCACCATGCTGACCCTTTTGCAAATGCCCGAGGGTGCCCGCCGCATCCTGTTCGGCCTGATCATCCTGACCGTCACCGCCGCCAACATCCGCTTGACCACACAGAATTGAGGACACAATGGCCAAATTCCGCATCCTCGGCATCAGTTTTGACCACATGCACATGGGCGACCTCTTGCGCACCGTCCATGATCACCCAGGGGCCGAGATCGCCGGCATCTTCGACCCCGATCCGGCCCGCATGGCGCGCGCCATCCAGAGCTTTGCCATCCCGCCCGACCGCGTGTTCACTGGCCTTGAGGCCTGCCTTGCGACCCCGGCCGATCTTGCCATCCTGTGCTCGGCCCCGGCCGATCACGCGCGCCATACCGACCTCCTCGCCGCCCGCGGCTTGCATGTGTTCGTCGAAAAACCCTTCGCCGCCAATGCCACCGACGCCCGCCGCATGATCGCGGCGATGGACCGCGCAGGCAAGACCCTGGTCATCAACTGGCCGCTCGCCTGGGTCGCGGCCCATGTCACCGCCAAACGCCTGATCGACGAGGGAATGATCGGAACCTTGCGCGAAGTGC
>JBCKXH010000205.1:0-3360 GCA_038921555.1 Paracoccaceae bacterium
CGCGGATGCCAACATGGCGGTGGACGCGATCTGGTTTGCGGGCGGAACCGGCCCGGGCGTCGCCGTCCGGGTCATCCGCAAATCGCCCGACGAGATCACACCCTTCGGGGCGGCGCGCATCCTGTCGGAAACCACGATGCTGGATGCCCGCGTGGCCGATCTGCCCACGCCTGCCGCCGGTGATCTGATCCGCATCGGATTGGTCGACCTCCTCGTGCAAGGCGAACCCAAGCTGGACCGCGAGCGGCTGATCTGGACGCTGAACATGAGGACGCCATGAAACTTGACGTCAGCTTCACGCCCGACCTCGTGGCGCTGATGCGCGCCGAAGTGGCGGCGGGCCAAAAGGCGGTGACGATGACGATGCACCAAGCGGGGCTTGGCCTCAAAACCGCCTGGCGCGCGCAGATCACCAGCGCGGGTTTGGGCGCGCGGCTGGCCAACACCATCCGGTCGCAAACCTATCCCAAGGGCCGCAACAGCCTGGACGCCGCTGCACTGGTCTGGTCCAACGCCCCGGTAATCATCGGTGCACACGATACCGGGCCGCTGATCCGCTCCGCCAGCGGCTTCTGGCTGGCGATCCCACTGCCTGCCGCTGGCAAAGCGCTGGGCGGCAAACGCATCACCCCCGCCATGTGGGAGCAAAAGACCGGCCTGCGCCTGCGCTTCGTCTACCGCAGCCGGGGCCCGAGCCTGCTGGTGGCGGAGGGGCGGTTGAATTCGAAGGGCCAGGCCGTCGTATCCCGCTCGAAGACCGGGCGCGGAAAGGTGACCGCACCGATTTTCCTGCTGGTGCCGCAGGTGAAGCTGCCGAAGCGCCTGGATCTTGCACGAGACGCGGCACGCGCTCATGATGCGGTACTACGTATGATCGCGGAAATGTGGGTTGACCGATGGTCTCGTGCACCATACGATGCGTGATCGCTTGCTTGGGCCACTGCAGGTGGTCAGCGATAGGCAACGGATGAGTTTGGTATGGAGAAGAACGCGAACGCGAATCCATTTGGTATTAGGCTGTCAGTCGTTTTTACAGAAACCAAAGATGCGGAACGATTGGCTGACTTCTACGGGCAGATCCTCGGCCTAGCGATCAGAAAGCAATTTGGCGACCTCTGGATCGAGTATCAACTGGGCGGTGCAAGCCGTGCGATTCACCGAGTTGGCCCCTCAGATGATGATCGGACGTTCTTGTCTTTTGAAGTCTCCGATTTAGAAGGGCTCCGGTCTCATCTGATCGGTGCAGGAGTGACATGCTCCGAGATCCAAGTGCGAGATCGCGGTAGATTTTTCACCTGCCGCGACCCAAGTGGAACGCCACTGCATTTTATCTCCTTCGATCTCGATTGGCGAGGAGCTCATTCGTACTAGTCTCCGATGAATGTTACTTCTCCTGTGTTGTTGTTCCGGACCAATCCTAGGGAAATCACTGCCGTTCCTGAATCGGTATTTCCAGGAAGGGTGCCCAGGATCGATAGCTCGGGCAGCTTTGCTAGAGACTCGATTTGCGCTTGGCCAACCTGAGACGTAAAGGCGGCAACCGACGCGTCACAGCTGAGGGCGTGATGTTCGCTGTCACCCGCGATGAGAGAGCCATTTGGCCAAGTCGAAATCCGTTCTGTTATCCCTTGATCGATTCTATGGAGGTAGACGTCTACGTTAGCTCGGTCTGCATCACCTACTAAGGAGCCTCCACCGCTGCGAAAGGCGACCGCGGTTCCGTCCGGAGAGACAACCGATTTCCGATCCATTGCTGTCCCCGCGAGTTGGAGCAATTGCTCTCCTCCCGTCCCAACGCTAACGCGAGTTGTTTCAAGGGTCGTCTGATCGAACAGAAAAACGTCCTCCACTCCGTTTGTGTCACCTTGAACTAAATTCGTTGAATCGCTGGAATAGGATATCCTTTGCCCATTGTGGGATATACTTGCGCGTTCGCTTCGCGCGTTCCCCAGCTCGCCATCCGTCGAACGGCTGATGATAGTCGTTTCACCGGACTGCACGTTAAAGAGGAAAATATCCGAGGTTTCATTGCTATCCCCGGGCACCAAGTTGCTGGCGAGGCTGTGATATGCAACGAAGCGGCCGTCCCCGGAAATAACCGCATGCATACTCGGGCCCTTGCCGCTTTTCCCGGCACTTCCCGAGATTCTGCGGATGCTATCGTCATCCCGGTCGAAGAGAAACACGTCCCAAGTCCCGTTTTCGTCATCCCTGACGAGATCCGGAGCATCACTATTGAACACGACGAACCGACCATCAGCTGAGACAGATGAAAATAGTTGTAACTCACACCAGTCGCAGGTGTGCCATCCACTTTACGGCTAACCAGCGTGAGCGTCTGGCCCCGAATATCTGCCAAAAATACATCAGACCGTTCGTTAATGTCCCCCTCTGTCAAATTGGAGGCTTCTGAGGTGAAGGTGAGATACTCTCCGTTCCCCGAGAGCGATGGATAGGTCGAGACTCCATTCGGCTCACCACCAGCCCGAACATTCGCAATCCGCGCTATTAAGTTGGCTCTGCGGTCAAGAACAAAAACGTCTCCAACTCCATTTCGATCATTCCCGATCAAATTAGTGGCAGTAGAGTGAAACGCTATATATCGCCCGTCGTAAGAAAGCGGCGGGTATAAGATGTCACCATTTGGCAGCCCAGTACTCAAGATGGGCGTGCCAATCTCTTGTAGTAACGAGTCTTGGGCCGACGCAAACGTCGGCGGAATGAGGAGAGTTATTAAAGCGCCAAGCCTAAGCATGTTGCTTCTCCCTCTTTGGCTCTTACAATAGCATACCGCGCGCTGAACAGTCTATAGCGATAATCAGGATAGCAGGGCAATCGGGTGAACGCATTTCAAAGTGTCATTCCTGTTCCGCCGTCACCCTGAACTCGTTTCAGAGTCCATTTCTCCGCTTGAACTGACAGAATCTTAGGCAAAATGGATGCTGAAACGAGTTCAGCATGACAGTGTGACTCCAAAACCGCCTTATTTCACGTTCACCCGGTTGCCCTAGGGTCACGCCCCCCAAACTCACCCCCATGTGCGCGCAAGCACGCCGAACCAATTTTCATGCGCCAGCTTGCGCATCAGCGGTTCGTCATAGCCATGCGTCCGCATCGCTTGTAAAAGGGCAGGCAGGCCCGCCACATCCTTGATGCCGTCGGGCACCGTCGCGCCATCAAAGTCCGACCCGAGGCCGACATGATCTTCGCCCAGATGGGTGATCAGATGGTCCAGATGCCGCAGCACCGGATCCCAGGTCATATCAGGCGATTTGCGGCCATCAGGGCGCAGGAACATGGTGGCAAAGTTCAACCCCACCATGCCGCCCGATGCCTTGATCAACGCCAACTGCCGGTCGG
>JBCKXH010000206.1:0-3326 GCA_038921555.1 Paracoccaceae bacterium
TCTGCGCGATGACCGAGCCATCAAGGACACTCGCGCGCGGCAAACAGTGTCGTGGTGCCGTGGCGTTTGCAAACGTGGGTCATCGTGGCCCCGCGGCCCTTCTTCAAGGGCAAGCCCGGCTGGGTGGGGAGTGTCATGAACTCTGGGTATCTGGCCCGGCCCATGGGGTTTCAGAAATGGTCACGCATTGCAGCGCTCGTCGAACATGATAGCGAACTGGTTGCGGGCCGCAAACCATTCTCGGACATTCCGGCCGCCTTTCTCGAAGTTGCGGATGGCGAGGTAGACCAGCTTGGTCGCGGCCTCCTCGGTCGGAAACGAGCCGCAGGTCTTGCTTGATTTGCGGACGGAGGAGGATCAGAAAACGATCTGGGAAATCGTTTTCCCGACGACGACGGTTCAGGCTTTCGATGGCATTGGTGGGGTAGATGATCTTGCGGATCGCCGGATCGAAGGCAAAGAACGGGATGACCTCCTGCCATGCCCGGCGCCAAGCCGGGGCGATGGAGGCGTATTTCGCTTCGCGGACCTTCGGTTCCCGGCCCATTCGTCCTCGAAATCATCCAGTTCAGCGGCAGCCTGATCAGCGGTGGCAGCCCCGTAAATCCGGCTCATACCGAGCAAATCCCCAGGCCGCGCGCAGCCCTTCAGCAGTTCGTCAAGCAAATCGTTGGAAGTTGTCATCATCCTTGCTCCTCTCAGGCAGCATGGACCGGATCAGCCATACACAGAAGATCTGACACTCTCCGGTCGTCCAGGCTTGTCGCGACAAGCTGACGGAAAGGGCGGTCAGGATGGGGTCGGGTTTCATCGCTGTATCCCGCAGGACTGGCAAGGGGGCCGCGACCCAACCTGAACCTTGTCCTGCATGGCCTGTCTTGGGTTACAGCAGTTTGCCTTCAATCCGTTACAGATTGAAGGCAAACCAAGACATTGCCGGCGTTCAGCATGTTGCGTTTTGCGTTTGATCCGGTGAACCGGATCAAACGCAAAACCCTTTGATGGCTGCCTCAAGCTGCGCAAACTCCACGACCAATTCTGGCGGCGACTGCCATTGCGGATGAAATGGCACCCCTAACGCTGCAAGCGTTTGGGCATGGATTTTGTCGAAGGTAACCGAGGGGGGGCCGCCGCAGCCCAGACTCGGAGTTCAAGGCGAAAAACTCTGTGATGATCTTCGGTCGAAGAGACCCAAGACAGTCGGCTCCGGTTCCGCCGGGCAGACGTTTTGACAGCTTTGGATGACCCTTTCGAATCAGGCAACCAAGCCCGGCATCCAAGGCAGGTTCCACGACGGACCTTGCGCCCGATGTCAGAAACCAGCGCCGTGCAATGTGGGCCTGCCCGGTCTCCCAGACGAGAATACCGCCAGAATCCTGCTGGATCATGCGAAGACCGTGCGGCTCTGAGAACAATCGGGTCATTTTGATCGCTCCCAAAGCGGGTCTGCGGCTGGCCACCATGCGGCTTGCGCAGCAAGATTTCGGCAGCAGTCTCGCGTGCTATCGGTTTTGCGTCCTCCAACGATCAAAGCGCCTTGCCGAACCAATGGGTTGCGGGGAAGTTGGAACAGGGAGCGATCGGCGTCCAGCCGGTCTTGGCATAAAGCGCCAGAGCCTCGGTCAGGGCGGCGTTGGTGTCGAGGGTCAGGTGGCTGTGGCCGAGGGCGCGGGCGTGGTCTTGGGTGGCCAGCATCAGGCGGCGGGCGAGGCAGCCGACCGGCAGGTCGTCGGACTAGGCGATGTGAAAGGCACCGTGGGGCGGGCGGTAGCTGTCGGCCTCGGGGGCGGGCAGCGGAAGAAGGTCGGCGCAGACGCCGGGGACGCGGTCGGCCAGCAGTTGGAAACAGGCGGCAAGGCAGGTCATTGCGGCGGGGTCGTCGGGATCAGCAGGGCGGATGGTGATCGGGGTGAGGGCAGTGGCGATGAGGTCCATGGCAGCAGGCAGGGCGTCGGCGCTGGGGGCAGAGGACCGGATGCGCGCGGTGCGATCGTAGTTGAGGCGGTCGTAGCTGGCGACTTCCTCCCGGCCCTTGGCGGTCAGGCAAGCGATGCGGCGGCGGCCATCGGCGGTGTGGCGGGTCAGGGCAATGATTCCCTCGGATTGCAGGCCGCGCAGGATACGGCTGAACCGGCCGCTATCAAGCGCAAGCTGGGCGCGGATGGCGGCGAAGTCGCTGTCAAGGCGGGGGATTTGCCACAGGACCCGCGCCACACCCAAGGGGCGGCCCCGGGCAAGGAAGGAGGCGTCGAGCGCGCCGCTTTCGCGGCTGACGGCGCGGCTGACGGCGCGGGTGAAGCGGCGGATGCGGGCTACCTGGTCGGGGGCATGATGGGTGACGGAAGGCAGGTAATTTGCGTGTCAAGCGGGGTGCCATGTGGCGGCGGTGATCCAGTGGAGCGGCTGACGCCGCGTTTGCCTTTTCTCGCCTCTGGCCTGCGGCCAACCGGCTCGGGGTGGCGCTGGCATGAGTTGACCGAAGGCAGGGAGGGGGAAGGTGGCAGGGCTATCGCGTTTGGACTTCGCGCATGCTGAACCAAGAACATATTGTGAACGAAACCATCGCTCTCGTCGCGTTCGGTGGCTACGAGAGCCGTTCAAAGACCTCAACGCGGCCTGTCAGATCCATATGCGATTCCCCTAGGGAAGGTGGTGGGGCCTGGGAGCAACTGTCATTCGCACGCCAGTGGTTTCCGGTAGTTTTCGCCCTTTCTGAACATAGCGGCGAGGATGGTGAGCAGCTTTCTGGCGCAGGCAACGATGGTGGTTTTCAGGGGTTTTCCGGCGTCGGTCAGGCGCTTGCGAAAGGCTTTGAACACCGGGTCCCATTGGCTGGCGCTTTTCGCGGCGATATAGAGGGCGCGCCGGACCTCGGCGCGGCCGCCCCATATGTGACGTTTGCCGCGCGACAGGCCGGAATCGCGGGCGTGTGGCGCAAGGCCAGCCAGGCTGGCGAGCCGTCGGTGGTCCAACTCGCTCAGTTCGGGCAGGCGCGCCATCAGCACGGCGGCCACGACCGGGCCGATGCCTTTCACCGAGATCAGGCGCAGGTTTTCGGTGGTCAGGGGTTCGCTGCTGGCGACAAGGTCTGCGATTCGGGCGTCGACCGCAGCAAGATGCGCCTGTAACTGTCTGACAAGGCTTTTGATTTGCTTGATGACCCAAGCGTCGCTTGTCGTGTCCGGCCGGTTGTTCTCGCGCCCGATATTGGTCACAAGATCCTCACGCCGCGCCACCAGAACGGCCAACTCCCGGCGCACCTTATCCAGCGGCGAGGTCGGCGCAAGGTCCAAAGCCCGGCCCATCCTGGCCAAAACCTGCGCGTC
>JBCKXH010000207.1:0-3322 GCA_038921555.1 Paracoccaceae bacterium
GATCAAGCACGAAACAAAAGCCGCCTGATCACCGCGTCACCAACTTTCGGGCATAGCTCAAGGGGCTTTCCGAACCCGGTGTATCTGACGACCCGCAAGGCCGACACCGGCAAGCCGGTACTGTCGGTGTTTCTGAAGGAACTTCGGGCCGTGCATCGTGCCGCCCCGACCAAGCGGGCGGCAGCAGCGAAACCCTTGGGTAGATCGACCCCGGTCTAACCGCCGCCGCGCGAACTTCAGTGCGACAGGACCTGCGACAGGAACAGCTTGGTCCGTTCGCTTTTCGGTGCAGAAAAGAACTCACTGGGCGGTGCCACTTCGACAATCTGGCCCGCGTCCATGAAGATCACCTTGTCGGCCACGGTGCGCGCAAACCCCATCTCGTGGGTGACGCAGATCATCGTCATGTGATCCTCGGCCAGCGACACCATGACGTCCAGAACCTCCTTGATCATCTCGGGATCAAGCGCCGAGGTCGGCTCGTCGAACAGCAGGATATGCGGCTCCATGCAGAGCGCGCGCGCGATGGCGACGCGCTGTTGCTGGCCGCCTGAAAGCTGGCTGGGGTATTTATGCGCCTGTTCGGCGATCCTGACGCGCCCCAGATATTCCATGGCACGCTCCTCCGCCTCTTTGCGCGACTGCTGCCGCACCCGGCGCGGCGCGAGGGTGAGATTGTCGAGCACGCTGAGATGCGGGAACAGGTTGAACTGCTGGAACACCATGCCGACCTCACGCCGGACATGTTCGATGTTCTTGACCTGGTCGGTCAGCTCGACGCCTTCGACGAAAATCTGACCCTCCTGGTGCCGCTCCAATCGGTTGATGCAGCGGATCGCGGTGGACTTGCCCGACCCCGATGGCCCGCAGATCACCACCCGCTCGCCCTTGCCGACGGTCAGCGAAATATCCTTGAGCACCTGAAAGTCGCCAAACCATTTGTTGACATGGCGCATCTCGATCATCGGCGCTGCGGCATCTGGGGCGAGGGTCATCTTGGCCTCCGGGTCAACGCGAATTGCGCATCCGCCGTTCCAGAACTCTGGAACCGACAGTCAGCGGGTAGCACATGGCGAAGTAGATCAGTGCAACCAGCCCGTAGATGATGAACGGCTCGAACGTCGCGTTGGCGACGATCTGTCCGCTTCGGGTTAATTCGTTGAACCCGACGATCGAGGCGAGCGCGGTGCTTTTCAGCAGTTGCACCAGAAAGCCCACGGTTGGCGGGATGGCGATCTTGAAGGACTGCGGCAGGATCACATAGCGCATCTTGGTCAGGAAGTTCATGCCAAGACTGTCGCTGGCATCCCACTGGCCGCGGGGGATCGAATCGACGCAGCCGCGCCAGATCTCGGCCAGAAACGCGCTGGCATAAAGCGTCAGCGCCACACCGGCGGCCATCAGGGGCGAGACATCCACGCCCACCATCGGCAGGCCGAAGAACACCAGGAACAGTTGCAACAACAGCGGCGTGCCTTGGAAAAGCTGGATGTAAAGCGAGGTGGCGACCCCCCCCCACCCGAGGCGCGCCATAGCGCCACAACAACAACAGCGTCGCCCCAACGCCGCCGCCGACAAAGGCAATCACCGACAACAGCAGCGTCCAGCGCGCGGCCAGCAGCAGGAACGGGATGATCTGGGTCAGGGAAAGCTCTACCATCAGGCTTTCCCCGCAAACAACCGGCGGCCGGCGCGGTTCATCGCCCAGCGCAGCGCCAAAGCCATTGCCAGATACATCACCGCGACGACGAAATAGGTCTCAAACGCGCGGTAAGTCCGGGATTGGATCAGATCGGCGGCATGGGTCAGATCGGACACCGCAATCTGCGACACCACAGCCGATTCCAGCATGGTGATGACGATCTGGCTGACCAGCGCCGGATAGACCGTGGCGATGGCTTGCGGCAGAACCACAAAAACAAAGACCAAAACCTGGCTGACACCAAGCGCCAGGCCCGCCTCGCGCTGACCGGGTGACACGGACTCGATCCCCGCCCGGACAATCTCGATGCCATAGGCGGTCAGATTGATCGTCATCGCCAGCGCCGCAGCCGTTATGGCCGGAATTCTTATGCCAAGGCTCGGAAGTCCGAAGAAGATGAAGAACAACTGGACGATGAACGGCGTGTTGCGAATAAGCTCGACATAGACCTGCACCACGCGGCGCGCCCAGCGATGGCCCCAAAGGATGGTGGCCGCGCCGCCAATGCTCAGCACAACGCCGATTGTCGCGGCAATGGCTGCCAGCAGCAAGGTCAGGCCTGCTCCGCGAAGGAGCAGGCCTGCATTGTTCGAGATCGCAGAGAAATCGAACTCGTAGCCCATGCGTGCTGTCAGAAGCCTGCGACCAGCGGCTGCTTCAGCCATTTCACCGCAAGCTCGTTCAGGCTGCCATCGGCCTTCATGGCGATCAGCGCATCGTTCAGCGCCACTTGCAGGCGGGTCTCACCCTTCTTCACCGCCATTTGCGAGGGCGACGACAGCAGCAGGAACTTCTCAACCGGCTTGATCGCCGAGTTCTTTGCCAGGATCGAGGCACCCACATCGTTGCCAACAACCATCAGCGACGCCTGACCCGACAGGAAGGCCGAGATCACGCCGCTGTAGTCGCTGTAACGCTGAATATCCGCGCCTTCCGGGGCGATGGCAGTCACTTCGGTGTCCTCAAGCGTGCCGCGGTTCACCGCAATCGTCTGGCCTGCAAGATCGGCCGGCCCGGCAACCGCCAGGTCTGCAGCACCCATCACGGCGATATAGTAGGGCGCATAGGCGTCGGTATAATCAACGACTTGCGCGCGCTCGTCGCTGTACCCGATGCTCAAGAGCAGATCGACCTTGCCTTCGGTCAGGAACGGGATGCGGTTCTGACCGGTGATCCCGACCAGCTCGACCTTGACGCCCAACGCCGCCGCCAGCTTGTCGGCAACTTCGGTGTCGTAGCCTTCGACCTTCATGGTGGCGCTGAGCGAGGCGAAAGGCGGGAAATCCTCAAAGATACCAACCTTGATCACGCCAGCCGCGGTGATGTCGTCCAGCGTATCGGCCTGCGCGGACATAATGGACCCGGACAGCAAAGTAGCGGCCAAGGCCAGGCCCAAGCCGGTCCTGCGAGTTACGGAATAAGTCATGTAGTCCTCCTGATTGACGGTTTTCATTGGCTGATTTCTCGAACGGGGATGTCCCGCTTGATGTCGAAAAGAGCTGCGGGTATCGCTGCGAGGTTCATTGTTAAGCGGCTTCTGCCATTGGGTCAACTTGCGCGCTGGGCACTGTCAGAAGAACTTTCCTTGAGGCTGGCATGCCGGTCGCCTAGCCTGCCCGA
>JBCKXH010000208.1:0-3322 GCA_038921555.1 Paracoccaceae bacterium
TGCGAAAGGGGCTCAAGATCAGCCATCTGCGGCTGTTGGCCGCGCTGGCCGAGACCGGACAACTGACCCAGGCCGCCGCATCCATCGGCATCTCGCAACCCGCCGCCTCGCGTCTGGTGGCCGAGGTCGAGCGGATCATCGGCAGCCCGGTTCATGAACGCGCCGGGCGCGGCATCGAGATGACCGCGCTTGGCCGCGATTTGGCGCTGCGCGCACAACGCATCCGGATCGAACTGGATGATGCCGCCCGCGATCTGGCCGAGATTGCCGCAGGCGGTGTCGGTCATGTCCGGATCGGCACGGTCACCGGGGCGGCGCTGGACCGGGTCCTGCCCGCGCTGCAGACCGAACGCACGCAACATCCCAATGTCGGCTTTGAAGTGGTGGTGGCCGCCTCGGATGCGCTGTGCGAACAGGTTCTGGCCGGGCGTCTGGACTTTGCCCTTGGCCGGATGCCCGACGGGCCCTAGGCGGGTGCCCTGACTTATGCAGCGCTGGAAAATGAGCCGGTTGATCTGATCGTCCGGCATGACCATCCCGTGCTGTTGCGGGGTGGCGACCTGGCCGAGGTTCTGCGTTGTGACTGGGTGATGCCGGGCGCCGATTCCCTGCTGACGCGCAGCATTCTGGCGCGGCTGCAGGCCCTTGGCCACCCGCGCCCCGTGCTTCGTATCGCAACCGCCTCGTTCATGCTGACGCTCGCGCTGTTGCAAAAGTCGGACGCCGTTGCCGCGGTGTCCCGCGGTGTCGCCCGGCAGTTTGCGATCGCTCCGGGCATCGGGCTGGCGATCCTGCCGCTGGATCTGGGCATTGTGGTCGAACCTTACGGCATGATTTCGCGCGAGAAAGTGTCGCTGACCCCGGCGGCGCGGCGACTGGCGGACCTGATCAAGCGCCTTGGAACGGCTGACATACCCCTGCCATCCCGGATAGTCGGCGCGCCCTGAATTCACCGCGGGACGCCAAATCTCTTCGAAGAGATTTGGCGGCGACCTGACCGCGCCATGCCGGCAAAAGCCATCTTCATCTCTCATTAACCATACACTGTCCAACTCGTTAACGAAAACTGGTAAGTAATTGTTAATACCGTAAAAAACACGATGTCGCGCAAAACGACATCGGCGCGGCAGCCCCCTGACTCGGCCTATTCAGCCGCCTTGCGGGCCACCAGCATCAGATTGTTGGCAGGCATGTCCAACTGGGCCACCACCATCCCATGCAAGCGCAGCCGAGCCTCGATCTCGGCCACCTCCTTATAGCCGATGGCGGGGTCCTGCGCGCGCAGGCTGGCATCAAAGGCCGCATCGCCCGGCGAGGTTGCCTCACCATCGCGCAGAAACGGCCCATAGATCAGAAAGACTCCGCCCGGCCCCAGGGCAGAGCCGGCCTCGGCCAAGAGGGTTGCAACGGCGGAGCCGGGGATCAGGTGCAACAGGTTTACCAGCAACACCGCATCCAGCGGGTGCCAGTGCGCCGCCCAACCCGCCGAGGCCGCATCCAGCACGACCGCAGGATGCTGATTTGGCGCGCTGGCCCAGGCGGTGATCGAGGTCAGATTGTCGGGGTTCGCATCACTGGGGTGCCAGTCGATGCCGGGAAAGGCCGCGCCAAAGATCGCCGCGTGCTGGCCGGTTCCGGCAGCAATCTCCAAGAGCCGCCCGCGCTGGGGCAACTCTGCGCGCAGCACCTCCAGAATGGGCCCGGCATTGCGCGCCGCCGAGGCGGCATGGCGGCGGCCGTCAGGTGTGGCGCAGGCACCGCTGTCAGGCAGACGCAGGCTCATTGAAAGCGCGCCGGTGACAGGGCTGCGACCAGATCCGGTGCCAGTTCAGACTCGCGCCCGGTGATCAGGTCGCAGGCCAATTGGCTGGCGGCGGGCGAGGACTGAAAGCCGTAGCCACCCTGACCGCCCAGCCAGAAGAACGAAGGCTCGCGCAGATCGCGCCCGATCACCAGCACCCGGTCCGGCGCAAAGGTCCGCAGACCGGCCCAATTGCTGATCAGCCGGGTCACGGGTTCGCTTACCATCGCTTCATAGCGGGCCAGACCCTCGGCCAGCACCATGTCATCGGCAAAGGCGTCATGCGGCGGCATCGGATACTCTTCTGCCGGTGATACGATCAGCGCGCCGGCATCAGGCTTGGCATACCAGGTCTCGCCCACCCCAAACATCATCGGCCAGCCAGCGACATCATATCCGCCGGGAGCCGGGATTCGTGCCATCGAACGGCGGTAAGGCTGAAAGCCTAGGGTCTTCACCCCAGCCATCGCCGCCACGCCGTCCACCCAGGCCCCCGCGGCATTGACCAGAATGGCGCCAGTAAACTGACCCGCCTGCGAGGTCACCCGCCAGCCGCCCGCCACCCTGGCAACCGCCGTCACCCGCGCCTTGGTTCTGATCTGTGCGCCATTGCCGCGCGCCGTGCGGGCAAAGCCCTGGATCAGCAAGTCGGTATCAATGTCGGAGGCATGGTTCGCCATCGCCGCCCCCGCGACCATGGAAGGGTTCAGGATCGGCACCATGGCGCAGGCTTCCTGCACCGAGATCAGGGTCAGCGCCATGGAATCGGCATCCTGCGCCAACAGCGCCATCTCGTCCGCCTTGGCCAGGGTCAACAGGCCGCGCGGGCTGAGGACATCCTGCTGGGCCCGCAAATAGTCGCCCGAGGCCAGCGACAGGCCCACGACCGGCGGCGCGCCGTAATGCGGTTCGTACAGGGCGGCAGAACGGCCTGAGGCGTGGTGGGCAAGGTGGTCCTCAGCCTCAAGCAGCAGCACTTTGCCAGACGCGGACAGCCGGGCCGCCGCCGAGATCCCGGCAATCCCGCCGCCGATGATCAAAAAGTCCGCGTCCATTGCCGCCCCCGTTTTGCGCAACCTAACCCTATGCGAAGGGCAGTCTCAAGGTGGCTTGACCGGAAGCAGGGGCTCTCACGCGTGAGATGGTGGGTAAGATATTGAAAAATATACATTTTCAGAATCTTGCGAAAGTTCACCTTTGTAACGAACCACTGGGGCTTCTCTCATGGTCCGCTTGCAAACCATTGTCGCGTCCTGGACGATTACGGGGCGGCTATATCCTTGGCGCCGGACTGGGCCTTGGCCGCTGACGGGCGCAGCATTTGCGCCGCAACCCCTACGGCAATCGCGTGAGGATGCTTGCCCAAGGCGGGTTCGCCGATCGGGCAGTCAATCTGCGCGATGCTTGCCGCGCCATGACCCAAGGCTTTCAGCCGTGAGCGGAACCGGGCCCATTTGGTGGCGGAACCGATCAAGCCGCAGCGCGCAAAGCCGTGGTTCAGCAGGCGGTGGCACAGATCTA
>JBCKXH010000209.1:0-3242 GCA_038921555.1 Paracoccaceae bacterium
AACGCCTAGAATAACCTCGTCGAGCAACCACAGCGCATCTCCTCCATCGGATTGCGCCAATGGGAGCATGGGTGAGGATCAATGAGCATTGGTATGACACAAAAGCGGTTCCGGACCCCGGTGCGGGGGCCCGGATCCCACCATCGCTGTTTCGCTGTTCTGGCGATTGCCCGGACTTGCCAAACGGTCGGCATGGGTCCAGACTTCCACCATTGTCGGCAATGGCTGCAGCTCTTTCAGCGGCTTATTTTTGGGCACCGATCAGTGTCCTGTCATGAGCAGAGTGATTGAACATGCCGCGCGTCCGTATGGTGACCGCCTCATCCCGTCAAAGGCCGGGCCGACCCACTTTCCAGCATGACCATGGCTGAGGGACGGGCTGCGGGCAGGGGGGAAACTGGCAGACCCCGTCAACCACCCGACAGGCGGCGCGCCTCGGCGGCCAGCGGATGGTTGCCGTATTGCGCCACAAAGGCGATCAAGGCCGCGGGATCACCCGACAGGCGGGCCGCGTCAAAGGCGGCGACGATGCGGACATCGGTTCCGGCCACGGCAGCGGTCACAGCCGGCGCATCGGGCGTGCGGCGCAGGGCAAGCTGGGCGCGAGCCGCAGCGGCATGGCTGCTGGCGGGATTGCGCGCCAGGAACATGATCAGGGCCGCGTTGCTGCCTGCCGCCACCGCCTGATCAAAGCCCATCTGGTCGGATTGCGCATCATTCAAAAGGCGGAGCGGCACCTGTTCGCCGGGCATTACTGTGCTCTCCTCAGCCAAAAGCAGCGTAGGTGCGGCTGGCAGAACCGGCACACAGCCACAGAGCGCCAGCCCGATCACCACCAGCCCCGTCATCCCATGGACCCGCATCTGTCCGCCCCGATCTGCGGAGTTTTCATCTGCAACATCGCCTCTCTCCTATCCCAATTGTCACCTTCCCGATAGCTCGAGAAATTAGCTTGGGCGAAAATATGTCACGATAGGCCACGCCCATCCATCACATCATTGCTAAGTCCCGCTGTTTTTACTAGCCTAGCGTAGTGGCAAATGGGGCGGTTTTTCCCCTTGAAACGGACCTAATGTAAGGAATTGATGCAATGGCGCATGATCTTGTGGGGCTGAAGGTCGGCCCGATCTCACTGCTCGATGCGCTGTTCACAGCAGATGATTCGCAGGCCGACCCAGTTGGGGACGCAGACGAAGCGTCCCGTCCAGACTGGCGACTTGAGCGGCCTGATCGGCGGGGCGAAGGCGAAGCGGCCCTGCCCGAACGCGGCACGGGTGACGGGAACGCCGCCGTCGCAGAACGGCACGACCCGGTGACTGGTGGTCTGGTGACTGGCGATCGGGTGATCAGCTCCTATGCCGCACAGGCCGCTGACGCCGATTTGCAGAATGCGGCCGCACTGGCCGCGCTGATCTTTGTCCAGGTGCAAAGCTTTCGGCCAACGGCTGACATTGGCCTGAGTTATGGCCTGAGTTATGGCCTGAGTGATGGCCCGGGCACTGGCCTGAGCCAAAGTCCGGCCTCCCAACCGGCGACCTCCGACATGCCGGATGCCACCACGTCTGACACCGCAGGCACTCCGACCGGTGCCAGCCCCTATGAGAATGGCACCGGTGATCCGATCGTGCTCGTCGGGCTGACCGGGATTCAGACGCTGGATGCGGTGATCTGGGGATCGCGCTGGTCGGATGGGTATATCACCTACAGCGATCCCGACAGCACCGCCGATTATCAGGCCGGCTATTTCACCGACGGGGATGTGGACAACTACAACACCGGCTTCAGCCAGCTCTCGGCGCAGCAGATGATGGCGGCGCATGGCATCCTGAATGACTTCGAGTATACCCAGCTTACCGGTGGTCTGGGCCTGTCGGTCGAGGCCTTCACCAATCTTACCATCGACTATGCCGGAGCCGGGGTCGGCAGCAGCACGCTTCGCTTTGCCAATACCTCGTCTGGCAACCTGAGCACTGCCCGGGTGGCCGATTTCCCCGAAACCAATATCTGGGGCGGCGATGTCTGGTTTGGCGGATCGGGCGAGACCCCGACGCAGGGCAATTACGATTACGCCACCACGATCCACGAGCTGGGTCACGCGCTTGGCCTCAAGCACGGCCATCAAGACATCAACCGGGCGGGTAGCGGTGCCCCGGTGCTGCCTTCGAACGTGGATTCGATGGAATTTTCGATCATGACCTACCGCTCTTATGTGGGCGGCCCGACGACCGGCTATACCAACGAGTCCATTGGCTTTGCCCAGACCTTCATGATGTTCGACATCCGCGCCCTGCAAGAGCTGTATGGGGCCGATTTCACCGCCAATGGCGGCAACACCATCTACAGTTGGAATCCGAACAGCGGCAATACGGTGATCGACGGCGCTATCGCGATCCAGCCCGGCGGCAACCGGATCTTTGCCACGCTCTGGGATGGCAACGGCATCGACACCTATGATCTGAGCGCCTATGCTTCCAACCTTGTCATCGATCTGACGCCGGGCGGCCATTCGGTATTTTCCAGCACCCAGCTTGCCGACCTCAACGCGTCAGCCGCCGGGTTCGAAGCGCGGGGCAATATTTTCAACGCGCTGCAATTCAATGGCGATGCGCGCTCACTGATCGAAAACGCCACCGGCGGGTCCGGCAATGACCTCATCACCGGCAATGCCGCCGCCAACACGCTGCTGGGCAATAACGGCATCGACACGCTCTATGGCGGCACCGGCAATGATACGCTCGACGGCGGCGGTCACGAGGATTTCTCCTACGGCGGCGACGGCAACGACACCTTCCGCGGCGACGGCGGCAATTTTGGCGACAATGTCTATGGCGGCAACGGCACCGACACGCTCGATCTGTCGGGCTGGACCAATAGTTCCTTCGCCTTCGACATCGACGAAGTCAGCCAGATCTACAGCCTCTTGCCCAACGGCTATGGCGACACCGGCATCTATGACATGCAAAGCATCGAGGTGTTCATCGGCACCAACTTTGCCGACATCCTTCGCTCGGACGGCAATTACGGCAGCTTCTATGGCGGCCTCGGCAATGACACCCTGTTCTCGGGCCTTGGCAACGAGACGATGTATGGCGGCAGCGGCACCGACACAATCGACCATACCGTCTGGGATTTTGCTTATGTGTTCGACATGGCTACCGGCCTGACCGATTGGGTCGGTGAACTCTATCAGGAGTTCGAGAACGTCCTGATGGGCGACGGCAGCGACAGCGTGACCGGCAACG
>JBCKXH010000210.1:0-3237 GCA_038921555.1 Paracoccaceae bacterium
CGACAGCCGGGCCTTCATCGAGATTGCCCGCCGGGTGCGTGAGGGGCTGCGGGCGGGGCATGGCGATGAGTGAAACCGTCGTCGTTTTTGGGTATGTTATCCGTCGTTTTTCCGTCGTTTTTCCGTCCCGACAGGCGTCCCTACCGGTGCGGCGATGAAATCCGCGCCGGTCCTTGTGGTTTTTGCGGTGATCGTGGCCTTGTGGTATGCCGGCGCGGTCTGGCTCAACGCGCCCTGGACCTATGATCAGGCGGCGCGTGCCGGGGCAGACGTGACGCTCACCCAGCTTCTGTCCGATACAATGGCGCAGAAGCGCCCGGTTCTGCCCGCGCCGCATCAGGTGGTGGCGGAACTGTGGCGAGGTGTGACGGGTTATGCGGTGACCTCGAAGAGGAGCCTCATCTATCATGGCTATGTGACGCTGGTGACGACGTTCTCGGGGTTCCTTTTGGGCAGCGTCATGGGGATCTTGATGGCCATCGGCATCGTGCGCAGCCGGACGCTGGAACTGGGCATGATGCCATGGGCGATCATCAGCCAGACCATTCCGGTGGTGGCGCTGGCGCCGATGATCGTGGTGCTGTCGAACTCGCTTGGGCTTGGCGAAGGGCTGGGGGTGTCGAATGCGCTGGTGTCCAAGACCATCATCGCGGCTTACCTCAGCTATTTCCCGGTGCTGGTCGGCATGATCAAGGGGCTGCGCAGCCCGGATCAGATGCAGTTGGATCAGTTGAAAACCTACAACGCCTCTGAGGTGCAGGGCTTTGTCAAGCTGCGCCTGCCAGCCTCGGTGCCCTATCTGTTCGCCTCGCTGAAGGTCGCGATTGCGGCCTCATTGGTCGGCGCCATCGTGGGCGAGCTGCCGACCGGGGCGATTGAGGGCCTGGGCGCGCGGATGCTGATCGGCAGTCAGTTCGGCTCACCCATCATCGTGTGGGCGGCACTGTTTGCGGCGGCGATCTTGGCGGGGGTGTTGATCTTGCTCTTGCGGACCCTGGAGACCATCGTGGTCAGGCGGATGGGAGAGCGGGCATGAGCCTGTGGTTGGCCGTAGCATTCTGGCTGGCGGCCTGGGGCGTCAATGCCGCCCTTGCGCACTCGCGCATAGCCGGGTGGCGGGTGGTGCGGATCGCCATTCCGACGCTGTTCGGCGTGGCGGTTCTGGTGCTGTGGGAGGGGGTCGTCAAGGGCTTTGGCGTGGCCGAGGTGATCTTGCCCGCGCCCAGCCGGATCGGCGTTGCAATCGGGGCTAATCTGCCCATCCTGTGGATCGACTTTGTGCAGACCATCCTGAAAGGCGGCCTGACCGGCTATGTGCTGGGCACGGCGGCGGCGGTGCTGGTGGCCGTGCTGGTTGACCGGGTGCCATTTCTGCGCCGCGGCTTGCTTCCGATCGGCAATTTCATGGCGGCGCTGCCCATCGTGGGGATCGCGCCGATCATGGTGATGTGGTTCGGCTTTGACTGGCACTCCAAGGCGGCGGTCGTGGTGGTGATGGTGTTCTTTCCGGTCTTGGTGAACATGGTGGCGGGGCTTTGCGCCAGCGAGCGGATGCAGCGCGACCTGATGGCGACCTGGGGGGCGAGTTACTGGCAGGCGCTGTTCAAGCTGCGCCTGCCCGCCGCGATGCCGTTTCTGTTCAACGGCATGAAAATAGCGGCGACGCTGGCGCTGATCGGCGCAATCGTTGCAGAGAACTTCGGCTCGCCCACGCGGGGCATGGGCTTTCGTATTTCGACGGCGGTAGGCCAGCTTGCCTTGCCGCTGGTTTGGGCCGAGATTGCGGTGGCAGCCCTCGCAGGGTCGGTCCTTTTCGGGTTGGTGGCGTTGGTCGAAAAGCGCGTCACATTCTGGCATCCCTCACAAAGGGGGAGGTGATATCAACATGGAGGTTACTATGAAGAAACTACTTCTGTCGGCGGCGGCACTGGCGCTGATATCCGGGGCGGCGATGGCGCAGGAGACCGTCACGCTGCAACTGAAATGGGTGACGCAGGCCCAGTTCGCGGGCTATTACGTGGCACAGGCCAAGGGCTATTACACCGATGAGGGGCTGGAGGTGACGATCCTGCCCGGCGGGCCGGATATCGCACCCGAGCAGGTGATCGCTGGTGGTGGTGCCGATGTCATCGTCAACTGGATGCCGGCCGCTTTGGCCGCCCGCGAAAAGGGTCTGGCGCTGGTCAACATCGCCCAGCCCTTCAAAAATTCCGGCCTGATGCTGACCTGCCTCAAGGAAACCGGTATCGTGACCCCCTCCGACTTTGCCGACAAGACCCTTGGCGTCTGGTTTTATGGCAACGAATACCCCTTCCTGTCATGGATGAGCGCGCTTGGCCTGAAAACCGATGGCAGCCCCGGCGGTGTGACGGTGCTGAAGCAGGGCTTCAACGTCGATCCCCTGCTGCAAAAGCAGGCGGCCTGCATCTCGACCATGAGCTATAACGAATATGGTCAGGTGCTGGATGCCGGGATTGCCGCCGATGACCTGATCACCTTCAAATATCAGGATATGGGCGTCTCGACCCTTGAGGACGGTCTTTATGTGCTGGAGGAGAACCTTGCCGACCCGGCGTTCGAGGCCAAGATGGTCAAGTTCGTCCGCGCCTCGATGAAGGGTTGGAAGGACGCCGAGGCGAACCCCGATGAAGCCGCCGGCATCGTGCTGGAGGCTGACCAGACCGGCGCCCAGACCGCGGCGCATCAGATGTTCATGATGGGCGAAATAGCCAAGCTGACCGCAGGCTCGAATGGCGCGCTGGATGAGGCGGACTACCAACGCACCGTGGCCACCCTGATGGCGGGCGGCTCTGATCCGGTCATCACGATGGAGCCGACGGGTGCCTGGACCCATGCGATCACCGACAAGGCTCTGCAATAGTCGGGCCCTGCAACCAGATTTCGGCGCGTCCGGGCAGTCGGGCGCGCTTTTGCGGCTTTCCTGCGGGCATTTTATCCAAAGCCTCCGGCGGGAGTATTTATGAAAGGGTAAATGAGGATTCGCCAAACCGCGCCGCACTTTTCGACCAGCGCTTTTTGTGCCGCTTTCAACCCTTTGCTAACCCCTTGCGCGCCACAGTGGCGGCAGCGGAATCCAGGGGTTGCGATGGCAGAAGCGGGGCAAGGCATCATTCGCCGCAAGGTGATGGCCGCACGGGCCGAGGTGGCGGCAGGCGGGCCGGGGGCGGATCGCTGCTGGCGGCTGGCTTTGGCACGGGCGGCGCGTGACCACCTGAA
>JBCKXH010000211.1:0-3226 GCA_038921555.1 Paracoccaceae bacterium
GAGTGCCAGACTGACCCAAGATGACTGGTATGTTGCGGCGATCTGGGAATGCGCAACGCGCAAACACGACTGGGTGGCGCCTATGGCATTGCTTCCGGTTAGGAGTCCCTCCGAGAGTGCACAACTCGAAATCGGGAACTATGACATTCGAGCAAAGCGGGACCTTGGGCAATGGCCCTTGTCGGGCGGCTGCAAGTTCGATGCTCGTCGCATCAGTCGCGGACGCGACCTCGGTCCAACTTCAATTTTCCGCCTCTAAAACTTTCTCTATTTCAATGACTTGCAACCTAATCACCGAAATGGCGCAGGCAACAGGTCCGAAGAATATCGCCCCCGAGAGAACGCTTCCGGGGCTCATGGCACCGCCCCCGGTGAGCAGCCCATCCCGCATAACCCTCGAAAACAACGGAAGAATCTGGCCCGACCCGATGGGGGAGAAACTTTCCTCAAGGGCAAGTGGCGGATCAGTGTCCGCCAAGCAATATTGATTTAATTATGAAATTTGTCAGTTTTCAAAATATACCCGCCTCTTAACCGCCAACCTGAAGGCGCTTGTGCGCTTAGGGGTGCTGCAACCAGCCCTCGCGCTCGCATAGATGCCAGAAACTTCGCGCCGTTGCCTTGCCGCCCGTTTCCGGCAGCCCTCAGAGCAAAGGACAGTATCCAGCGCTGGGCGATGTGCGGGTTTCACGGTCGCATCCTTGCCCTTTTATAGACGGGAAATTCTCAATCAATGACATGCGGGCAGGTCTCGCCAGCACTAAGCAGCGGATGGAGCGTTCAGCACCACCACTCAGGACGCCATAGGCGCGCGCCACAGTGCCGATAGGCCATGCCGCCCCCCCTACTAATGCCAAGACACAGCCGAAGGCCATGCCGTCGCGCCCTGTGCCATGCCTCCCCGACACCAGGGGGGGTAAAACACTGGGTTTCCCTCGGCCCCGGACACGCCCCTGCCTCACGCAGAGGTTTTTTTCTGGCTGGGCGAAAACGTGCATCTTTGCACTTGGTGCACGAGGGCATCCCGCAGATCGGCCCAACCAGTTCAATCGACACGATGGCGGGGGGAAGCGAATCTTTGCGGCGGCGCGAAACGGCGACCCTTCAGGCCCCTGCGTTCGCACTGAGAGAGAATGAAAAGGGGGATGGGTGGGCACGCTCAAGTGGTCGAACCGCCATAGTTGGACTATTGGTTCGTCCCACTGTGCAAATGCATGGTTGCCTAAGCGGTCGTTTGCGGGAATGATCGGGCATGAATCTCTTCAATCGCAAAACGCTAGATCGCCACGTCATCAGTAAGCCTGTGCCACCCGATCACCTAGTCGCTCTGGACGCATGGGCCGATATGATCCGCTCCGGCCGGGTCTATGCCCTGAAGGAGATCGCCCTTCACGGGCAATTTGCCGCGAAGATCATCGAAGGCGTTCTTGGCTATCATGGCCCTACGGGTGGCGCTGAATACACCGTTGCAACTGAACAGAATATCCAGAGAGGTAGCGTTGACCTGGCCCTTGGCCGGTTTGGCGGCAAGACCCCTGAAATCCTCGCCCCGATCGAGTTGAAGGGGGCCGATACCCGCGACCTCGATGCTATCATGCCAGGGCGGAACAAAAGCCCCGTTCAACAGGCATGGCAATACGCCATGAACGCGCCGGGCGTGAAGTGGGTGCTTGTCTCGAACATGATCGAGCTGCGATTTTACGGCTTTGGCGAAGGCACCAGCGACTATGAGGAATTTCGGCTTGATCGCTTGACCGAACCGCAGGAATACGCCCGGTTCATGTTGCTTTTGTCTGCTGAGAACCTGCTGTCAGGCCGCACGCTGGACCTGCTGAAGGAAAGCCGCGCCGAAGACAAGGACATTACCGGCAAACTCTATCAGGACTACAAGGCGCTGCGCCTGAAGCTGATCGGGGCCGTGCAGGCGGCTGACGCCAGCATCGCCCGGTTGGACGCAATCGCCATAGCCCAGAAGATCCTCGACCGGGTGCTGTTCATCGCCTTTGCCGAAGATACCGGCCTGCTGCCAAAGCACACGTTGAAGACGGCTTTTGACCATGTTGACCCTTACAATCCCCGACCGGTCTGGGACAATTTTCTTGGTCTGTTCCGATCAATAGATCAGGGCCGCCCCGAGACGCGAGACGCCAACCACAGACTCAAGGTGGACCCCATAGCCCGTTACAACGGCGGGCTGTTCCGACTTGATGGCACGATCAATGCCTTGGCCCTGCCCGATGACGTCTGCGAAGGCTTCAAGACTTTGGGCGGATATGACTTCGCATCCGAAGTGTCTGTCACGGTCCTGGGTCATATCTTCGAACAGTCCATTGCCGACGTTGAACGCCTGCAGGCGCAGGCGCGGGGCGAGGAAACCGAAGACGAAAAGGCCACCGGCACCACGGGGCGACGCAAGCGTGACGGGGTGGTCTATACGCCGGACTTAATCGCCCGCTTCATCGTGGCCGAAACCCTTGGCGCGCACCTGACGGAAGCCTTCACCGGCATTCTGCGCGACCATGCCAAGGCCGGGACCGATCTGGCCGACTATGCCGCTATCCCGTGGCGCAGAAAATCGGCCGAGCTGGAAGCGTGGCAAGCCTACCGCGACCGGCTGAAGACCTTGCGCATTGTCGATCCGGCCTGCGGATCGGGCGTGTTCCTGATCATGGCCTTCGACTTCCTGAAGGCGGAATTGATCCGCGTGAACGACAAGATTGCCGAGCTTCAGGGCAAGGATCAGCACATTGAAGATTTGCTCGACCCTGACAGCGAAATCCTGACGAACAACCTGTTCGGGGTGGATGTGAACTCGGAAAGCATCGAAATCGCCAAGCTGTCGCTCTGGATCAAGACCGCCCGTCGCGGCAAGGTGCTGGACAGCCTGTCGGGCAATCTGCGGGTGGGTGACAGCCTGATCGAAGACGGCAACTTCGCCTATCTCGATCACGCCTTCAGTTGGGAAACCGCCTTCCCGCAGGTCTTTGCCGAAGGCGGGTTCGACGTGGTTCTTGGCAATCCGCCATATGTGCGCATGGAACGGATCAAGGCTATGAAGCCCTATCTGGAAAGGCGCTATGAAGTCGTTTCCGACCGAGTCGATCTTTACTGCTACTTCTTCGAACGCGGCCTGCGCCTGCTGAAACCCGGCGGGCGCTTGGGCTACATTTCTTCCAGCACCTTCAAGGAAAATCAGAATGACCCGAAACAGCGGACGGAATTCGGA
>JBCKXH010000212.1:0-3158 GCA_038921555.1 Paracoccaceae bacterium
CCGGGCATCGCGGCGCCCATCGCCTCGGCCACCTCGGTTCCGCAGGTGGAAAGCCTGGCGCGGGGGGCGCGGCTGGTGCTGTCGGCGGCGGATCTGGCGGAATTGACCCGCGCGGGGGAGTGAGGCATGTCAGACGACTTTCGTCAGTGTCGCAGGGATGTCCATAGGCGCGACACGATTTTTTAGCGTTTTTAAGCAATGGGATAACGATTTTCGCTACCGGTAGGGAAGATGCATGACCAATCGGGTGTGAAGGGCGGTTTGTGGCAGCGCCGAGCTCTTGCATCGAGGCCGGCGGGGGGTTCAGACCCCCCCTCGCCAATGGTTTCTCGGAGCAGCGACGAGACGCCGGCTCGACGGAAAGGGAGTTTTGTTGCCGAGATGAAGCGCAATTTGCATCGAATTGTCGGGGTCTCTGGAGGCCCAGCGTATCTTGCATTCTTCGCGGAGTTCTATCCCAAAGCCGCCCTGAGCGCCCTTACCTTGGCGCGGTCGGTTCGCTTTTCGCTGCCGGTCACGAAACCGCAGCGGTCGGGCTGGCCGGGGACCCTGGCGGCGCAACTGGCGTGAACCTCGGTGACGCCCAACCCGGCGAGGAGGGGCCAGGTTTCGACCGTGACGCCCGAGCCGGGCATGATGGCAAGGCGGCCATGGGCTGCGGCGATCATCTGGCCAAGGCGGGTCCGGCCCTGGGGCGCGGTCGGGGCACCGCCAGAGGACAGGATGCGGCGGAAGCCGAGGGCAAAGGCGGTCTCGATGGCTTCGCCCACGTCAGGGCACAGGTCGATGGCGCGGTGCAGGGTAGTGTCAAGGCCCGCGGCCTCGGCCACCAGATCGGCAAGGACGGCGGTGTCAAGGCGACCATCGGGCCGCGTGGCACCCAGCACCACGCCGGTCAGCCCGGCGGCGCGGGCGGCGCGGATGTCGTGGCGCATGATGGTGACTTCGGCGGTTTCGAAAGTGAAGTTCCCGGCACGAGGGCGGATCATCGGATAGCAGGGAATACCGCAAGAGGCGGCAAGCTGCATCAGGCCCGCTGAGGGGGTCAGACCGCCAATGCCGAGGGCGGCACAAAGCTCGATCCGGTCGGCGCCGCCGGCCACGGCTTCGGCCAGACCGAGGGCGTCATCGACGCAAACTTCCAGCAGCAAATTCCGCCTCCCCTTGCTGCGGCTGCACCGCTCAGACCGCCATCCGCCGAAACCTCGGCCACCACCACAAGGCGGCGGTCGCTGTGGTGCCAAGATACCCGAACAGGTGGCGCGGTCCAGTGCGGCGATGAGGGCGGGCGGATTGGCCAAGCCGCCGCCGACCGGCAGGGTGGAACCGCCGACAAGGTTGACCGCCATGGCCGGAACGCCCTTGACAAGGTCAAGCCACAGATCAACACAAGGTCAAGCCACAGATCAACACAAGGTCAAGCCACAGATCAACACAAGGTCAAGCCACAGATCAACCGCGCCAATGGATTGGCGACCTTGGCCGGGCCGTCGGGTGGCACCACTTAGGCAATGGACAGGGCCGCGCCCGGTTCGTTGCCGGTCAGAAAGCCGCGCAGGGCGGCTGTAAAGGCGGCAAAGTCGGTCAGGGGGTAGCGACCTTGCCCAGCACCCCAGCACCCCGCCACCGCGCCGCCGAGATCGAACCCCAGAACCATCAAGCCTCTCCTGTTGATCAGGACAGGCTCAAACTGCTTTCATCTTTTCATAAATATCCCGGGGGGGTTTGGGGGGGCTGCCCCCCCCCTTTTGCTCACAGGGCCCGCATCCGGTTGTTGCGCGGGTCATGCTCGACCTCGGCCAGACCCGGCAGTTCCGTCAGCGGCGGCAGGTGACAAGTCAGTCTGGTCGGGCCGACCATGCAGACCAATTACCCCGCCGCCTCAGCTTTCCACATCTGGCAGTCAGAGGTTTGCGGCGGGGTCTTCACCAGCCAGGCGTCGTCTTTGGAGCCGCTCACCCTCCACCATGCGTTTCATTGGTAGGCCTGCCCGGCACTTCCCCGGCTCCGAACTCGGAGGATCAAAGGGATCCCCCGGCATCTTATGTCAGGTATGAAGCGAAGCGTCGGTCGATTGGTGCAACCATAGCTTTTGCGGAAATGGGATGCTTGAGCGCGCAGGCGCTGGCTTGACAGCGGCCGCGTCCGCTCACATCACTGCGGAAAATGGAGGTGCCCATGCCCATGCCCTTGGCCAAAGCTGCTGATGACCGTCTGATCGTGGCGCTGGATGTGGCGAACCTGATTGAGGCGATGGCTCTGGTGCAGCGTCTGGGCGATGCGGTCGGCTTTTACAAGATCGGGCTGGGGATGCTGACCGGGGGTGGGTTGGCGCTGGCGAACCAGTTGAAGCAGGAGCATGGCAAGCGGGTCTTTCTGGACTTGAAGCTTTATGACATCGGCGCCACGGTCGAGGCGGCGGTGCGGGGGCTGGCGCACTATGATCTGGATTTCCTGACCGTCCATGGCGATCCGCAGGTCGTGCGGGCGGCGGTGGCGGGCAAGGGTGCGACGATGAAGATATTGGCCGTCACTGTGCTGACCACATTGGACCGGGCCGATCTGGATGAGGGTCTGATCCGCCCCGGCGACATCCACGAGATCACGCTGGAGCGCGCCGCACGGGCGCTGGAGGCGGGCGCCGATGGGGTCATCGCCAGCCCGCAAGAGGCGGCGATGATCCGGGCGCTGCCGCAGGCGAAGGGCCGCCTGATCGTCACCCCCGGCATTCGCCCAACCGGGGCAGCACCGGGGGATCAGAAGCGCATCGCAACCCCGGCACAGGCCGTGGCGGACGGTGCCGACCATGTGGTGATCGGTCGCCCGATCTGGCAGGCTGCAGACCCGCGCGCGCAGGCCTTGGCTGTCTTGGCCGAACTTGCGCAAAGCCAGGCGCGCGAGCCAAAAAGCTGACCGGCCTCTACAGAATGAAATCCGCCTCGCTCAGGGTGAAAATCCGGTCCAGAGCGATCATCGCATCGGTCCCGGTGGCATTGTCATGGTTGATCAGGACCTAAGGTCTGGGTCGCCGTCGTCACCAATCGAATCTTGCCCGGATCGTTGCGGTGAAGGGTGGTAGCGGTCGTGATTTGAAAACTGTCAGCTTCAGGCGCAAGGCGACTGGCTTCCATCAGCCGCAGATTGATCCTGTCCTGGCC
>JBCKXH010000213.1:0-3150 GCA_038921555.1 Paracoccaceae bacterium
TGGATGTCGGCCTATGCCATACCGTTGGCCTTGCGGATGAAATCGGCGAGGTGGGGGACGTAGTCCTCGGGGCCGGTGCCGCCGAGGCCGAGGGCGAGGGCGTAGGAATTCTTGATGGCTGAGGCGAGCGGGGTGGCGACGCCTGCAGCGTTGGCCATGGCTTCGGCGTAGCGCAGGTCTTTGTAGGCATTGGTCAGGGTGAAGCGGTGCGCCGCGCGGTTGCCCCCTAAAGCATAGGCCATGAAGGTTTGGTAAAAGCCGCAATCCATCCGACCGCCGCGAATGACGCTGTCGAAATTGGCGGTGGAAATGCCGGTTTTGGCGGCCATGGCCAGCGCTTCGGAATAGAGCGCGCCATAGCCGAGCGAGAGCAAGTTGTTCAAAAGCTTCATGCGGTGACCGTCGCCGACCCCGCCGATATGGACGATCTTGCCGGCCCAGGTGGCGATGACGGGCTGGATGCGGGCGAAAACCGCGGGCGTCGCACCGACCATGCAGTCGAGCGTGCCGGCCCAAGCCTCCTGCGGGGTGCGGCCCAGCGGCGCGTCGGCGTAGTCAACGCCGATTTCGGCCATTTCCTGCGACAGGCGTAGGGTGACACTCGGCTCAGTGGTTGAGCAATCGACGATCACGGCACCCTTGCGCAGGCCGGACCTCATGGCAGCCACCACCTGAGACACCTCGGCCGACCCGGTCAGGCACAGAAAGACGATGTCGGAGGCGGCGGCGAGGTCGGCGGTTGTGGCGGCTTCGGTGGCGCCTCGGGTGATGAGGTCGTCCAGCGGGGCGCGGTTGCGGTGGGCGATGACGGTCAGGGCGTAACCCTTTTCGACGATGTTCCTGGCCATGCCATGCCCCATCAGGCCGATGCCTGCGAAGCCGATTTTGGGGTTCTTTGTGGGTTCGGTCATGGCGGAATCCTTTGGTTGGTGCCTCGTTGGCAAGCAAGGCCATAGTTTGCCGGTCGTCAAGGCTAATGCCACTGGCACCGGTTGCGTGGCCGGGCGACAATGGGCCGAAACATGGAGGGCGGCAAATGAAACGTATCGTTTTCACCGGGGGCACCGGCAAGGCGGGGCGGCATGCGGTGCCGCATCTGCGCGCCCTCGGCTATGACATTCTGAATGTCGATCTCAAGCCCCTGGATCTGCCGGGGGTCAACACGCTGATCACCGACCTTACCGACGCGGGCCAGTGCTTTAACGCGCTGACCTCGCATTTCGGGATGGAGCATTTCGCCGATGGCGCGCCGCCGCGCCCGGTTGATGCCGTCGTGCATTTCGCGGCGATTCCGCGCATTCTGCTTGAGCCGGACAATCGGACCTTTCTGGCCAATGTTGCCTCGACCTACAACGTCATCGAGGCGGCGATGAAGCTGGGCATCCGCAAGGTGATCATCGCCTCGTCGGAAACCACCTATGGCGTGTGCTTTGCCGAGGGCGACAAGGATTACCACAGCTTTCCCTTGGACGAGGATTACGACAGCGATCCGCAGGACAGTTACGGCCTGTCCAAGGTGGTGAATGAGCGGACGGCGCGGGCCTTTGCGATGCGTTACGGCGCGGATATCTACGCGCTGCGGATCGGCAATGTGATCTCGCCCGAGGATTATGCCGCCTTCCCCGGCTATCTGGCCGACCCGCCATGCCGCAAGCGCAACGCCTGGAGCTATATCGACGCCCGCGATCTGGGGCAGATCGTGCATCGGTGTCTGGAAAAGGACGGCTTGGGCTATCAGGTGTTCAATGCGGTGAATGATACGATCACCGCCACGCTGCCGAGTGAGGAGTTTCTGGCGAAATATGCGCCGGGATCAAAGGTGACGCGCCAGATGGGGCCACGGGAAGCGCCGATTTCCAACCGCAAGATCCGCGAGGTTCTGGGGTTCCACGAGGCGCATGACTGGCGGAATTATGTGAAGGTCTGAAGCAAATCAGGGAAAAGTGGGAACCGGTTTTCCCGCCCGATTTGCGAACACTCAGCAAGCAAATCAGGCAAAAGTGGGAACCGGTTTTCCCGCCCGATTTGCGGGGATTCTAGCCTCCCCAATCCGCCGACTGCATCTCGCGCAGGCGGCTGGCGGTGCGGGCGAATTCGAAGCTGCCTTCGCCCTCGATATACAGCCGCTCGGGGGTGTCGGCGGCGGAACAGATCAGGCGGACTCTCGCCTCATACAGCGCGTCGATCAGGGTGACGAAACGCTTGGCCTCATTGTAATTGCTGGCGGAAAGTTGCGGGATGTCTTCCAGGATCAGGACGCGGACGGAGGCTGCAATGGCCAGAAAATCGGCCGGGCCAAGCGGTTGGGCGCAGAGGTCCCAGAAGGTGGCGTGCAGGGTGCCACTGGCAAAGCGCGGCAGTTGGACCAAGCGGCCATTGACGGGCAGGGTCAGGACCTCGCCCATGGCAGCACCGGTCAGATCGCGCCAGATGGCGTCGATCTGGTGCTTGGCGGCAGCACCGGCGGGGTGGAAGTAGACCGGCACCCCGGCAAGGCGGTGCTGGCGGTAATCGTAGGGGCCGACCAGTTCGGTCACGTCGAGCCGGTCGCGCAGAAGGGAGATGAAGGGCAGAAAAAGGCCGCGGTTCAGGCCGTTCCTGTACAGGTCCTCGGGCGGGCGGTTCGAGGTGACGACCATAGCAACTCCGCCCGCCAGCAGCTTGTCAAACAGGCGTCCGACAATCATGGCGTCGGTGATGTCGGTGATCTGCAGATCATCAAAAGCCAGCAGGCGGGTTTGGCCGATGATGGCGTCGGCACAGGGGGCGAGGGCGTCTTCAACCGCATTTTGCCGGGCCGCGTGCATGGCGTGATGGACCTCTTGCATGAAGGCGTGGAAATGGACGCGGCGCCTTTGGGCGATGTCGGTATGGGCGGCGAAAAGGTCCATCAGCATGGACTTGCCCCGCCCCACCCCGCCCCACAGATACAGGCCCTTGGGTGGCGCTACCGGGCGGGCGAACAGGCCGGCGAACAGGTGGGTGCGGCGGGTGGCACTGGCCTCAAGCCATTGGCGCAGGGTTTCGAAGCGTTCGGCAATGGCAAGCTGGCCCGGGTCGGGCCGCAGGTCGCCGGCACTTACGCGGCGCAAAAGCATCTCGGGCAGGGTCTCAGGCATCGGGGTCGTATAGCCAGTTGTGGCGGCACCT
>JBCKXH010000214.1:0-3125 GCA_038921555.1 Paracoccaceae bacterium
CCCCGCCTCATCCAGAAACAACCGCACCAGGGCGACGTTGACGTAATAATTGTTGCGCCCGGCCTGATGCTTGGCGACAAACCCGGCCTCGGCGAGGGTGTCTAGGTATTTCGCCGCCGTCTGCCTTGCCTTCAAGCCAAGCTCGGCCTGCACATATTCAATCCGAGTGTAGGGGTGGCGGAACAGGTTGTTCAGCAGCTCCTGACTGTAGATCTTGGGCAGTTGGTCGCGCATCCGGTGTTTTACATCCGCCATCTGGGCGCGGATGCCCTCGACCAGCCGCAAGGTGCTGGCCGAGGTTTCCGCGACCGCTTGCAGCATGAACAGCACCCATTCCTCCCATGCGCCACCAGAACCATTGGCATCCCGCACGGCTTGCCGCAGGCGGTAGTAGTCGGCCTTGTGCCGGGTGATGTGGCGCGACAGATACAGGATCGGAATGTCCAACAGCCCGGTGCGGGTCAGGTAAAGCACGTTCAGGATGCGCCCGATGCGGCCGTTGCCATCGGCAAAGGGGTGGATGCTTTCAAACTGATGATGGATCAGCGCCATCTTGATCAGCGGGTCCAGATCGCAGGCGGCATCGTCGTTGATACAGCGTTCAAGGGCGGTCATGTGGCCGACAATCTGGGCCCCATCCTGCGGCGGAACAAAGACGATGTCGCCCGTCGCCTCATTTTTCAGTGCTGTGCCGGGCGTGGTGCGAAAGCCATCATCGCGGGACTTGAGCAGGCGGAACATGTCGATCAGTGCCGAGTTCGGGATCAACCCGCCGGTGTCGGTCAGTCAGGCAAAGCCCAACCGCAACGCGTCACGATACAGCGCCACTTCCTTGGCTGCCGGGGACTGCGGGTCATCGGGGAACAGGTCGGCCTGAAACAGCTCGTCCTGCGTGGTGACGATGTTTTCCACCTCGGATGAGGCCTTGGCCTCTTGCAGGGCGAGGGTGCCGATCAGGATGCCTTGGTTCGGGATGGTCTTGGCCTGCCCCTTGAGGTCGGCCAGCGCCCGGCTGGCGAGGTTGAGCGCCTTGAGGACGCGAACCGTCTCAAGGTCGGCCTGCGGAGGCAGCGGGGGGATGGCGTAGGTGGGTTTTAACATGTCACCGGCACTATGTTAAAGAAACGCGATTTTGTTAACATGAAGTCGGGATGTGTTAAGGGAAATCCGGTTTCGGCGACAGATCATCGCGGCATCACCGCCGCCAGCCGCTCGCGGATCGTGGCGGTCAACTGGTCGGCTAGGGCAAACTGCTCCTCCAGCTTGTCCTGCAAGGCGGCGAACCGCCGGGCAAAGGGCACGTCGTCGGCCTCAACCGCCTCGGCCCCGACATAGCGCCCCGGCGTCAGGACGTGGCCATGGCTGCGGATTTCGTCGATGCTGGCGGATTTGCAGAAGCCGGGAATGTCGTCATAGCCCTCACCCAGCCGCCAAGCGTGGTAGGTGTCGGCAATCCTGGACACGTCGTGGTCCGAGAACTCCTTGCGGGTGCGGTCCACCATGTGCCCCAACTTGCGGGCGTCGATGAACAGCACCGCCCCGCGCCGGTCGCGCAGTTTCTTGTCGCGGGCGATGCCGTTCGATTTGTCCTTGGCTAGGAACCACAGGCAGGCGGGGATCTGGGTCGAGTAGAAAAGCTGACCCGGCAACGCGATCATGCAGTCGATCACCTCGCCTTCGATCATCGCCTTGCGCATATCGCCTTCCCCCGATTGGGTGGAGGACATGGAGCCATTGGCCAGCACCACACCCACCGTGCCGCTCGGGGCGAGTTGGTGCAGGATGTGCTGCAACCACGCGAAGTTGGCGTTGCCTGCGGGAGGGGTGCCGTATTTCCAGCGCCCGTATTCCCGCAGCCGCTCCCCGCCCCAGTCCGAGATGTTGAAGGGCGGGTTGGCGAGGATGTAATCGGCCCGCAAGTCGGGTATCCGCGCCCATGGTTTCCTCGATGAGACGGTCATCGTCAGCGATGGTGCCGGCCAGTTTGAAGTCGGGCAGTTTGAAGTCGGGCAGTTTGCAGTCGGGTGCCATGCCGCGTGCCGGGTTCACACCGAGCGCCTCGCGCGTAAGCTCGACGGCTTCAACGAACAGGATAGCTGTCATGTCTCGATAGGTTGTTGTTTGGAATCCTTGATATTGGGGTTTTTCCGTTGAGTCCGAAGTGGGGTCGATGGTGGTTGTAGTGCTGCAGGAAGGGTGTGAGGGCTTCGCGGCGCTGATCTGAATGGTCGTAAGGTGTGGCATAGGCCCATTCTCGGAGCGAGGTCTGGATGTCGAGCGGCCCGCGCCATTGGTTCGAGCAGGCCGCGAGGGTGAGGCCTTTCCGTTGGTCCTGGGGGTGTATGGCTTGGTGCGTTTGTGCTTTATCCCCAGCATTCTCAATGCCTTGGCATAGCGATTGGATCGGAAGCTGACACCATTGTCCGTCATCGCCCGGTAGACCTTGACGCCATGGCTGCGAAAGAAGTGCCAAGCATTGAACAAGAAAGTCAGGCAGGACTTGCGGGTCTCGTCGGGGAAAATCTCGGAATAGGCCAAGCGCGAGTGGTCATCGACGGCCAAGTGCAGGTATTCCCAGCCCTTGCCGCCCTCCTTGCGCGAGCGCGGGTTGCTTTGGCCCGTGCGGTCCCCAGTGATGCGGTGGCCGATGCCCAGGGTGCGGCCGAGTTTCTTGATGTCGATATGGATCATTTCGCCTGGGGTTTCCTTTTCGTAGCGGATAATCTCTGGCTTGGGGTCCAAGGCAGACAAGTGGCTCAATCCGCAGGATTTTCCAATCCGGGCCACGGTGGCGCGCGACAAGCCGACCTTGGCCGCAATCTTCCAGAACGGTTGGCGGATGCGGCGCAAGACCTCCACCTCGGCCCGTTGATCAGCGGTCGCGCGGGTTTGCAGCTTGCAAGGCCGGCTGGAGCGGTCGGCAAGCCCCGCCGCCCCTTCGGCGGCATAACGGGCGAGCCATTTGTTCACGCTTACGGATGAAACCCCAATCGCAAGGGCAATCTGACGTACTGTCTCGCCCTCTTGCCTTCGGGCCACAATCAACGCTCGCATCTTTGGCGTGGTTTTGGCATTCTTGTGAATGTTCACGGGCTGTCTCCTGAAAAGCGTGGTGCGTCGCAACC
>JBCKXH010000215.1:0-3088 GCA_038921555.1 Paracoccaceae bacterium
AACCATGCCAGGGGGAGGGGGTCAAACGAAAGCGCCCGAGAGGGTTTCCTCCGGGCGCTATTCTTCGATGGTCAAGGTATGAGTCAAGCGGAGCAGGGTTGTCAATCGTTTACCAACATGATTTCAAACCCTTAGAAAACAAAGAAATCGGCGTTGGTAACCGCAAGGTTAGGATTGAGAGTCGCAAACAGCACGCGTGCGCCAGCGCCATTCCCGTCTGCGTCGAAGAACACATTTCCAGTGTCGGTCTCGTAGATGATCCGATGCGATGCATCAGCCGCCAGCCCCGTTGCATTGGCCACGAAGGCAGCCGCCGCCAGAACTCCATTGGCAAGCCCGGTAAAGACTGCGTTCTTAAGCCAGATCGTATCGTCGAGAACACTGAAATCAGTGATCCGGTCGACATTGCCCACCTGCAGCGCTGTATTGAACACAAACGAATCCGTGCCAACGCCGCCGTTCAGCGTATCGTTGCCGCCGCCGCCGTTGATCCGGTTCGCCCCCACGCTGCCCGTCAGCCGGTCGCTGAACGTCGAGCCGATCAGGCCCTCGATCGACGCAAGCACATCCGTCCCCGCCCCGACCGTGTTTTGGGCCGTCGTCAGCGCTAGGCTGACCGTCACCCCCGAACCCGCACCCGCATAGCTCGCCACATCATTCCCGGTGCCGCCAGTCATCGTGTCGTTGCCCAAACCGCCGATCAGCGTGTCGTTGCCCAAACCGCCGATCAGCGTGTCGTTGCCCAAACCGCCGATCAGCGTGTCGTTGCCGCCGCCGCCCGTCAGCCTATCGTTGCCGCCGCCGCCGTCGATCCAGTTCGCCTCCACGCTGCCCGTCAGCCGGTCGTTGAACGTCGAGCCGATCAGGCCCCCGATCAACGCAAGCACATCCGTCCCCGCCCCGACCGTGTTTTGGGCCGTCGTCAGCGCTAGGCTGACCGTCACCCCCGAACCCGCACCCGCATAGCTCGCCACATCCTTCCCGGCGCCGCCAGTCATCGTGTCGTTGCCAAAACCACCGGAAAGCGTGTCGTTGCCAAAACCACCGGAAAGCGTGTCGTTGCCGTCAAATCCAGAAATTGAATCGTCGCCGCCTCTGCCCAATATTTCGTCGTTATGCATGCCCCCCGCAAGGCGATCTGCACCACTATAACCGCGAATCACCGGTTCTATTGTCCCATAGAAAATCGTAATTCTAATAGTCTCATAAGGATTGAGATAAAAACCTTCAAAAGTGCCGTCTCCCATATAAAATTCTGCACCAGTGTAGTTAGTTATCACCGGTGTTGTGTAAGGGCTAAGAGGATCCTGTCCTTCGGTGGCTCCGACAACCGTTCCCCAGGCTTGGCTCCTGATCCCGACGGTTCCTGAAACATCAATATCCAATTCTGCGTCTTGAGCGCTCTTGTTGGTCACGAAGAGTACCAGCGTGCCTTCATCAGCGAAGGCGGAAATGGTGAAGGCCGACATATCATACGAATTCTCATCGATCATTGAAATGGTTTTTCCATCAGGAGTCTGATCAAAAAGCTCGACATAGGTAAGTCCAATGACTGACTCTTGGAGCATCCGAAATGCTTCTCCGGAAAAACTCAAGCCCAGAAATTCGTCACCTTCAGAGACGCCGCTGGAATGAAGAGTCAAAGAATAGCGAGTCCGATCCTCGGAAGACCAGAAGATCGCCTGATCAACACCGTTGGCCGCCATTTCCGAAAAGAGAGACACTGTTACCGAGTAAGACTGGAGTCCCGACGCATTCAAGGAAGAGCCAATGTTCCACTCAGTGACTGCAAGATACATTTCATCGGGTTCTTTCCAACCAGTATCACCCAGAAGGCTATCGAGAGTATCGGTCAAATAGATACTATCTCCTACCCAAGGATCTCCGATATGATCGACGCTGTCCAGTTCATAGCGGTGCGTTACAAACCCATCAACAGCGGACCGTTCGGCAAGAGTGTCAAATTCTCGCAGTATGATTTCTGTCTCTTCCTCGGCGTCGCTGCCCATACCGAGCTGAACGAGAATTAGAGGCTCTTCCCAAGTCGACATACCTAGAGTGGCCGGGCCGGCGTCTGCATAGAATTTATCCACGCCAACTTTGATGCTTTCAGCCACTTCTGACGCAACAATGCCATACAGCTCGGCCGTCATTGCTGTGCCGGTGGCGCTGCTTGACCACCACTCATTTCCGACTTCAATACTTACAATTTCGACACCATTTGCGATGGCGTAATTAAGAAATTCGTAAATGTAGTTAATTACTTCCTCTGAGTCGACGGCAACCACTAGTTGGCCGGTCAGTGGGTCCGGTGAGATAAATCTGAAGGTCGGAACGACCAGAGTCATCGAGTAATTGTTCTCTGCACAAAGGCCAATAGCATCACGGGTCGACATTGGAAGGTCGCTTCCGTGTTGAGTGCCAATCTTTGTGTCCAAACTGAGGACGGTTGCGGAATTCGCGAAAAAGCTTTCGGTTAATGTGCCTCCTGGAAATCTGATAGTCGTAATTTGTACTTCCCCTAAGGAAGTATCGAAACCATTGATCGCGTCGATTAGGTCATCGAACGTGGCACCACCGGAAATGGCATCACCTGTCTCATATCCAGAGAGTAAGTTGGTTCCAAACATTCTTTTAGTAATGGTCGCGTTACCCGGCTGGTCTTCGTTCGTCAGGTTGGTGGAAACAATAATAGTCGACATCGCGTGTGCCAAACCCCCGCAGACATTTCCGGATCTTCGAGATTGATTTAGCTGCCGTAGTTCGCTGCGAACGTGTCCTCCTTGTGTTGCCTTTGGGTCGAATCTGAACAATTTTTCTATTCTTATTCAGAATTGCGTGATGTTCACTTCAATTAATTGACTCAACTGCGCAAATCGTTCCAAGCTCAGGATCGGGGTTCTCAGGCTCAAATTGCAAGTGCAACACCTTAGGCTCAAGTTTCAAGTGCAACACCCACGGCCCTCAGGGCATAGGATGTTGCGATGGACAAACGATACAAGCACCTCAACGGCGAGGAACGTGGCGTGATTTTGGCGGAGCATCGGCGGGGGGCGAGCCTTGGGGCGATCGGCTTGTTGCTGGGGCG
>JBCKXH010000216.1:0-3088 GCA_038921555.1 Paracoccaceae bacterium
TCGGAACACTAGAACTCCCACCCCTGTTGCGTTAGGCTGGTTCCCTGTCCGTTCCGGGTTCCCATGTCCTTCACCGAACTTAGCGCCACGTCGAACTTTACCTTCCTGACCGGGGCCTCGCACCCCGAGGACTATATGCTGCGCGCGGCAGAACTGCGGTTTGACGGGTTGGCGGTGGCGGATGTGAACTCTGTCGCGGGCATCGTGCGGGCGCATACCAAGGCGCGCGAGATCGGGCGGGATGGTGGCCCCAGGCTGCGGCTGATCCCGGCGGCGCGGTTGGTGTTGCGCGATGGCTTCACGGTGACGGCCCTGCCGGAGGATCGGCTGGGCTGGGGGCGGCTGTGCAGGCTTTTGACCCTAGGTCGCAGGCGGGCGCCGAAGGGGGAGTGCGATCTGGGGCTGGCGGACCTGTTGGATTGTGGTGCCGGGCTGGCGCTGTTGCTGCATCCGTTGCAGGACAGGCAAAGCTCGGCGGACCGGGCTTGGTTCGCGCAGGCCGAGCGACTGGTGGAGCGATTTGCCGGCAAGGTGCATCTGGCCTTGGCCCCGCGCTATGACGGACAGGACCCGCAGCACTTTGCGCGCGAGGATCGCCTGGCCAAGCGGCTGGGGGTGGCCACACTCGCCTCGGCCCTGCCGATGATGCACCACGGGGCGCGGCGCAAGTTGGCGGATGTGCTGGCGGCGATCAGGCTGGGGGTGCGGATCGAGGATCTGGGCCACAACGCCGCCCCCCATGCCGAACAACGGTTGCGCTCTGAGGCCGAGATGTTGCGGCTGTTCCGGGGCTATGAAGGGGCGGTGCATCGGGCGGGGGCGCTGGCCGCAACCCTGCGCTTTTCGCTGGATGAGTTGCGCTATGAGTATCCGTCCGAGATTGCCGGCGACGAGACGGCTTCGGGGCGCTTGGCGCGGCTGGCGCGCGAGGGGTTGCAGTGGCGCTATCCCGCTGGCGCGCCGGAAAAGGCGCTGGCGCAGATGGAGCATGAGCTGACGCTGATCGGCAAGCTGAAGTATGAGCCCTATTTCCTGACCGTCCATGACATCGTCAAGTTTGCCCGTGAGCGCGGCATCCTGTGTCAGGGGCGCGGCTCGGCGGCCAATTCGATCGTGTGTTATGCGCTGGGAGTGACTTCGGTGTCGCCCGAGGTCGGGACGATGGTTTTTGAACGCTTTATCTCTGAGGCACGCAATGAGCCGCCCGACATTGACGTGGATTTCGAGCATGAGCGGCGCGAAGAGGTGATCCAGCATATCTATGAACGCTATGGTCGCCACCGGGCGGGGCTATGCGCCACGGTGATCCACTATCGCGGCAAGCGGGCGGTGCGCGAGGTCGGGCGTGCGATGGGGCTGACGGAGGATACTTTGTCGGCGATGTCGAGCCAGATCTGGGGGTTCGGGTCATCCCGCGCGATGAACGAGCAACGGCTGGCCGAGGTCGGGCTGGATCCTGCGGACCGGCGGCTGCAACTGACGCTGGCGCTGATCGAGGAGATCCAAGGCTTCCCGCGCCACCTGAGCCAGCATGTCGGCGGCTTCATCATCACCGAGGGGCGGCTGGATGAGTTGGTGCCGATCGAGAATGCCACGATGGAGGATCGGACGGTCATCTGCTGGGACAAGGATGACATCGACGCGCTGGGGATACTCAAGGTCGATATTCTGGCGCTGGGGATGCTGTCGTGCATCCGCAAGGCGTTTGATCTCTTGAAAAAGCACCATTCGGTGCGCTATTCGCTGGCCACCCTGCCGCCCGAGGACCCGCTGGTCTATGACATGCTGTGCGAAGCGGACAGTCTGGGGGTGTTTCAGGTCGAAAGTCGGGCGCAGATGAATTTTCTGCCGCGAATGAAGCCGCGCAGCTTTTATGATCTGGTCATTCAGGTTGCCATCATCCGGCCGGGTCCTATTCAGGGCGATATGGTGCATCCTTACCTGCGCCGCAGGAACGGGTTGGAGGTGGTGACCTTTCCGTCGGACGATCTGGGCCGTGTGCTGGGCAAGACGCTGGGGGTGCCGCTGTTTCAGGAACAGGCGATGCAGATCGCCATCATCGGGGCGGGGTTTTCGCCGACCGAGGCGGACCGGCTGCGGCGGTCCTTGGCGACGTTCAGAAAACACGGCTCGGTCAGCGAGTTTCACGGCCGCTTCATGGAGGGGATGCGGGCGAATGGCCATGACGAAGGCTTTGCGGCACGGTGTTTCGCGCAGATCGAGGGCTTTGGCAGTTACGGGTTTCCCGAGAGTCACGCCGCGAGTTTTGCCTTGCTGGTCTATGCCTCCGCCTGGATCAAAAAGCATCATCCGGGGATCTTTGCCTGTGCCCTGTTGAACAGCCAGCCGATGGGGTTTTACGCGCCGGCCCAGATCGTGCGGGACGCCCGCGCGCATGGCGTCGTGGTGCTGCCGCCTGCGATCAATGAAAGCCAGTGGGACAACGTGATGGAAGAACGGGACGGCAAGCTGGCGCTGCGGCTGGGGTTCCGGCAGATCAAGGGGATGTCCGAAGAGGAGGCCCAGTGGATCGTGGCGGCGCGCGGCAATGGTTACCTTGCGATCGAGGATGTCTGGCGGCGGGCGGGGGTGGCGCCTGCCACGGTGACGCGGCTGGCCGAAGCGGATGTTTTCGCCAGCCTGGGCGCGGGGCGGCGGGATGCTTTGTGGGCGGCCCGCGCGCTGACCGGGGCGGCGCCCTTGCCGCTGTTTGCCGGCCAGATCGAGGGCGAGGGCATTGTGGAGCCTGCGGTGCAGTTCCGGGCGATGAGCGAGGGCGAGGCGGTGGTGGAGGATTATGTGTCGTATCGGCTGACTTTGCGCAGCCACCCGATGACGCTGCTGCGGCACTTGTTGACGCCTGAAGCCGGGCAGAAACTATGGTCGAAAGGGTCGTGAAGGCGGGGAAATCGGCAGGATGTCGTTTCGCGCGATATCGTGTTTTTTCGTGCGTTCCCAATGGGTTGGTGATTTTCGTTAACCGGGAGGAAAGGACGTTGTGAATGGTTCGCAAGGGAGGTGGTGCGTGAAATCACCCAACCCTACCGGGGGATGGCAGCCGCAGTTTGCTGCATTGAGGTTGGTGGGG
>JBCKXH010000217.1:0-3049 GCA_038921555.1 Paracoccaceae bacterium
CATTCTGGCGGTCATCGACGACTGCACCCGCGAGAACCTGGCGCTGATTGCCGATACCAGCCTCTCTGGCGCGCGGGTGGCGCGAGAACTGACCGCGCTGGTCCGGATTTACGGCAAACCGGGTTGCATCGTCAGTGATAACGGCACCGAGTTTACCAGCACGGCGATCCTCAAATGGGCAGGCGATACCGGCGTGGCCTGGCACTACATCGAGCCGGGCAAGCCGCAGCAGAACGGTCTGATCGAGAGCTTCAACGGCAGCCTGCGCGACGAATGCCTGAATGAGGAGATCTTCGACACCCTTGCTGACGCCCGCCAAACGCTAGCCCTCTGGCGCTATGACTACAACAACGTCAGGCCACATTCATCGCTGGGGAACAAAACCCCCGCAGAAGCGCGCCGGGCGCTTGAGCTACCTGAGGGCACCGCACCCGGCGCGCTTGCCCAAACCGAAACTGACGACTATCAACCCCAAGGACTCTCGTTATGACCGAGGGACGACCGGGGGGCAGGTCAAGACGGGCCGCCAAAACATCCATCCGGCTGACGGACTCCAAATGGCGCTGCGGGTGGACTCCCAATGATGCCTCCCATGAAAAACTACATGGAAAACCCAATCGCAGATTACATGCTCAGGCAGAAGGCGGGGTTGGCGCACCGCTTACAGATCACATGCTCAGGCAGAAGGTGGGGTTGGCGCACCGCTTACACAACAATACGGTCGAACGCACCATCCGGCCTATCGCCCTGAACCGAAAGAACGCCCTGTTTGCAGGCCACGACGCCGGTGCCGGAAACTGGGCGACCATCGCGTCATTGGTCGAGACCTGCAAACTCAACACCGTTGAGCCGCATGCCTACCTGAAAGCCACCCTCACAGCCATCGTCAACGGCCACAAGCAGAGCCAGATCGACGACCTCCTGCCGTGGAACTACGCCAAACACGTGTGATCGGCGCACCGCTTACCAGAAATCGAACTTCCGCCGGGCATATTTCAGTCGGCCCCCGGCAATGGGGATAGCCCGAGCTCCCTTAAGAACGCATTGTGCTTCGCTGTTGACTCCCGAACCTGCTTCTCGATTTCGATCAACTCGTCGTGCGTGGCCGACAGATCGATCGCGATCTCCTGTTCGGCTCTGCTGATGTATCGGGAGATGTTCAGATTGTAGCCTTCTTCGGCAATTCTATCCATGCTGATGCGCTTGGAGTATCGATCCTCTTCCGTGCGGAACTGGTAGGTGTTGATGATCTTGGCGATGTGGTGGCCCGTGAGTTGGTTCTGGCGTTTGCCTTTCGCGAAGTGCTCGGCGGCGTTGATGAAGAGCACGTCGTCGGGCTTCTTGCACCTCTTGAGTACGAGGATGCAGACGGGGATGCCGGTGGAATAGAACAAATTCGCGGGCAGGCCGATGACGGTGTCGATGTGGCCGTCTTTGAGCAGCTTGGTGCGGATGCGTTCTTCGACACCGCCTCGGAAGAGCACGCCGTGGGGCAGGATGATGGCCATCACGCCTTCGTCTTTGAGGAAGTGGAAGCCGTGCAGCAGGAAAGCGAAATCGGCGGCGGATTTTGGGGCCAACCCGTAATTCTTGAATCGCACGTCGTCGCCCATCGCATCGGTCGGGTCCCAGCGGTAGCTGAAGGGCGGATTGGCGACGATGGCATCGAAGTAAGGCTTCTTGGCGGGGTTGAGTTCGCGCAGAATGTCCCGGTCGTTGGTCAGGGTGTCGCCGTGGTAAATCTCGAACTCGGTGTCCTTCACCCCGTGCAGCAGCATGTTCATGCGGGCGAGGTTGTAGGTGGTGATGTTCTTTTCCTGTCCGTAGATTTTACCGATACCATTCGCTCCCATGCGCTTTCGCACGTTGAGGAGCAGGGAGCCGGAGCCGCAGGCAAAATCGAGGACCTTCTCCAGTCGCGGCTTCTTGCCGGTGGCGGGCTCCTGGCTGTCGAGGGTAACGATGGCGGAGAGGATGTCGGAAATCTGCTGCGGGGTGTAGAACTCGCCCGCCTTCTTGCCGGAACCGGCGGCGAACTGGCCGATCAGGTATTCGTAGGCATCGCCGAGGGCATCGATGTCTGAGGAAAACTCCGCCAGCCCTTTGGCGATCTCCGCGATGATGGAACAGAGCTTGGCGTTACGGTCGGCATAGGTCCTGCCCAGCTTATGGGAGGCCAGATCAATCTCGGAGAACAGCCCTTGGAAGGTGCTTTGAAAGGAGTCGTTCTCGATGTATTTGAAGCCCGCTTGCAGGGTGTTGAGCAGTTCCCCGTCCTGCCTGCGCGAATGTTGGCGATGCTGGTCCAGAGGTATTTCGGCTTGATGACGTAATGCACCTTGCGCCGCATCTGTTTTTCAAACTCGGCGACATCGTCGGCGTTGTTCGCATACCAGAGGGAAAGTGGCACGTTGTGGTCATCGTCTTCCAGCTTGGGATAGTCCGCCCCCAATTCGCGTTGGGTCGCTGCCACATAGTTCTCCGAGAGGTAGCGCAGAAATAAGAACGACAGCATGTAGTCGCGGAAATCGTCCGCGTCCATCGCGCCACGCAATTGGTCGGCGATGTTCCAGAGGATTTTGCCCAGTTGTTTTTGGTTTTGATCGGTCATGGTGTTGGCCCAGGTGTCGGCGTTGGTGCCGATGCGGTTGCGGGCGCGGGCGCGGGGAGGGTTTCGCCTTCGCGGGGGAAGAGCTGCTGCATCAGCCCTTTTTTATGGGTCTTGAGGGCTTCGAGCTTGGCGCTTTGAGCGGTGATCAGGTCGTCGAGGGAGGTGAGGCAGTCGGCGATGCGTTGTTGCTCGGGCCGACACGGAATCACCAGCTCATACGCCAGGAGTGATTCGCGGTTAACCTTTGGGATTTTGCTTCGGTCAGAATGTTTTGTGGCGTATTCAAGAAAGTCCTCGGACAGGAGAAGATAAGCGAGGTATTGCCGAGACAACTTTTGATTGGGCGGACGGAGAGGATAAATGTCGGCGCTGCAAATTCCCTGGAAATCGGGGATAGCCACTTTGTTCAACGCAGGACGAATCTTCGAGTAGAGAACA
>JBCKXH010000218.1:0-3034 GCA_038921555.1 Paracoccaceae bacterium
TGGCTGCCAGGCAGGCAGAGGCGTGCCAGCCTCTGACAGATCCCAGTCGCAGCGGTCAAACTCTCGCTCAGCAAAGCTGTTAGGTATAATCGTGATGGGCTTGCCCATCAGCGCGGCGATCATTTTAACGACTGCAAGATTGGTGACCTGTTGCGGGCTCGTGATCAGGTGAACTTTCTGTTGTGTTGCAGGGAGATCCGGCACCTGCAATAGCCCCTCGACCAAGTCCCGCACATAAACATAGCGTTTGCAGATATCTGGCCCGGTCAGCGGCACAGAAAGCCCGCCGCGCGCCGCCCTGATTGCGACCGGCACCAACTTGCGCCTCGATTGCAACGGGCCATAGACATAGTGGGTACGGGTGGGCGCGTAGCGGATGTTCAATCTTTCGGCCAAAATGCGCAGCGCCAGCAATTCCCGCGCCTTGGACTTGCCATGCAAACTGCCCGGCTGTCCGGTCAAACGGTCGGGCACTTCCAAAGCCGAGCCGACTGAGACAAACCTTACCAGATGCTCCGAGGCTGCGGCCGCCATGACATTGATTCCTGCACAGGCGCTGCACCCCTCGACATCGGCACGCGCCAATGTCTTGTGATCCCGTTCGGCTGCCAGATGAAACACATATTCCGCCGCCAATGGCCGCACGAGAGCATCAAGGCGTTTTGGGTCGTTCAGATCGCAAATCAGAACCCTTGGTTCGATTCCAAGCGCGTCAAACCGCGAGCGATTACTTGTCGGGCGCAACAGGCAGGTGACGACGGCCCCCTGCGCCATCAGTCGCGCCGCCATATGCGCGCCCACAAAACCGTTGGCCCCGGTGATAAATACCCGCTTTGAGCGATAATCAGCCATTCTGCGCCGCCGTCATGGCGCGAATAGCAGCCTTCATCCAATCAAATTCCGCGCTCACCTGTGCCGCACCTCTTGCGCGCGCCTCCTGGATATCGCGCCGTATAAGACTGAATGCGTTTTCGGGGTTTTGACCGACCACATCGCGGTAGAAAGAACGTCGTAAAAATGTAAAATCTGCCCTCAACCTTGCCAGATTGCCAACAAGGTGATGAACGGGCAGCGGGTCGCCTCGCCCCGGCAACGTCAGACCGCCAAAGCCGAATTGCACATCCTGGACATCCGCCCGGATCCGGTCCAGCAATCCATCAATCAACGGTTCAAAGATGGACGCGCTCTCCCGGCTGATCCTAAGATCATTCAGGCCAACGTAAATTCGGTCAATCGACAGGGCACAAAGCGCAGGAATCAACTCCAATGCCTCGGTTGTCTCGACCATTAACGTGATCCGCGCAGCGCCTGAAACAGCTTCTACCGCCGCGCTGGCCTCGTCTGTATGCCTGATCATGGGAACGATGATCTCATCTGCCCCTGCATGCAGTGCATCTGCAATCTCTCGGTCCATGTCAGGACCGGGTCCGTTAATCCGACACAGGACATGAGCACCAGCAATGGCTTTCACCGCCCCCAGATCCGCCAGCGAATGGCTATTGATCTCAGTATCAAAGCCGACTTGGCGCGCGGCTTTACCTTTATTCTCCAAATCGATGACAAGCCCGTCAACACCCGCCGCAACACTGGCCTTACTAAAGGCGAGATCGCGATGAAACAAAATCAGCTGGAATGGCGCAGGGTTTTGCATGGATCACTCCGGCTTGCGCGCGACGAGCGTATAGCTCGACCCGGTCGGCATAGCCATAAACGACAGCGAGGCGCGGACCTCCATCCGGTTGATCCATTTCAAAGCGCCATTCACCAGCTCTGAGGGCTGATCCTCCATATCCCGTGTTTTGGTCACTACTTTGCCGAGCAGCCGAGACAGGATCACCAAAGGCATCAGCAAGAACTGATATGGTCGTATGGTTTCGATTTCAAAACCCGTCTCCTCGACAGTGGCGCGCAACCCACGCCGGGAGTAGCGCCGCAAGTGGCTCGCGCCAATATCGCGAGCTCCCCAAAGCCATGCATGCGCCGGAACCGACAGCAACAGGGCACCACCCGGTCTGAGCACCCGAAACGCCTCTGACAGGGCCTTTCGATCATCCGCATGCTCGAGAACATCCAGAAGAAGGGCAACGTTCACGCTATCAGAGTTAAAAGGTAACTCTGTTACATCACCCTTAACGATGTCGGACCGATCGACCTGAGCGGCACTCTGACCTACGGGCGAAGCCGACCTATGCTGGTCCACCCCCAAAACACGATCAGCAAATTCGCTCCAGTGACACAAGTTCAGCCCAGGACCGCAGCCCATATCTAACAAGAGAGGCACTTTCCGAGGGACATGCTGGCGCAGCAACCCGATGATGAGCTCGCGTCGCGCCACAAACCAGAAATGGTTGCCTTCGACAAGAGCGAGGACGTCAAATCTCTCGGCGTCGAGTCCAAAAGTTTGCAAAGGCGTTACATCCCGTCAGGTGGTATGGCTGTTCTCTGAACAGTTCAGGTTTGAGTTTGCAACAAGCCTTCATCGTCTGCAATGGCGTATTGCTGCCCAATGCTGACTGCGGCAGCTGCTGGTTGTATGAGTGTGAGCCGTGAACGCCATTGGTTCGAGAGAACGGCGAACGACATAACGGTAGAGCGTGGCTTCCAGGTATTCATCGCCCCTTGTGAAGCTCCTATATCTGTCAAGAGCTGGATGCCGCTGTCGGTGGCAGGCAAAGATGGCGATAAATCTCGCGTAGGATGTAGCGCTTGAGGCAGCGCACCATCTCGCGCCGTGTTTTTCCTTCTGCGGTTCTTCTGGCGACATAGGTTTTTGTTTCTTCGTCGTCTCGCCTGCGGAGGATGGCGACAGGGTTGAGCGCGGCATTTGCCTGGCGGTTGCCTCCACGATTGTCGCTCAACACACGATTCAGACGCATGCGGTTTGTCTTGCCGCTGGAAGCCGGTACCCAACAGACGCCACACAGTTTGGCCAGTGCTGCCTCGGATTTGATCCGCTCGGGATCATCTCCAACGAGGATCAGCATCTCGGCTACGGTCTGCGTCGAGATGCCATGCGATTTCATCAGCCAAAGCG
>JBCKXH010000219.1:0-3002 GCA_038921555.1 Paracoccaceae bacterium
GCCGCCTCGGCCATCCAATGCGCCTCGCGTCCCGCCAGTTGCACCGAGGTCGCCAATTCGCCAAACCCAAGCTCCGCCCTGGCGCGGGCCAAAGGCTTGGCTTGCACCACTTCCTGGCTTGCCACCATCTCGGACACCACCAGACCGGCCCCGAACGAGGCCACCAGCCGCCGCCACGGCAGATCGGAGATCCCGGCCATCGGGGCCAGCACCACCGGCGGGCTCAGATCCAAGGGTCCAAGGGACAGAACGGCTGCGGTCATCGGCCCTGTCTAGGCTGTTGTGGTGGCAAATGCAAAGCGTGGCGGCAAATAAACGCCTGAAATTCAAGCAATGCCTGAAAATTAAGCGCATATTCGTGGCAGATTGTCAGATCGCGACCTTGGGCCTATTGAGAGGGCAAGTCGGAGCGTGATGAGGAAAAGTGGGAACCGGTTTTCCTCACTATTCACGCGACCACCAAGACATGAGAGCAGGATGATGCTTTGGGTCGAACATCATCCTGCTCCAAGCCTGCAAAGTGAGGACCATGAGCACAGCCGCCATCATCCTCGCTGCCGGACGCGGGCAACGCGCTGGCGGCGACTTGCCCAAGCAATGGCAAATGCTGGCGGGCCGCCCGGTCGTAGCCCATGCTTTGGCAGCCTTTGCCGATATGACGCGCCTGCTGGTGATCCATCCCGATGACCGTGCCCGTGCTGAATCCTTCGGTGTCGAACTGGTCGAAGGTGGCGACACCCGCAGCCGCTCGGTCTGTCACGCGTTGCAGGCCCTGGCGGGGCGGGGGGTTACCCGCGTGCTGATCCACGACGCCGCCCGCCCTTTGGTGTCGCGCGCCGTGATTGCGCGGGTTCTGGCGGCGCTGGAGGATCATCCTGGTGCGGCCCCGGCGCTGCCGCTCACCGATGCGCTGTGGACGGGTGACGACGGGCTGGTCAATGGCAGCCGTGACCGCGCAGGCCTGTTCCGGGCGCAGACCCCGCAGGGCTTTCACTTCGATGCCATCCTTGCCGCCCATCTGGCGCTTCAGCTCGAGGCTGCCGATGATGTCGAAGTGGCTTGGGCCGCCGGGCTAAGGGTGGCCATCGTGGCGGGCGATGAGGACAATCTGAAACTGACCTATGCGCCCGACTTTGCCCGGGCCGAGGCGATCTTGCGGGGGCGGGCCATGGATCTGCGGATGGGCCACGGTTTTGACGTGCATGCCTTTTGCCCCGGCGATCATCTTTGGCTCTGCGGGGTCAAAGTGCCACATACCAGGGCCTTGCTGGGTCATTCCGACGCCGATGTCGGCATCCATGCCCTGACGGATGCCATCTATGGCGCCTTGGCCGCAGGCGATATCGGCCAGCATTTCCCGCCCTCCGACCCGCAGTGGAAGGGCGCGGCCAGCCAGATCTTTCTGGCCCATGCCGCCAGCCTGATGGCTGCGCGCGGCTACCGCTTGGCCAATGCCGATGTGACGCTGATCTGCGAACAGCCCAAGATAGAACCACATGCGCTTGCCATGCGGGCGGCACTGGCGCAAATCTTGGCGGTCGAGGTGGCGCGCATCAGCGTCAAGGCCACCACGTCGGAAGGTCTGGGCTTTACCGGACGGCAAGAGGGAATAGCGGCAATGGCCACCGCAACCTTGGTGGAGGGATGAGCCGCCTGATCGCAACCGGGTTCGGCCTCGGCCTGTTGCGCCCGGCACCGGGCACCTGGGCCTCGGTTGTGGCGCTGCTGCTTGGCATGATCATCCTGCGCTTTGCCGGCTTTGCGGGGCTGGTCGCCGCCATGGTCGCGGTCACGGCACTGGGCTTTTGGGCCTGTCAGGTCGAACTGAAAGACCGCCCCGGTGCGGACCCGTCCGAAATTGTCATCGACGAAGTGGCGGGCCAATGGCTGGCCCTGCTGTTTGCGGCGGCCGGGTTCTACTTTTCCGCGATGGGGCAGTCGTTGTTGCTCTCCAGCGGCGGGTGGCTGCCGTGGCCGGCTTTGGTGTTTCCCTTTGCCTTGTTCCGGCTGTTCGACATCTGGAAACCCTGGCTGGTGGGTCGGGCCGACCGAAGGGGCGATGCGCCTGCGGTGATGCTTGACGACCTTTGGGCCGGGCTTTTCGCCGGGATCATGACGATCATCCTGGCCATAGCCTATCACATCCCGCTGATCCTGCTGAAATGACCGCCGCCGACATCCTGCAAGCCGCCCGCCAGCAAGGCGTGCTGATCGCCACCGCAGAAAGCTGCACCGCAGGCATGGTGGCTGCTGCCCTGACCGCTGTCGCCGGGTCGTCGGATGTCTTTGACTGCGGCTTTGTCACCTATTCCAACGCGGCCAAGATCGCGATGCTGGGGGTCAGCGCCTGCACAATTGCCGAGCATGGCGCGGTATCGGAGGAAGTCGCCCGCGAGATGGCCGATGGCGCGCTTGCCCATTCCAGGGCGGCTCTGGCGGTGTCGATCACCGGGATCGCCGGCCCCGGCGGCTCCGAGTTCAAGCCCGAGGGCAGGGTCTGCTTTGCTCTGGCCAGCAAGCGGCGCGCCACATTGGTCGAGACGGTAGAGTTCGGCGCGCTCGGCCGGGCCAAAGTGCGGCAGGCCGCCTGCGACCGGGCGCTGGCGCTGCTGGCCGAGGCTTTGGCCTAACTGGCAATCCCTAGCGTGACCGCCAGGTGAACAGCGAACTTGCCACAAAGTTCCACGCGGCCCCAGCAACGGCCCCGGCGGTGCTGGCCAAGGGCCAGACGGCCATCAGGTCGAACACCAGCCGGGCAATGCCTACGTTCAGGACCGCGCCAAAGCTGCACACGACATAGAAGCTGGCCAGCCCTTTGAGCAGTGCCGCCCCCGTCAACGGGCGGTCGCGGTAGGTCAAGCGGTTGTTCAGCACGAAGTTGTTGGCAATCGCCACCACAACCCCTGCGGTCTGCGCCAGCGTGAACTGCCCGACAAACAGCTCCAACATCAGCCCCACCACGGCCAGTTGTACGATTACCCCGACCAGCCCGACCATGGCGA
>JBCKXH010000220.1:0-2963 GCA_038921555.1 Paracoccaceae bacterium
TGACCTGTGGGTCGGAGGTGATGATCTTGAAGGCTTCGGTGACCTTCTCTTTGGTAGCACCTCCACCGACGTCGAGGAAGTTGGCGGGTTCGGCACCATACAGCTTGATGATGTCCATCGTGGCCATGGCGAGGCCCGCGCCGTTGACCATGCAGCCGATTTCGCCATCAAGGGCGATGTAGTTCAGATCGAACTTGGAGGCGGCCAGCTCCTTGGGGTCTTCTTCGGATTCGTCGCGCAGGGCGGCAATGTCGGGGTGGCGATACATCGCGTTGCCGTCAAAGGACATCTTGGCGTCGAGCAGTTTCAGAGTGCCGTCTTTGAGCACGACCAATGGGTTGATCTCCAACATCTCCATGTCTTTTTCGACAAACATGCGGTAGAGGTTCTTGACGATGCCGACGCATTGCTTGACCTGACTACCCTCAAGTCCCAGGGCGAAGGCGACGCGGCGGCCGTGGAAATCGGACAGGCCGGAGGCCGGGTCGATGGTGAAGGTCAGGATTTTTTCGGGCGTGTCATGGGCGACATCCTCGATCGACATGCCGCCTTCGGTGGAGCAGACGAAAGAGATGCGGCTGCTCGCGCGGTCGATCAGGATGGCGAGATAAAGCTCGCGGGCAATCTCGGAGCCGTCCTCGATGTAGATGCGGTTGACCTGCTTGCCGGTGGGGCCGGTCTGCAGGGTGACCAGAGTGCGGCCCAGCATCTGGCGGGCAAACTCGGCGGCCTCACCCACCGAACGGGCCAGACGGACACCGCCCTTTTCGCCAGCCTCGGGTTCCTTGAAGCGGCCCCTGCCACGGCCGCCAGCATGAATCTGCGCCTTGACCACCCAGAGCGGGCCGTCAAGTTCGCCTGCCGCCGTCTTGGCCTCTTCGGCCCGCATCACCGGGCGGCCATCGGAAACCGGCACGCCATAGCTGCGCAGAAGGGCCTTGGCCTGATATTCGTGGATGTTCATGCGTGCGGCCCCGCCGATAATGATCTGGGTTGTGATGACACAGCTTTCCTACCGCACAAACCGGGAATCGAAGGTTAACACCGCAGAAGTGGCATTTGTGATCACGCGATTTCAATCTGTGATCACAAGTGGCTCCGGGTTGGCGCGAACCGCCCTAGTTCAGCCAGAGCGCCATCAGCATCGCATCACCCGCCATCAGAGATTCAAAGGCCGACCAATTCTGCGATGATATCACCGTCCCCTGTTCCAGATAGGGCAAGGCGGCCCAGCCCTGCACCCAGCCAAACAGATCGATCGGGCGCGGCTCGGTGAAGATTTTCGCCACGTTCACCCCGACCGGCCCCTCGAGCTGCCAATAGGGCACCAGTCTTGTCCCCAGCAGGATCGCTTCGGCATCGGCCAGCACTCCTTGCCAGACCCCGGCGGTCTGGGGCGGCAGGATCACCCCGAGCGCCGAGTGCTGCGCCGCATTGGGCAGCCATTCCCGCGCATCATCGGTTTCCTGTGCCACCAAGCGCCAGAAGCGGCGATTCTCGTTGACCATGGCCAGGAAATGGCGGTGCGCCGCCGCCATCCGCTCGGTATCGGGGGTTTGGTCCAGCGCGGCGACAAACATGGCGAGCATGTCGAGGGCGTCGAGTGCCGAGGCCGAGCCGAGGATGAAGTCGGGGGCGACCGTGCCCATTGCATCCATCGCGCGGCGGGCGGCGGCGATCCGGGTGATCGGCTCGGTCGGGTCATAGGCCAGAACCAGTTCGCAAATTCCCATCAGCGCATGGCTGTAGGCTGAAAGCCAGGCGGCATCGGCGGCATCAAAGCGGACGGTGGGGGCGGGGCTGGCGGGATCACCGCCGCCAAAAAGCGCAGTGCCCAGAACCTCGATCAGCCCCTCGCCGGGATCACGGGTGGCGCTGCGGTTCATGTCGAACCACAGGTCGGCCAGTGCGATCTCGGCCCCGAAATCGGCATCCGGCGGCAGGGAGGCCAGGGTCGCCTGCGACAGGGCCAGTTGATCGCCGGCATGGCGGAAGATACCGGCGATGACGGCAGGGTCAAATGGTGCAGCGGCGGGGTTCACCGTGACCGGCAGGCGCAGGAAGGGCAGCATGCCGGTGCGGTCGGTCAGGCCCACGGCCCAACGGTCCTGAAAGCTGATCTCGACCGCGCGCAGGAACTGCACGCCGCCGAGGGTGAAGGTCTCTTCCGGGGTGCGTGCAGCAGCGACCAGCCGCGCCTCGGTGGCGGCAAGGCCGGTGCGGGCGATTTCGGCGCTGAGCGTTTCGGCGGCGGCGGGCAGGGACAGGGCGAACAGGACAAGCGGAGCGAGACAGCGCATGAAAACCTCCTTGGTCCGAAATGCAGCATGCAGGCCTTGTGGCCATATTTCATTCCGGGGGAAAGTGAGGGATTCCAGACCCCTAGAATACTGTTCATATTTGCGGGATGGACGGCTTTGTGGCAAGGCAGATGGTGAATACCGCAAACGCCATTCGCAGGAAGCGGCCGGAAAAGCGACATTTGTGATCACAGGAAACAAATCAGCAATAATTGTGCCGGGTGAGCAGGGGCCACTCGGGGCCATTGTCAGCCTTGGGCGCGCCCGGCGATGCAGAGGGTCTGGCCGCGCGGCAGGCGGGCGTCGGTGAAGCGGGCGTCAAAGCCCGCGCTTCGGGTCAGGTCCAGCACGGCTGAGGGTTCAAAGTGATAGGGGGCGCGGGCGGCATGGCTGACCACGCCGTCGGGCTGGCGGAAGGCACCGTCATGGCCGGGCGGGCAAAGAAAGACGGTGAAGAACAGGCGCTGCAAAGCGGGGAAGTGGTGGTGGATGCGGTTCATTGCGTGCTGCAGGTGGGGCAGCGGCAGGTGGGTGAAAACCGCGAAGGCGATGGCATGGCTGATGGTGTCGGGGATGCCGGGAAAGCCGAAATCGGCGTCCTCGACCAGATGAGCGGGGTTCAGGGCGGTGGGGTCGGCCAGTTCCTCGGCGTGGCCTGCGGCC
>JBCKXH010000221.1:0-2950 GCA_038921555.1 Paracoccaceae bacterium
CGAACATCGGGTCCGCCAAGATGTCAGCGTCATAGCCGCCTATGTGGTGAAGAACGAGGGTGCCGAAGTGCGGCGGGAGGATATCTTTGCCTTCGCCACACAGCGGCTCGCCGTCTACAAACGTCCGAGACAGATTTTCTTCGTCCCGGCGTTGCCGCGCGGCGTCAACGGCAAGTTGCTTCGCCGAAAACTGTCGGATGACGCGCATACCTTGCATAGATTACCCTGAAGGAGAGACGGAATGCGTTCAACGCTCAAGATGCCTAAGGTCGGCGATGCGGTCGATGAAGTGGTGATCAGCGAGATTCATGTCGAAAAGGGCGCGAAGGTCGCCGAGGGCCAGACCTTGTTCGTGGTCGAGACCGACAAGACGACCGTCGACGTGCCGTCGCCTGCCGCCGGCACGATCGCCGATATCCTGATCCAGGTCGGTGATGACGTGAAAACCGGCGCGCCGACCATCGTGCTTGAAACCTGAGACGGGCAGCTTTTGCCGGCCGCAGATACTGAGGGAATTGGGAGGAACCATGGCCAAGATCTGGATACGACAAGCGGTGCTGAAGGCACTGGACGATGCAATGAAGGACGACCCGACCGTCATCGTCATGGGCGAGGATGTCGCTGTTGCTGGCGGACCCTTCAAGGTCACCGAGGGGCTCTTGGCCTTGCATGGGCCGCAACGCGTCATCGATACGCCGATTTCGGAAATGGCTTTCATGGGGGCTGCGGTCGGTGCCGCGATCTGCGGGATGAAGCCGGTCGTCGAGATGATGTTCGTCGAATTCATCGGCGTGGCACTGGACCAGTTGACGACGCAGGCAGCGACCATGCGCTATTTGTCGCGCGGTCGGCTGACGGTGCCGCTGGTGGTGCGGGCTTCGGTGGGTGCGGGGCAGGGGTTTGGCTGCCAGCATTCGCAAATTCTGGACCATTGGTTTCGCGGCACGCCCGGCCTCAAGCTGGCGGTCACCAGCAATGCGCGGACCACCTATGGGCTGCTGCGTTCGGCCATCGAAGATCCCGATCCCGTGGTCATCCTTGAACCCCGCATCCTTTATTCCGAACGCGAGGAGTATGATCACGACCCCAATTATCGCGTCCCCCTTGGTCAGGCCGAAATCGTCAAACCCGGCACCGATGTGACCCTGATCGCCTGCGGTGCGATGGTGCGCGTGGCGCTGGAGGCGGCGGTCACCAGCAAGGCCAATATCGAGGTCATCGACCTCTTGACGCTATGGCCATGGGACAAGAAGACCGTGGCTGACAGCATTGCCCGTACCGGCAGGCTGGTGACCGTCGAGGAATCCCCGGCGGCCAGCGGCTGGGGCGCCGACGTCGTGTCCACCATCGCCGTCGATCACTTCGGCAAGCTGCGCGCTGCACCGCATCGCATCACACTTCCCGATGCCCCCGTGCCCTACAGCGGCCCGCTGGAAGCCCGGTATCTGCCGAGCGCAGCCTATGTGGCCGCACAGGTCGACACCCTTGTCTCGACCAATCAACCACCCCAGCCCTGGTGGAGGACCGCCGCATGACCGCCCTTTCCCTTCTACTTGATCTATTCTCCTATTTGCAACGGCAGCACACGGCAAAGAGCTTTATGTTAGTTCTGACAGGCTTGCCTACCCTGTTTCCAAAATTGAATGAAGTCCGGACCTACAGTGAGCGGATGTTTCACGTTATGCACCTTGAACGGCTAACGGATGCTGCGGCACGAGAGGCAATAGTTAAGCCTTTGGAGATTTCAAAAAGCCCACTTGGATTTTCCGACTCGACCATTCAGACCATCCTAACGCAGTCTGGCGGTTATCCGTATTTTATTCAATTCATCGGGAAAGAAGTATTTGATGCTTGGATTGGGAAAATCAAAGAGGGTATTGCTCCATCGGCCCCAATGCGGGAAATTCTTGAGAAACTAGATCAAGATTTCTTTGCCCCTCGCTGGGCACGAGCCACCGACCGGCAACGTCAATTCATGATGGTAATCTCAAGCCTTCCGAATAGTGACGAGGAATTTTCTGTCCCAGAGATAGTCAAAGCGTCGCAAAAGATATTACAAAATGGGTTTTCTCCCAGCCATGCCATTCAAATTCTCCAAGCACTTTCGGAGCGTGGGCTAGTGTATAGGAGCCGCCGCGCTGGATACTGCTTTGCGGTGCCATTATTCGCGGGTTTCATTTCCCGTCAGGCAATGGACCCAACGAATTTGAAAAAAGTTAGTCCTTAGCCCAGCGCATACTTGCCGCCACCTTCGCAATCTCGGACCGCCGCTCCGGCGACATGCTGGACGCGCGGGCTTTGCCGCCCTCAGCCCCTAAAGCCTTCGCTGCGGGGTCTTTGCCGTCGTCCAGCCACCACCCGTCACGGTAAAGCGCCACAACACCGCCGTGGATCACCCGGCCCTGTGCCATCTTCGCCTGTTTCAGTTGCCTCTGTTGGCCGGAATGGCCCCGAATTGGCGCAAGCGTTCGGCAGGGTTTGTGCAGGCTTTGTGCAGAGCGGTTTTCAGCGCAGAGATGGCTCACGATTCCGCCTTGACGCCTGTGGGGCGCATCTCTACACCCGCGCCGCAGCGGCTAGGTAGCTCAGCTGGTTAGAGCACGTGACTCATAATCACGGGGTCGGGGGTTCGAGTCCCCCCCTCGCCACCACTTTTGCATCCAAAATCGTCTGATGACATGCGAGAAGCCTTTGTTTATAAGGGTTTCATGGAAATCGTTTGTCCGATGCGGTCTAGCCGCATCCACCACGATCCCCCCGGTTTTTAGGTGTCATTGGGGGTATCGGCCAAACCCGTGAAAAGGCGATACCCCCACCATGCCGTTAAGCGATGCGTCGATTCGAGCGTTGAAGCCCAAGGTTAAGACTTGCAAGGTTTCCGACTTTGACGGGATGTTCGTGACCGTGAAGCCGACTGGATCGCGACTATTTCATTTCAAGTATCGGGTGG
>JBCKXH010000222.1:0-2872 GCA_038921555.1 Paracoccaceae bacterium
GACCAGATCGGTCGCCTTGTCGGGGCTGGCCAAAAAGTCGGGGCTGGCCAAGAAGATGATATGCACTTTGGCCCCGTCAGCAGCGCCCGCCGCCCTATAGGGATTGGCCGCCAGTATGGCGCGGTAATCGGCCAGCTCGATGAGGAACAGCGCCGGCTTGAAGCCAAAGCGCAAGAGCATCGCCGCGCCGATCTTGTCCGTCAGATCCTTGACGCCGGGGTCATGGAACACCGCATTGCCGCTTTGCACATGGGTATCGACGTTCTTCAGACCAAACTCGGCCAGCATTTCGCGGAACTCGGCCATCGGCAGGCGGTTAGCCCCGGACACGTTCACGCCACGCAGCAACAATATCTTGATGTCAGCCACTTTGGCTCCCTGCCCGCCGGAAAGCGCGGGCGCTCAGCCGACCCGAGGGGCCCGGGCCGGTCATGGCGCAGCATGACCGAAAGGCGGCACTTAGGCCAGCACCAAACCGACGCCCACCCGCCATTCCAGGCCCAAATTTTTAGGCCAGAGCGTTTTGCATTTTCACCAGATCACGCCCAAGCCAACCCTCATCAAGCCCGAAGGGGGCTTTCTTCGGGCGGTGAGTCGAGAGCCGTGAAGAAAGCCCCCTTCGGGCTTGATGAACGGCGGCTTCGGACAGGCCGGTTGCAGATAAAGCCAGGCAACGCGAACACGGGGATGGGCCAACTGAACCACAGCCGACTTTGCGGATTTCACTTGCGATCTACCACTGGTCGAGTAGGATAGGTAAAACGCTGGCGAAAATCGGGGGGGCATGACCGTTACTTTCTGGCTGGCCGTCGCGGCCTATGTCCTGCCTACCTTCCCCTTGGGTTATTTTTGGCATCTCAAGGCCTTTGCTCCAGCCTATGACCGGCTCGAAATATATCGTAAGGACATCATCATTCCGATGGGCCTTGGCTCGATGGTGCTGCAAGGTCTGTTCTTTGCGTGGGTTTACCCAAAACTCTTCGACACATCGTCAGGTCAGTGGCTGACCAGCGCCCTGCAATTCTGGGCGATATTCGGCGTGCTGGCCTGGTCCTTCCTGGTGCTGCCAACGGCCGCCAAATGCCGCATGACCAGCGTGCGCACTTTCCTGATGCTGGAAACCGCCTTCACCGCCATCCAGTTCGCGGTTGCCGGGTTGCTTCTGGCGCTGATCTACCGCGCATGATCACCCGACATCGGTCTTGCCGCGCCGATCACCGCGCAGATTGGCGTAGAGCACATGGTTGCGCCAGCGCCCGTTGATCTGCAGATAGCTTTGCGCGACCCCTTCGTATTTGAAGCCGCATTTCTCCAGCACCCCGCGCGAGGCGAGGTTTTCGGGCAGGCAGGCAGCCTCGATCCGGCTCAGGTCCATGGCGTGAAAGGCGTGATGCACCGTGGCCAGTATCGCCTCGCGCATATAGCCCTGCCGGGCATGGGGTGCCCCGATCCAATAGCCCAGCGTCCCCGACTGCACCGGACCGCGCCGGATGTTGTCCAGCGTGATGCCCCCCAGGATCTGCTTGTCCGCGCGCCGGATCAGCACCATGGCCAAGGCGGTGCCCTGCGCCTCGGCCCGCGCCGCCCAATAGACCCGGTGGGTAAATGCCTTGCGGGTCTGGTGGTCAACCACGCGAACCGGCTCCCATAGCGCCAGATGCTCGGTTGAGACCTCGCGCAGATCAGCCCAGGCCCGAAAGTCCTGATGCCCCGGCAGGCGCAGCGTCATCCGTTCGGTCTCAACCTTTGGCTTGCGGTGCAATCCCAGCATCTGGCCCAGCATCAGACCCGCAGCCTGTGCCGGATGTCCTCCAGGGTCGGCGCAAGCTCGACCGGGCCATAAAGCGCCAGCGCCGCCCCGCTTTGCGTCACCTCACCGGCATAGCGCCGCACATCGGCGGAGCTGACCGCATCAATCCGCGCCACCGCTTCCTCGACCTCGGGCACCCTTCCATAGATCGCCAACAGCCGCGCAATCCGCTCCGCACGGGCCGAGGGGCTTTCCAGACCCATCAGCATCCCCGCCTTGATCTGGGCGCGGGCCCTTGCGACCTCGGCCTCTGACATGTCACCCGCCGCGCGCTTCAACTCATCGACCGTCAGCCGCGTCAGCTCGCCGATTTCCTCGGCCGAAGTCCCGGCATAGATCGTGATCTGCCCGGCATCCTCATAGGCCCCGCTCTGGGCAAAAATCGAGTAACACAAGCCGCGCTCCTCCCTGATCTTCTGGAACAGCCTGCTCGACATGCCGCCGCCCATCGTCATGGCATAGACCTGTGCGATATAGACATCCTTGTGGCGATAGCCCGGCGCATCAAAGGCCATGGCGAAATGGACCTGCTCCAGGTCCTTGACCTCGCGCCGTTCAGCGCCCTTGAAGGTCGCCGGCTGAAAGGCGCTTTGCTGCCGCGCCTTCAACCCGCCGAATATCGCCTCGGCCTGGGCCACGATGGCCGCGTGATCAACCCCGCCGGCAGCGGCCAGAATCATCTGCCCCGGCCCGTAATGCTCTTGCACAAAGCCCCGCAAATCGGCGCGGCCAAAAGCGCTGACCCGCTCCTGCGGCCCCAGAATGGTGCGGCCAAAGGGTTGATCGGGATAGGACACCTCTTGCAACCAGTCGAACACGATATCATCCGGCGTATCCAAAGCTTGCCCTATTTCCTGCAAGATCACATGGCGCTCGACCTCGATATCCGCCTTGTGGAAGGCCGGATTCAGCACGATGTCGCCAATGACATCCAGCGCCAGCGCCACATCCGCCTCCAGCACCCGCGCGTAATAGGCCGTCATCTCCCGGCTGGTATAGGCGTTGATATAGCCGCCGACATCCTCGATTTCCTCGGCAATCTGCAAGGCGCTGCGCCGCTTG
>JBCKXH010000223.1:0-2862 GCA_038921555.1 Paracoccaceae bacterium
ATCACCAGCACCCCCGCCTGCCGCTGCAACACTATGCAGGATTGCTGCAACGACGGCGTGTCGGGGCGACCTTGGGCATAGGAGATCACCCCGACCGTAGCATTGCGACCGGGTGCCGCCGCCACCGCAAAGGGTGTGACCGAGGTCATCAGCACCGGCTGATCCAACTCAACCAGCGCCACGTCAAAGGCGACGCGGTCCAACTGCTCTGCCTCGCCATAGACATAGTCGGGATGTGCCACCGCCTGCCGCGCGCCGCGATAAGCCTCGGCCCTGCCATTGCGCCATCCGGCAAGGAACTTGATCTGCGCGGGGTCGATACGGGCGCCGGTTTGCTGGTCGAACAGGCAATGCGCCGCCGTCAGCACCAGTTGCGGCGCAATCAGCGCCCCGGTGCAAAAGCCGCGATCACCCAGCACCAGCTTGCCCACCGCTTCCCAGCCACGGTTGTCGTCCAGCGTCTGCAGCCTGACCGGCGCAGTTGTTTGGGCGGCCAGCGCTGAGGCCGCCAGGATCAAAGCAAGTGCAAGGTGTTTCAGCATGGGTCCCTCGAAGGTTCCCACCCTGCTAGAACCTCACAACGGCGGTTTTGCGGCAAGCGTTTGTCGCAAATTGCGCGGAACCGGGCCGCCGGTCGCCCAGTCCAGCAGTTCGACCGTGTGCACCACCGGCACCCTGCTGCCGCCTGCGATCTGCATCATGCAGCCCAGATTGCCCGACGCAATGACATCGGGCTGCTTGTCCTCCAGCGTCGTCACCTTAAGCGCGCGCAGTTGCGCCGAAATCTCGGGCTGCAACAGGTTATAGGTGCCGGCTGATCCGCAGCACAGATGGGCGTCGCGCGGCTCGACCACCTCGAACCCGACCCGGCGCAACAAATCCTTCGGTGCAGCCACAATCTTTTGCCCGTGTTGCAGCGAACAGGCTGAGTGGTAAGCAACCCGCAGCCCCTTTTTTGCCCCCTCCGGCAGGCCAAGCCGCGTCAAAATCTCGCTCACATCCAGCGCCAGCCCGGCGACCGTGGCGGCATCCGCACCGCCCAAGAGATGCGGGTAGTCCTTGACCGTCGTGCCGCAGCCCGAGGTGTTGATGACAATCGCCTGCAACCCTGCCGCGGCCATATAGGCTGCCACATTGGCCTGCGCAAAGCGCCGCGCCTCCGCCTCGCGCCCCATATGCTGCACAAGGGCACCGCAACAGCCGACATTGCGCGGAATCACCACCTCGCAGCCCAGCCGCGTCAACAGGCGGATCGTCGCGTCGTTGATGTCAGTGTCCAGCGCCTTTTGCGCGCAGCCGGTCTGCAAGGCCACCCGCATCCGGCGCGGCCCCACGGCGGCAAAGGTCTGCGGGTCATCGTTCCGGCTGACCGGCGGCAAGCGGTCCGGTGCCAGCGCCACCATGGCCCGCAACCTGCGGTCCGGCAGCAAGCGCGCCAAGGGTCGCACCAGCCGCGCCGCAAACAGCGCCAGCCGGAAGCGCGTCGGATAGGGGATCACCCGCGCCAGCATCCAGCGCAACAGCCGCTCTCCCATGGGACGCCGGTAGGTCGCCTCGATATAGACCCGCGCCTGATCAATCAGGTGGGTATAGTCCACCCCCGAAGGGCAGGTCGTCACGCAGGCCAGACATGACAGGCAGCGGTCGATGTGCTTGACGGTGCGGGTATCGGCGGGGCGACCGGTCTCCAGCATCTCTTTGATCAGATAGATGCGGCCGCGCGGGCTGTCATTCTCGTCGCCCAAAACCACATAGGTCGGGCAGGTCGCGATGCAAAAGCCGCAATGAACACAAGAGCGCAGGATCTTGTTGGCCTCGGCCAGTTTGGGGTCGGCCAATTGGGTTTGCGTGAAAAAGGTCTGCATCAGTTGAATATCCCTTTGGGGTCAAACTTCGCCCTGATCCCGGCACTCAGGCAGGCAACACCCGGCGCTTCAGGCTGAAACACCGCCCCCTGCCCCCGCATTCTTGTGGCATGACCCCGCCCCGCCACCAATTCATGCAAATCAACCTCGGGCGGCACCAGCAGCCAGATCAACCCGCCACCCCAATCAAACATCGCCTCGCCCTCCAGCCCCTCGACCAGTGCCGCCGCATCCGAAGGCTTGACCGACAGCCGCCAGACCGTGCCTTGCCGGCCGGCGAAATCGCTGACATCGCGCACGGCAGCCCAGATCGTGGCACTGGCCGCCGCCTCCACCACATCCCACTCGCCGCCCAGCAACACCCGCAATGCCCCGGCGCGGTAAGCGACCGATCCCGCCATCCCCTCCAGCCGCAGCAGCGCCTGCCCCCGGCGCAACGCCGCCCCGCTGACATCATAGGGCGAGCCCAGCGCCGCCCGCAGCGCCGCCAACCCCGCGACCAGCCCGCGCGCGCTGACCAGCGTCACCTCGGCCTCCGGCACCGCCTGCACCCGAAAGGCGACCTCGGTGATCACCCCCAACCGGCCATGCGACCCCACCATGAGCTTGGTCAGGTCCAGCCCGGTGACGTTCTTCATCACCCGCCCGCCCGCCTTGACCAAGGCCCCCGCGCCATTGACGAACCGCAGTCCCAGCACATGGTCCCGGCATGCCCCGACCTGCACCCTTCGCGGCCCGCTCGCCCCCGCCGCAACCACGCCCCCCAGTGTCGAGACACCACTGCGCCCCAGCACCAACCGCATATCCGGCACCTCGAAGGCCAGCCGCTGGCGCTGCCCCGCCAACAGCGCCGCAACCTCGGCCAGTGGCGTCCCCGCCCCCGCCACCAGCGTCAACGCCCCCGGCTCATAAATCCGCACCCCGCTGAACCCCGAACACTCCAACCCTTCCCCGACCACCGCCGCAATCCGCCGCGTCCCGCCCCCAAGCACAAAAA
>JBCKXH010000224.1:0-2857 GCA_038921555.1 Paracoccaceae bacterium
GTGCCAAGGTGAAAGCGGGGGCGGGGGCGGGGGGCCGGGAAAGTTCCATCGGCTATGAGGGCGTGGAAAGAACGCTTTCCAAGCCCCTGATATTGACTCGCAATTTGATCCCGCGCATGTTCGTGCAATAGCACAGTCTGAACAAGGGCACGGACTGCACAAAGCCTGGAGGGAAACGATGAGTGAAAAGACACTGACGCGCATGGACCTCAGCGACTCGGTATTTCGCGAGGTCGGCCTGTCGCGCAACGAATCAGCGCATTTGGTCGAAAGCGTGCTGCAACATGTCTCGGATGCATTGGCTGCCGGTGAGGCGGTCAAGATCTCGTCCTTCGGCACCTTCTCGTTGCGGTCCAAGACGGCGCGGGTTGGTCGCAACCCCAAGACCGGCGACGAGGCGCCGATTTCGCCGCGCCGCGTTCTGACCTTCCGGCCATCGCATCTGATGAAGGATCGTGTGGCGGCGGGGAAGAAGAAGTAAGGGGTGGAGACGCGGATGGACAAGTCGCCTGAAGCCTTCCGCACCATTTCCGAAGTTGCCGAAAGCCTGAAAACCCCGGCCCATGTGCTGCGGTTCTGGGAAAGCCGGTTTCCCCAGATCAGGCCGGTCAAGCGCGCCGGCGGGCGACGCTATTACCGCCCCGCCGATGTGGCCTTGCTAAGCGGCATCCGCCATCTGTTGCATGACGAGGGCATGACCATTCGCGGCGTGCAGAAAATCCTGCGCGAGCAGGGGGTGCGCCATGTCGCGGCAATGGCTGCGGGCGGTGCGGGCGCGCTGTTCGACGCTGATATCCTAGACGGCGATGGGCTGGACGGCATGACCGGGGACGGCGAACCAGTCGCCGCTGAGATCTTTGCGCTGGAGCCTGTGCCGCGCCAGTCGGTTGCCGCCGAAGGCGCTTTGGGCGAGGTGGTTCGACTGCACAGCCCGACCCAACCGTCGCCGGTGGCTTCGCCTGAGCCTGAGCCTGAACCTGAACCTTTGGCCGAATCTGGTGTGCCTGACACGCCCCGGCGATCCGCCATGCCGGACCATGCGGCCCCTGACGAGGACGTGCCGGAGGCCGGGCATATCTGGGTTGAGGACGAGCCGGAACTGGAACTGGCGGCCCCAACACCGCTGTTCCCGACATCGCTGTTCCCGACATCGTTGTTCCCGACATCGTTGTTCCCGACATCGCTTTTCCCCGAACCGCTGGTTGCGGCAGATGAGACTTCCGTGCTGCCGGATCGGGCCTTCCTGCCGGATCAGGTCAATCCTGGCTCTGCCACCTCGTTCATCGACGCGGCCCCCGAACCCACCGCCAAACTGGCGGGTGTTGCGGCCCGTCTGCGCGCCCTGCCCCGGCAGGTCCTGAGCGAAGCGCTGCCCGACCTGATTGAATTGCACAGCCGCCTTGGGCTTTTGCATGCCCAGATGGACGAAGCCTTGCGTCTGCGCCGCTAGAGCGTGCTGAGGAAAAGTGGAAACCGGTTTTCCTCAATTTGCGCGCGACCACTAGGCGTCGAGATCAGGATGATGGTTTCGATCAAACATCATCCTGATCTGGTCGGCCTTCTGCCGCGTTTCTTCACTTGTCCCCGCCCGGAATATCGTTATCTATCCGGCCATTCGTCGGGCCGTAGCGCAGCTTGGTTAGCGCGTCCGTCTGGGGGGCGGGAGGTCGAGAGTTCAAATCTCTCCGGCCCGACCAATATCGAAACCGCCCGCCTGGTGCTGCACCTTGCGGGCGGTTGCGTTGCGTGAAGGAGCCCGTGATGCGCCCCAATCTGACAAAGCCGGGGGTTCTGCCCGCCCAAAGCCTGAAGCTGCTGATTGCCTCGGGTGGTATTGCGGCCACGCGGCCCGTGCTGCCTGAACAGGTGCAACCCGCCTCATTGGACCTGCGGCTGGGGGCACTGGCCTACCGGGTGCGGGCCTCATTCCTGACCGGGTCGGGGCGGACGGTGGCCGAGCGGCTGGATGAATTCACCATGCATAAGGTCGATCTGGGCGGCGGTGCCGTGCTGGAAAAGGGCTGCGTCTATGTCGTGCCGCTGATCGAGCGGCTGGCGCTGCCGCAGGGCTTGACGGCGGTGGCGAATGCCAAATCCTCAACCGGGCGGCTGGATTTGTTGACCCGGACCATCACCGATGGCGGGACGGAATTTGACCGCATCCCGGAAGGTTATGCCGGGCCTTTGTATGCCGAGGTTTGCCCGAGGTCGTTTTCGGTGCTGGTGCGGGCCGGGCAGCGGTTGAACCAGATCCGCTTTCGCTCAGGCCAAGCGGTGCTGTCGGATGCCGAACTGGTATCCTTGCATGACCGGGAGCCTTTGGTCAGCGGACCGGCAGTGATTTCGCAGGGTCTGGGCTTTTCGGTCGATCTGAAGCCTGCGACGGGGGACCTTCTGGGCTACCGCGCCAAGCCGCATACCGGGGTGGTCGATCTGGACCGCATCGGCCATTATCCGGCCCGCGATTTCTGGGAGGAGATCCGGTCAGGCGATGGCCAGATCATCCTTGATCCCGGCGCGTTCTATATATTGGTCAGCCGCGAGGCGGTGACCATTCCGCCCGATTATGCCGCCGAAATGGCGCCCTATCTGGCCATGGTGGGCGAATTCCGGGTGCATTACGCGGGCTTTTTCGACCCCGGTTTCGGCTATGCCGCAGCGGGCGGTGCAGGCTCGCGCGGGGTGCTGGAGGTGCGTTGCCATGAGGCACCCTTTGTGCTGGAGCATGGCCAGGTGGTCGGGCGACTGGTTTATGAGCGCATGGCTGAGCGGCCCGAAACGCTGTATGGTGCGGGTATCGCGTCGAACTATCAGGGCCAGGGCCTGAAATTGGCCAAGCAATTCCGGCTGTTGTAGC
>JBCKXH010000225.1:0-2835 GCA_038921555.1 Paracoccaceae bacterium
CGAGTCAGGTCATCTGCGGGCTGGTATCAGGCCTCGTTGGTGTAGTTCGGGTCGACCTGGAATTTGACGACATCGCCTTGCGATGCCAGTTGCGTGAGAGTGGGCATGGTTCAGATCCTGTTCTGGGTTGGGGTGTTAGGCGGATTTGCCCGCACTGGCGGCGCGTTTGACGGCGGCCAGCAGCGGGCTTTGCGGTGCGGCCGACTTGGGCGGCGGCACCACGGCGATGGCGGCTGCATCGCTGCGCGCGGCCATCTGGTTCAGGACGGATGCGCGCAGCGCGCCGGGTGCGATGCCTTTCTGCACGGCTTCGGCCACATCAATCGTCAGGCCCAGCCGCGCCGCCTGCGCGCCGATGGTCGCCAGTTCTGCCGCCTCGGCGCGAACTTGGGCCACGGCAGTGGCGGCTTCGGTTGGAGCAGGCGCGGGAATGGTGGCAGGGTCAGCGGGCGTCAGGCTCGGTTCCGCAGGCGCGGGTGCCGCTTGGTTTTCCGCATCATCGGCATGGCCTTCTGCGCCGCGTTCAGTGCATTGGGTTTCATGGTCAACTCCTTGGTCAGTTGGGATCGTGTGGTGCGTTCGGGCACAGTGCTTCGGGCGGCACCGCGCCCGTTCACGGTGTCGGCAAAGGCCGCAAAGGCCGATGACGGGTCGGAAACTTCATCCGCCAGCCCGGCCAGCACCGCATCCGCGCTGCGGTAGCATTCGGCTTCTGTGGCCAGCGCCGCCTCTGTCGTCAGGCGGCGACCGCGACCCGCCGCGACGGTCTCGGCAAACAGCGTGCGGATGCTGTCGATTTCCGCCTGAATGCGGGCGCGCACCGGGTCGGGCAGTGGCGCGTAAGGATTGCCATCGACCTTGTGCGCGCCGGAATGGATCAGCGTGACGATCACGCCTGCGTCCGAAGGCTGGCCGCTCAAATCGGCATGCATCACCACGACGCCGATGCTGCCAACGGCCCCGGTGCGGGGCAGGATGATCCGGTCGGCCTGAGAGGCCAGCGCATAGCCTGCCGAGAAGGCATGTTCGGCGATCAGCGCCCAGACCGGTTTGGCAGCCCGTGATGGCGGTCACATGACGGTGCGCGGCTCCTTTGGCAGGACTGCCCCATGATTTTTGCGAAGACCCGCAGACTTAAGCGGCTGCCGGACCAAGACCTCCAGCGGTTTACAAGCGGCGGCAAATGATGGAAGCTTGCAGCCATGGGCAAGGGGCTTCCTCTCGATGTCAGGCTATTTCTGCTGGGGGTCGCGGCCATCGTGCTGAGCGGCGGCGGGCTTCTGTTCTTTGCGCCCGACGTCATCCTGCCGCGCTGGCCTTGGCGGCTTGCCCCGTTCAATGCGCGCTTTCTCGGCGCCATTTATCTCACCGAATTCTCGGTCTTGGCTTATGCCCTGTGGCGGAACCGCTGGTCGCCCGCCTGGATCGTGCTGGCGCTCGCCTTCACCTTCACGACGATCATCTCGTCGGTCACGCTGCTGCATGCGGGCGAGTTTTCCTACACGCGCAAATCGGTCCAGCTCTGGCACCTGCTCTATCTGGTGCCGGTGGTGCTGGCCGCCTGGTGGCTGTGGAAATACCGGGCGGCCCGGCGCGGCCCGGCAATGGCTCTGCCGCGCTGGGCAAGCCGCCTCCTTGGCGCCGAAGCGGTGATCCTCATCGTCTACGCCGCATTGCTGCTTCTTGCCCCGCGCTGGGCCAGCGCTTTCTGGCCGTGGCCGGTCGATCCGTTGCACGGACGGATGTTTGCAAGCGTGTTCGCCGTGCTGGGCTAGGGGGCATGGCACCTATACCGTCATGCGGCGTCAACTGAACTTGTGGGGCAAGGCATTGGCCAGACGGCGTTCGGCGTCCTGGCCATCGCCGGCCTCGTCATTGTTGACCGGCAGTTCCACTGGGTGGCTTGGAATTCTCCCGCGCCCTGGTTGTGGGCCGCCGCCGCAGCGGCCATCGTGGTTGCGGGCCTTGTGCTGTTGGGCCTTGGCCTCCGGGCACACCGAGCCGTCCCTTCTCACGCTTAGCCGCGCGGCACAATATCCCGGCTATTCGTCCGTCTACGTGTCGCGTCCCGGACGATTACGCGGTGATTTGACGAAGAGGTGGGGGTGGGATTTGTGCCAGTCCTTCATGGCTTGCATCGGCGTTCGGCTCCTCAGGGCTGACTGCGGCAGTTGCGTGTTGTAAAGATGGACATAGCGCATCAGGGTCTGCTCCAAGTCAAGGGCAGAGTCGAAGTGGTTGGTTCTCAGCAGGTCGCTGATGCGGCCGTTGAAGCGTTCGACCATGCCGTTGGTCTGGGGGTGCCGCGGCGGGGCCAAGCGGTACTCGATGCCCAGTTCGGTGCAGAGCTGGTCGAACTCGTGGGTGCCGGTGGGGGCGCGCGCCCGTGAGGCAAAGAGCCGGTCGGTGAACTTTTTGCCATTATCGGTCAGTATATTGACGATCCGGATCGGGCAGGCCCGGTGCAGGTCGCGTGAGACAACCTTCGGGCATTGGCGGCGGTCTTGGATTTGTAGATGCGCACGAACACCCACCTTGTGGCGCGGTCGATGGCCACGAACAGATGGCGCCGGGTGGTCTCATCGGCCATCTGCGGCAGATATTTCACATCGACATGCAGGAAGCCTGGCTCGCAGGTCTTGAACGTCTTGTGCGGCTCGGCGGGGGTTTTTGGCCGCAAGGCATTGAGATTGCTCACCCCGTGGCGACGCAATGAGGAGGGGTCAGAAAACGATCCGGGGGATCGTTTTCCCGACGCAAGGGTCCAGCCCCGAGCGCGAGACGGCCGGGTTGAGAAACTCGCGCGTCACCGCCAGAAGATCATCCAATGAAAGC
>JBCKXH010000226.1:0-2831 GCA_038921555.1 Paracoccaceae bacterium
CAAGCTTGAATGGGGCACGAAGCGCACTTGCCCGACCACCGGCAAACGCTTTTACGACCTGAACAAATCGCCAATCGTCAGCCCCTATAGCGGGGAAGTCGTCGACATTGAAAGCGCGCGTCGCAAGATGGTGGCCTCGGTCATCGCCCGCGTGGCGCCCGAGAAGGATGATGGCGGTCTGGTGGACGATCTGGACACCGATGACGAACTGCTGACCCCCGGTGCCGCCGATGAGACGGAACTGGGCGATGAACTGCTGGAAGAAGATGCCGACGACAACGTGTCGCTGGATGATCTGACGGAAGTTGCGGGCGACGAAGAAGAAGTCTGATTTCAGCCGGAATGGCACTGACCTGAGGGGCGGCCTATGCCTTGGCAAGATCTCCCTGATGCACGATTCAGTGGTAGATAGTGGTGTGATATAAGCGCGTCACGATGATCAACTCCCGCCATTGCGGGCAGGGGCGCGGATGACGACAACTTTGCTGGTTCCCGGTCTGGCAGGCTCTGAGGAGGGCCACTGGATGCAGGGGTGACTGGAAAGCGACAGCGATGCCCGGTCGGTGCGCTTTTCCGACCTTGGCGATCCGGCCCCTGCCGCCATGGCGGTGGAACTGGCACATCCTATCCTAGCACATCCCATCCTGGCACATCCCGGCGCGGTGCTGGTCGGCCACAGCCTTGGGGCGATCCTGATGGCGCAGGTGCTGGCCGAGTGGCCGGGCCTTTCCGGTGGCGGCTGCGCTGCTGATGGCCCCCGCCGACCCCGCCCTGCACCGCGCCGCCTGCTCCGCTTTGCCCCGAAGCGTCAGGCCGCTTTCCCCGCCGACGCTGACCGCATTTTCCGAGAAAGACCCGCTGATGCCAGCCGACAAGGCCCGCGCCCTCGCCCGGTCATGGCAGAGCGGAGTGGTCAATCTTGGCGCGGCAGGTCATATCTATGATGCGGGGGGGGGGTGATGGGGAGATCAAGGAGAGGCGGGAATATGTGTTCACCCTGGGTGTTCGTTCGCATCTAACTCCAAGACCGCCGCCAATGCCCGCCGGTTCCTGCGCGACTTGGAAAGGGCCTGCCCGATCCACATCCGGACGGTGTTGACCGATAATGGCAAGGAATTCACCGACCGCCTGTTCGGTCTGCGCAAACGGGCCGCCACCGGCAAGCACGAATTCGACCTGCTCTGCATTGACCTCGGCATCGAGCACCGTCTGGCCCCGCCGCAGCACCCGCAGAGTGAGGCGGATCAGGAAACCGTCCGGGGGACCGTTTCCCCGACGAGCGGCATGGTTGAGCGATTCAACGGACGGATCGAGGAGGTGCTGCAATCGCACCATTTCCATTCCGGCGAAGAACTGGAAACGGAACGTGTCAACGACTTTGAGACATCTTGGTTTTGAGTTTAGGCTTGAGTTGGCTCCGTTTGCTTTGGTGGGTTGATCCAGACAGCTTTCGGGACGTGTGGTGGTTTTGGGCGCTTGCGGACGAACCGCTCCGGCGTGCTTAGGAACGCAGCATCAAGTGCGATCTGGCGGGCGGCATGGATGGTGGCGGCTTGCCCGAAGTGGATCTGATCTGGCGTCATGAGCCCAATGCCTGCGTGATGATGGTCCTCATTATACCAGGCGAAGAAACGGCGGCAGAAAGTGCGTGCATCCTCAATGGTTTCGAACCGTTTGGGGAATTCTGGCTGATATTTCAGTGTCTTGAATTGGGCTTCCGAGAATGGGTTGTCATTCGAGGTATGCGGTCGGCTATGGGATTTGACCACGCCGAGATCGGCCAGCATCAGGGCCGTCGCTTTGGCCTTCATGGGCCCGCCACGGTCGGCGTGCAGGGTAAGTTGGTCGGGCGGCACGGCATGCTTGGCCATGGCGTCGGAAAACAGTGCTTTGAACAGGGTTGCACCTTCCGCGTGCTCAATACGCCATCCAACGACGCGGCGGCTGAAGATGTCGAGGATGACGTAAAGATAGAAGTATGACCATTTCACTGGCCCCATCAACTTGGTGATGTCCCAAGACCAGACCTGATTGGGGGCTTCGGCCAGCAGTTCGGGCTTTTGATAAATTGGATGGCGGCGCTGCCGACGTCGCTCTGCGACCTCCCCATGGCCGGCGAGGATGCGATACATCGTGCGGATTGAGCAGAGATAGACGCCTTCATCAAGCAGCGTCGCGTAGACCTCGGTCGGGGTCTGGTCCGCGAAGCGCGGGGTCCGCAGTTCGGCAAGCACCTGATCACGTTCACTTTCCGGCAAGGCACGCGGTGATGGTGCCCGCGATATTTCTGCCCGAGGTGGCGCCGTCAGCGCCGCACGATGCCGATGCACAGAGGCGCGTGAGACCTCAAGTGCCGCGCAGATGGCCGTCGTCAGACCGCTGCCCGGGGACAAAGCCACAACCGCCGCCATCATGATCTGCCGCTGCTGCTGGATGTCTGCTCCAGCTCGTCCAGAAGCGCAGCCACTTTTTTTTGGATGGCGATGATCGCCTCCGCCTGATCCAGGCGACGGCGCAAGGCGGCATTTTCACGATTGGCCTTGGCAAGTTCGGCCTGCAAAGGGTTCGCCGCCGCCATTTGCGGCCCGCGCTGACGCGGCGTGAGCGCACCCAATATCCCGGCATCACGCTGGCCCCGCCAGTCGCTCAGGGCTGAGGAATACAGGCCCTCCCGACGAAGAATCGCTGAGATCCCACCTGTATCCACCGCGCGGTCGGTCTCAGACAAAATCTGCAGCTTGTATTTCGCCGTGAAGCTGCGCCGCTTCGGCCCAGCCGTGAATTCGGCCGACGCAACCACAGGTGCCGCCACAACGCGGCCAGCAGACGCC
>JBCKXH010000227.1:0-2816 GCA_038921555.1 Paracoccaceae bacterium
TCATCATGACGCTATTCTAAGCTCATGGGTTCACGTTGTGAATCCTCCACGATCAGAGTTGTGCAACAACGCCTATCGGCACTCCGACAAGCTATCTGCTGGCGTTCCATGCTGGTATGGGCGGTGTCGGACTGGGGCTGGTCGTTGGGCTGATCGCGGCGGCGGCCTCGATGATGGCGCGGTTCTGGCAGCGGGCACCAAAGGTTATCGCAACCTGACCGGCCGCAGCGGCAGCAGTCGGGTACCGAACAAGGCTTCGCCGGACGGGCTCCAATGATCGCCGTCGGTCCAATAGTTCACCGAGCAGTTCAGGAAATCGGTCGTCATGCCAAAAGGCATGGCGGCGAGGGCCAGGTATTTGACCGGCGTGCCCGCCAGCGCCGCCGCGATGGTGGTGTCGAGCTTTTCAAACTGGGCGCGCTGCTTGGGGCGCAGGTCAAACGTGGCGGCGCAGGTTTCCTGAAGCACGCGCGAGGGCGGCACCCCCGGTTCGATCCGGGGGGCCAGCCAAGTCACCGGGACATGTGCTGCGATGCCGGACAGATAGGCGGCGACCCGGGCGATTACAGTGGTGTCGAGCGGATAGTCCGGCACCGTGGCATTCCAGGGCAGGACGCGGAACAATTCCCGCCCCCCCGGCGCGCCGTTCAGATGGGTCATCAGGGCCGCTCCTGATTGCACGAACAGGACTTGGCCGTAGCTGGCGGGCTGGCGTGCCACCGCGTCGGAAAAATCCCGGAGCGAGCAATTGCCTTGGGCATTGCCCAGACGGCAGCCGGGGTTGGTGGCGCCCAGAATGAAATGGTTGTCATCAGACAAGCTCGCCAGGCCCATGTAGACGCCGATGCCATGGCTGTCGCCCAAGACCACGAAGGCCGGGCCATATTTGGCGGCGCAATCAGCGATGCGGGCGTCAGTCTCGGGTCCGAAATGGTTGAGGTTGAAGCGGCAGGGACCAAAGGCCGACGCCCGGTTCGGGCTGTTCTTCGCAGAGGTCAGCAGTAGGTAGGTCGGGGCCTTGTCGGGGTGATGGGCAAGCCATGATGCCTCGGCACCCTTGCTCGACCAGCCGGCATAACCGAAGGCGAACATCACCGCGAGACCGGCAATTGAAGCGGCGAACAGCGTCCCGCGGCGCGGCAGCAGCGGGCCGGGGCGGCGGCGGAACGGGGTTTCGACATAGCGCCAGCTGAGGGCGGCCAGCGCGAACGTGGCGAGCGACAGCGCGACCATGATCAGGGGCGGCGGAGCGGCGGCCATGCCGATGCGGGCGATGGCGATCAGCGGCTGGTGCCACAGGTAGGCGGAAAATGAGATCAGGCCGATGGCGACCACGGGTTTCAGCGCCAGCATCTGCGCCAGCCTTGTGCCGGAGCGGGCGTAGAACAGCACCAGCGCGGTGCCCACCACCGGAATCGCGGTCAGCAGCGAGGGCGAGGGCGTATCGGCCTGAAACAGGACCAGCGGCAAGGAGAGCAGTGCGAAGCCCAGACCTTGAGAGCTATGACCGAAAGTTGGTGACGCTGTGATTAGGCAGCTTTGATTTCGTGCTTGATCCCGTCGCGGAATTCAACCCCCTGGATGATCTCGGGCAGGCGGTTTTGACCATCGAGCTTGCGCCATTTCTTCTTGGCCGACATCATCAACTGGTGGGTCATGGCCAGCGCGGTCTGTCGGCTGAGGCAACCTTTGGTTTTGGTGGTTCGATGCCGAACGGTGGGATCGGTGCTCTCGATCGGGTTCGAGGTTCGAATGTGTTTCCAGTGCTCGGCGGGGAAGTCGTAGAACGCCAGCAAATCCGTCCGGTCCTTGATCAGGCATTTCACCGCGCGCCATTTTGACCAGGTTTTGGCGTATTTCACACCGTAAGCCTCGACGAAGAAATCGAAGGCAGCGTCGGCTTTGGCCTTGGTTTCTGCCATCCAGATGTCCTTCAGATGCGCCTTGGCTTTCGGCTGCACCGATTTCGGCATGGCGTTGAGCACATTCGCCGTCTTGTGCACCCAACAGCGTTGCACCCGGGTCTTGCCGTAAACCTCATGCAGCGCGGCCCAGAACCCCATGGCACCATCGCCTATGGCCAGTTTCGGCGCGACCTCCAGCCCCCGGTGTTTCGCTTCGCGGACCTTCGGTTCAGGTCCAAAAGCAACTCGCGCCAGCTTTGGGTGCTTTCGCGGAAGCCGTCGATCAGGCCGAGAACATCCTTGTTGCCCCATTCGTCAGCCCCGATGATCACCAGCATACATTGACGATCCTCGTCCATTCTGGGGCTGAAATAGACACCGTCGGCCCAGAACCGAAGGACCGCGCAGCGAAATACACATAGCGCCGCGCCGACAGATCCCGCTTGGACCAGCGTTCATAATCGTCCCACCAATCCGCCTTCAGCCGGGTGATGGTGCTGGCCGACAGGCCGGGCGCGTCCGGCCCGAGGTGTGCCACCAAGGCTTCGGAGAAATCGCCTGTCGAAATACCTTTGAGGTAAAGCCATGGCAGCAGTTCCTCGATCGACTTGGCGCGCCGCACCCTCTCATCGCTGCAAGCAGCGACTGCCGGGCAATGGATAAGGCGGCAGGATCGTCGAGGTGAACTTCAGCCGTTCGCCCTCCGGTGCCCGGTCCCGCACCCGGGGCACCTTCACCGGCACCGCCCCGATCCCGGTCTGCACGGTGCGCTCGGGCAGATGGCCATGGCGGACCAACCGCTTGCGGCCAGCGCTATCGGTCTGATCAGCATGAGTGGCGAGAAATCCGGCCACCTCGGCCTCGACCGCCTGTGCGATCAACTGCCGCGCACCCAGACGCCGCAAATCCGTC
>JBCKXH010000228.1:0-2804 GCA_038921555.1 Paracoccaceae bacterium
TGAGTTCCAGTTCCCGAAGCCAGGCGGCAAGTCCCGCCACGGACTGCCCGTCCGGGCAATCCAGAGCACAGAATCAAGAAACAACCGGGCATCCCCGCCCGTCCGACCGGGGTCAGTCACCTTGCCCCGACAATGCGGCCCCATCTTTGCCCATTGAAAATCCGAAACGATGAACCTGTCCAAATCCATGAAAACCTCCAATTTGGGAGTTTGAATCAGAGATCAGCCCAAAAGGGAATCCTGAATCTCAACAGGCCCTAGCGCGCTTCTATCGGTCCCGTTCAGGCGCGACCGGCACCAAAAGCGGCTTGCTTGCAATGCCGGAAATGAACGGCGGCATCGGTTCGACCCGTGGCAACCGGATGGACTTTCCGGCGTCCTGCAGGGCCTGCTGAAAGCCACTATAGGGGGCGATCCGCAGGTATTGCGACGGCACCATCGCCACGATCCGGCGCGATTCTAGGTTGATTTCGTCCAGACGCACCGCCTTGCGCGCATGATCTGCGGCCAGCACTGTCAGGGCCGGAACCAGGCAGACCCCCAAACCCGCCACCACCAAGGCAGAGCCGACATTCACTGGGGTGATGCAAGACATTGGCCGCCCAACTGCCGCGCGACCGCTCTATCGCGCGGCTTCCTCGGCCACCACCTCGGCCATCGGGCGGCTCAGCATCCGGGCCAGAATCGCCACGCTTTGCGCCCGCAGCACTGCCGGAATCGGCACGATCTGCGCCACGCCGTCAAACAGCCCTGCGGCATCTTGGCCCTGTGCTGCGGCCATCAGGTCAGCGGCGCGCGGATCGCGCAACTCGTAGGGCGCGCAGTCATGCAGGCTGCCGCTGACATGGCGCAGCCAGGCGGCGGTGGCAAAGGCAAAGGGCGCCACGTCGCGCGCCTGATCCACCGCCAGGAATATCCGCTGCGGCAGCTTTTCCGAGCCGTCCATGGCAATCTGAAAGGTCTGATGCGCGATGGAAGGGTTGGCAAAGCGCCGGGCAAGGTCCGTGGCATAACCGGCCAAATCCATGCCGGGCAAGGCTGGCAGGCTGTGCCGGGCGGCCCGCAAATGGCGCTGCACCAACCGTGCCAGGGCCGGATCCTCCATCACATCGCGCACATGGCGGTGGCCCATATGAAAGCCCGCATAGGCCAGCATGGAATGGCTGCCGTTCAGCATCCGCAGCTTCGCCGACTCATAGGGTGCGACATCGGCGGTAAAGCTCACGCCAGCCTCCTGCCAATCGGGGCGGCCCTGGGGGAAGTTATCCTCTATCACCCATTGGCAGAACGGCTCGGTTTCCACGGCTGCAAGGTCGGTGCAGCCGGTCAGGGCTTGAGCATCGGTCAGGGTTTCTTGCGTGGCGGCGGGGGTGATGCGGTCCACCATGCAGCAAGGAAACGCCACTTCTGCCGCGATCCAATCGGCCAGACCCCTCGACAGCCTGCCGGCGAAATCCACCACCGCAGCACGCAAAAGCGCGCCGTTGTCAGGCAGGTTGTCGCAGCACAGCACGGTGAAAGGCGCGGTGCCTGCGGCTCGGCGCAGGCGCAGGGCCTCGGTCAGCAGGCCCAGCACACCTTGCGGGTGGTGCGGCTTCGCCAGATCGGCGGCCACGGCGGGATGGATTGGGTCGCAGGTCCGGGCGGCGCGGTTCAGCCCGTAGGCCTTTTCCGTCACCGTCAGGCTGACGATACGACAGCTCGGCACCACCATCGCCGCCAGCACCGGGCCGGGTTCCCCCGCCGAACACAGCACGCCGGCAATCGCCGCCACCACACGCGCGCGCGTCACCTCGCCGCGCTCGATCAGCGTGTAAAGCCCGTTCTGCGGCCCCAGTTCCAAGCCAGCCCGCCCCGACCGCGTTGAGACGCCCAATATCCGCCAATCCCCGCCCGAGGCCGCCAGCGCCAGATCGGTCAGCGCCGCCTGATGCGCCTTGTGAAAGGCACCAAGCCCCAGATGCACGATTCCCACGCCATGGCGCGCCGGATCGTATCCGGGGCGCAGTCCGGCGGGCACCTGATCCAGCCCGGTCAATCGCATCAGGCGGTGGATGGCAAAGGCGGCCAAGGTTCAGGTCAACGCGGTCTGGTCGATATGGGCCACGGCGCGCAAGGGCGACCCGCTGCCGCCTGCAATCCGCAGCGGCAGGCTGGTCATCCGGCAAATCGGCGGCACGAGGTCCAGATTGGCGAAATTCTCGCCGATCAGCACGCCGGCTGCCAGCAGTCTGCGGTGGGCCGGAAATTCGGTGCTGCCAAAGCGGTCAATCGACATGGCGTCGCTGCCGACGATGCGGACGCCGCGCGCGATCAGCAAATCAGCCGCAGCCCCCGACAGCCCCGGCCAATCGCGCAGGAACTTGCTGGCCTCGGTCGGGTGATCCCAGAACCGCCCCCAGCCAAAGTGAAACAGCACCGCATCGTCCGGCTGCACCTGGCCGTGAAGCACCTCGAACGCCTCGACAAGGCCGGGTGCTACCTCGCTGTCTTGCGTCACATCGCGGGCGTCGATCACCAGCAGCCGCCCGAAAAACCGCTCCAGCGGCACTTGGTCAATGGTCTGGCCTGCTTGGATGAAATGGGCGGGGGCGTCGAAATGGGTGCCGCTGTGCTCGGACATCTGCAGCGCGTGGTTGCAGGCGATGTCGCCCGCCGCTAAACTGGAAACCGCCCGGCTTTCAAACACCGGATGGCCCGGCCACACCGCCATGCCGTTCTTCATCGGATGGGTCAGGTCAATCAGCTTTTCCACAAACATCCCCACTTGGTTACCGGGCTTTGCGGCACGCCACCAACCGCCA
>JBCKXH010000229.1:0-2801 GCA_038921555.1 Paracoccaceae bacterium
GCCCTAAGGAGCCGAACCCCGATGCAAGCGATGAAGGACTGGCACAAATCCCACCCGCATCTGTTTGTCAAAGCGCCACGCAATCAGGCGGGACGCGACAAGTAGTGCCTCCCATCATTCAAATCGCTTGACATCACTTCAAGTGCATTTAGTTTAAGCTGAAAATAAACAATCTACCTGTCTTTCGCGGGCAAGGTGAAAGAGACTGACGTGGAGGAAAATATGGCCGATCCGAAACCCCGACGCGAAGCGCTTGTGAAAGTCGCATGCCTTCAGATGGAACCCATCGTCGGCGAGAAGGATCGCAACGTCGGCAAGTCCCTTGCCCTGATCGAAGAGGCGGCGGGAAATGGTGCAAACCTGCTGATCCTGCCCGAGCTGTGCAATTCGGGCTATGTGTTCCGGTCACGGGAAGAGGCCTACGCCCTGGCTGAGGGCGTGCCCGAAGGGCCTACCACCCAAGCCTGGATAGAGGTGGCGCGCAAACGCAACCTCTATATCGTGGCTGGCATTTCCGAACGGGAAGACGAGGCTCTCTACAACTCTGCGGTCGTCGTGGGGCCGGAAGGCTATATCGGCACCTTCCGCAAAGTGCACCTGTGGAATGAGGAAAACCTTTACTTCGAGCGCGGCAACCTTGGTTTTCCCGTGTTCAACACGCCGATCGGGCGCATCGGCACCTTCATCTGCTATGACGGCTGGTTCCCGGAAAGCTATCGGCTTTGCACGCTTCAGGGCGCAGATATCATTTGCATTCCAACCAATTGGGTGCCGATCCCCGGACAGGACCCCAAGCGCGAGGCCATGGCGAATATTCTTGTCATGGGGTCTGCCCATTCGAATTCCGTCTTTGTCGCGGCGGCAGATCGGGTTGGCACGGAACGGGGGCAGCTCTTCGTGGGGCAAAGCCTGATCGTCAGCTATACGGGCTGGCCGGTCGCAGGCCCGGCCAGCGCCACGGCAGAGGAAATCATCTACGCCGAAGTCAATCTGTCGGACGCGCGGCGCAAGCGGAACTGGACCGAATACAACCAGATCCTCCGCGACCGCCGCACAGATGTCTACGAAGAGACACTGGGTTCGAATGTCGAGCCGGGTTGGTACTGAACTTACAAAAAGACAGACACAGTAGGAGAGAAAGATGAAGGAAACGATCACCAACGTGACCCCCAGCATGAACCGGCGCAGCGTGCTGAAGGGGTTCAGCGCGCTTGCGACGGCGTCTGTGGCCATGCCATATCTTGCCAATCCCGCAAGGGCCGCCGAAGCTATTCGCGTGGGCGTCATCTCGCCGCTCACCGGGGCCTGGACCGTCTATGGCAAGGCCCACCTGGCCGGGTTTGAACTTGCCGTTGAAGAGATCAACGCTGCTGGCGGCGTCGATGGGCGTCCGCTTGAAATCGTCGTCGGCGATTCCAAGACGGAACCGCGCATCGTGGTGGAACAGGCCAACCGCCTTCTGCGTCAGGAAGGCGTTGATTTCCTTGCCGGCACGTTCAGCAGCGCCGAGCGCAACGCGGCTGGTCCGGTCGTGCAGCAAAGCGGCAAGCTGTTGCTCTACCCAACCTTTTACGAGGGCCAGAGCCAGGAGTTCTTCCCGGGCGTGTGCAACAAAAACATCTTCATGTTCGGGCCGGAGCCGTCGCAGCAGGTGTGGCCGCATATTGAATACATAGTGAAGAACTACGGCAGGAAGTTCTTCCTGATCGGGTCCGACTATGCTTGGCCGCGCGAAACCAACAAGATGTTCAAGGAAAAGTTCGCCGAGTTTGATGGCGAGGTGGTGGGCGAGGTCTATGTGCCGTTCAACACCCCGGAATACGCATCCGTCCTGCGCGAAATTCGCGAGTCGGGCGCAGGTGTTGTGTTCCACTCGCTGACCGGCAGTGACACCGTCAACTTCCGGCGCCAGTTCCATGCCGCAGGCATGACCAAGGACATCGTGATCTGGACCGTGGATGACGAAGAGGTCGTGACCTCAGGTCTTGGTGCCGAGGTGTCGGCGGGTACCTACGTCAGCTTCGACTATTTCATGTCGATCGATACGCCCAACAACAAGACGTTCCTCGAAAAGCTGTTCAAGAAGTATGGCAATGACATGCTGATGAACACCGTGGGCGTGGCCATGTACAACGCGGCACATCTGTTGGCCAAGGCAATCGTCGCTGCGGGGTCGACCGAGACCGACAAGGTGCGTGATGCGCTGCGCGGGTCGTCCTTCGACATGGCGCCGCAGGGCTCCATCACGATCCAGGTCGAGGATCACCAGGCAATCTTGCCTTCGTATCTGATGAAGGTACGCGAGAACTGGACCTCCGTGAACGACATGTTCGAACAGGTGCAGTTCTTCGATAAGGTGAAGCCCGCTATGGCGCGGTGCAATCTGCCACTCTGAGGCAGCCCAATGATGGCGGCCGCCGGCCCGGGAAACCGGGCTGGCGGTTGGCTGTGCGTATCGGAAGGAGACGCGTCTTGTCATCGTTCATTGGCGTTTTGATCGACGCCACCCTGATCACGCTTGTGCTGTCCTTGGCAGCGTCGGGACTTGCCGTTGTCTTTGGGCTTATAGGTGTCATCAACATGGGACACGGCGCCATGCTGACACTTGGGGCCTATTTCACTTGGGCTGCCACCACGGCCGGGGTGCCCTTTGTTCCGGCAGTCTTGATGGCAGCCTGCGGCGTCGGGCTTATCGGGCTGTTGCTGGAACATCTGCTGATCCGACATTTCTACAAGAACCCGTTCGAAACTCTGCTGCTGACCTGGGGTTACTTTCTTGTGTCAACCGAGGTGATCAAGAT
>JBCKXH010000230.1:0-2793 GCA_038921555.1 Paracoccaceae bacterium
TCGCGCGGGCGCGCAGCTTTGTGAACTGGCAAAACCGCAAGCCTTTGGTCACCGATCTGCAAAGCCAGCTTCGCGCGATCAGGGAGCAGATCGCACCGGCCGCCCCGGTAGAGGCGCTGGCACTGGCCTGGCGCTTCATGCAGGTCGCAACCCCGCTGTTCGAGCGGTGCGATGATAGCAGCGGCATCGTCATCGGCGTTTTTCACGATGCCTGCGCGTTGCTGGGCGAGATTGCGCTTGCCGCCGGGACGCCGCCGGCAGCGCTGGCAGATGCGGCGATCGAGGCCCTGCGCGACAATGGCTATGGCCAGTATGACGGCTTGATCGCCATCCTGACGCCTGCACTGGGCACCGAGGGGCTCGCGCATCTCAAGCAGCGGGTCGAGGCGCTGGCGCCGGTCCCCGTGCCACCGAAGGGTGAATGGCAGGCGGTCGGCTATGGCAACGGTGGTGCCACCTATGCGCATCAGATGGAGGAACGCGCCCGGCAAAGTATGGTCAGGATGGCGCTGAAGGACATCGCCGATGCGATGGGTGATGCGGATGCCTTCATTGCCCAATACGATCCGGAGACGCGAAAGGTGCCGAAGATCGCCGCCGAAATCGCGGCGCGTCTGCTGGCAGCAGGCCGGGCACGGGATGCGCTGGGGTTCATCGAGCGGGCGGAGTTCCGGGATCACGACTGGGTGCCGGAGGAATGGCAGTCGGTCCGGCTGGACGTGCTGGAGGCGCTTGGTCGCGGTGACGAGGCGCAGGCGTTCCGGCTGGAGTGTTTTCAGCGCAACCTCAAAGCCGATCATTTGCGGGCCTATATCAAGCGCTTGCCAGATTTCGACGATGTCGAGGCCGAGGACAAGGCGATGGCCTATGCCCTGAGCTATCCCGCAACACTGTCGGCGCTGCGCTTCCTGATCCATTGGCCCGCGCTGGACCGGGCCGCGCAACTGGTCCAGCAGCGGTTCCGCGAGCTGAATGGCGACCGCTATGAAATCCTGACCCCGGCCGCCGAGGCCCTGTCGGCGCGCTACCCCCTGGCCGCCTCGCTCGCCCTGCGAGCGATGATCGACTTCACGCTGAACGCAGGAAAATCCAGCCGCTACCAACACGCGGCGCGTCACTTGGCCGAATGTGACGCGCTGACCGGTCAGATCGAGGATTGCGGCACGTTTGAAACTCATACCACCTACATGGCCCGTCTGAAGCGCGACCATGGCCGCAAGTCGGGTTTCTGGGGGCATTTCGCATGACGGCACACTACGACATCATCCCCGATATTCGCACGGATAGCCCGGCACGAATGATTCACCATGCTACCGGAACATCAACCTTTGCCCGCGTGGAAGCATAGTGGAAGCAAGAGGGAGAGGTTCGCGGCGATATCGTGCGAAATACGGCGTAGGGACGATCCGGGGCGGGGGGCTGCAAGCCACGGAAAATGCGAAGGATAGCGCGGTTCTGAGGGATTGTTCATGGTTCGTTTGCCGTGACTCATAACCTGAAGGTCACAGGTTCAAATCTGACTCCCGCAACCAGACTTTCTAGAAATATATCAAAAGCTTAGGCCAATGCTGGGTGCCCAATGAGCGCGCTTCTTGCGTTGCAACACTGCACAACACATTCCCCAAAGATTCCAAACGCTTACAGCCGTTCCCATTTCCTCCGCGCAACACCCATGCGACACGGAAACTGGACGATGCTCGTCAATGCAACCGTCCGGGATGGAACAATTTAGAGGAAGGGCAATCTCTGGGCATCCATGAAGGATCGTTGACCGACCTTCCCGCCTCAAGAAAGTTCGCTTGACGGTGCCAGGCCGGATATATGTCTGCAATCGGGATCGCCAAACCAGACACATCCAGACCGTTGCAATCAGGCGGGGTCCATATGCGTCCACAAATGACAGCCCCGAGCCCCCTAGCTGTGAGCTTTCAACAGGTTGTCCATTCGGCGCGGATCGGGAAGACTGGAGTTACCACACTTCAAGGCTTCAGGAGCGCCCCGAATGAACATCCACAAGAATGCCCGATTGACACCGTGCCGTCGAGAGGAGATGGCCGTCGCGGTCATCGAAGGCCGCTTGAGCAAGGCTCAGGCCGGACTGGCCTACGGGGTTTGCACCAAGATCGTTGCGCGCTGGACGGGGCGCATGTATCGCGCGCAACCGGAGTTTCGCCTGCCACCGTCAGCCGTATTCTGAAGCGGGCAGGCCCAACTTGGATCAAGGGGGCGCGGCTCAGGGATATCAAACCCGCAGCACCGATAATTCGCTATGAATACGCCGAGCCAGGTGGCCTTATCCACCTTGATATCAAACGCTTGGGTCGGCTCATACGGGTCGGGCACCGCATCACCGGCGACCGGGCCGGACAGAGCAACAGCCGCGGCGTGGGCTGGGAATATGTCCATGTCTGCATCGACGATTGCTCGCGCATCGCGTTCACCGACATCTTCCCAGATGAAAAGGCGGTCAGCGCCATCGCCTTCCTGCACGCCGCCGTCGCTTACTATCGAAGCCTTGGCATCATCGTCACACGGGTGATGAGCGACAATGGGTCGTGCTACAAGGCCAAGACTTTCGCCGCCGCCTGCAAGACCCTGAACCTGAAGCACATCCGCACCAAACCTTACACGCCCAAAACCAACGGCAAAGCCGAGAGGTTCATCCAGACCGCCCTGCGTGAGTGGGCCTATGCCCGAGCCTACCAAACCTCAGACCAGCGCAAACGACATCTGCCAGAATGGACCCACATGTACAATTGGCACCGACCTCATGGCGGTATAGGCTCAAAACCA
>JBCKXH010000231.1:0-2756 GCA_038921555.1 Paracoccaceae bacterium
CCACACCTACTAAATGTGGGATGCAGCCATTTCCCGGAGTACAGGCCGTCAAAGGTCGGCGCGGCTGCGCCGCCCGCAATTCCGAGTAGCGCGCGGAACGCGTTGAACGCGTTGAACGGGTAGAAGCGCCGATTGACTGGCCACGATTGACCTTGCGGGGGGGGGGGGGGGCTGATGTATGGTGAATTTTATATAAGCTGAAGCTGCCCTTCAGCACACGGTTACAGGAGGACGCCATGGCCCAGTTTTCCGCAGTCATTAATCTTGCAACACTCGACGGCAGCAATGGCTTCAGTCTCGACGGGGACGGTGGGTCAGTGACGCCCAAGTCGAGCGGCCGTTCGGTTGCCTCGGCCGGTGACGTCAATGGCGACGGCTTCGACGATGTGATCGTCGGGGCCCCTGGCTTCGATAGTTTTGCCGGTATCCTCAATGGTGCCGGCTTTGTGGTGTTCGGTAAGGCCGGCGGGTTTGCCTCAAGTATCAATCTGTTTACGCTCGACGGCAGCAACGGCTTTCGCCTTGACGGCGGGCGGACACCGAGTTCGGAGAGGGGTCTCGGCTATTCGGTTGCCTCGGCAGGGGATGTGAACGGCGACGGCTTCGACGACCTGATTATTGGAGAGTACTACGGCTCCTCCAGTTATGTCGTGTTCGGCAAGGCCGGCGGGTTTGCCTCCAGCATTAGTGTGTTGGCGCTCGACGGCAGCGACGGCTTCCGCCTCATTGATGGGGCACTGGATGACGGGAGCAGCGGCTGGTCGGTTGCCTCGGCCGGCGATGTCAATGGCGATGGCTTCGACGACCTGCTTATCGGGGCTCATAGGGCCAGTCCGCATGGGCTCTGGTCGGGATCGAGCTATGTGGTGTTCGGCAAGGCTGGGGGGTTCGCCTCCAGCCTCGATCTGACGACGCTCGACGGCAGCAACGGCTTTCGCCTCGACGGCGTGGCCGCCGACGACCGGAGCGGCCGTTCGGTTGCCTCGGCCGGCGATGTCAATGGCGACGGCTTCGACGACCTGATTATTGGTGCCTATTCGGCCGACCCGGGTGGCAGGATTGATGCCGGTTCCAGCTATGTGGTGTTCGGCAAGGTTGGGGGCTTCGCCTCCAGCATCGATCTGTCGACGCTCGACGGCACCAATGGTTTCCGGCTTGAAGGGCCGACCGCGTATGATAGTAACGGCTTTTCGGTTGCCTCGGCCGGGGATGTCAACGGCGACGGCTTCGACGACCTGATCATTGGGGAACCTCACTCCGACGTGAACGGCCGTCTAGCCGGTTCCAGCTACGTGGTGTTCGGCAAGGCTGGGGGCTTTGCCTCCAGCATTAGTCTGGGGGCGCTCGACGGCACGACCGGCTTCCGGCTGGACGGCGGACCGGAAGAGAAGAGCGGCCATTCGGTTGCCTCGGCCGGGGATGTCAACGGCGACGGCTTCGATGACGTGATCGTCGGAACGTATGGTGCCCAATATGATGCCGGTTCCAGCTATGTGGTGTTCGGCAAGGTTGGGGGCTTCGCCTCCAGCATCGATCTGACGACGCTCGACGGCACCAATGGTTTCCGGCTGGACGGTGTCGCTGCGGGTGACTCCGCCGGCTTTTCGGTTGCCTCGGCCGGGGATGTGAACGGCGACGGCTTCGACGACCTGATTATTGGTGCCTATGGTGCCGAGCCGAATGGCGAATTTGGTGCCGGCTCCAGCTATGTGGTGTTCGGCCAAGCACCCGATGCGGCGGTGAACCGTGTCGGCTCGGCCGCCGGCCAGAAAATTATGGGCGGTGCGTTTAATGATAAGCTTTCGGGGCTCGGTGGCGACGATACGCTACGCGGCCTCGCTGGCGATGACTCGCTCAGGGGCGGAGTTGGCAAGGATAGCCTCGAAGGTGGCGGCGGCAACGACCTCCTAAACGGTGGCGGCGGCGACGACCGCCTAATCGGTGGCCGAGGCGACGACGTGCTGGGCGGAGGCAACGGCAATGATAGGCTGAGAGGCGGTAGCGGTGCTGACAGCCTCGATGGTGGCGGTGGAAACGACACGCTGTTCGGCTGGCTCGGTGCCGATGCCTTCGTCTTTGCGCTAGGGCAAGACGTTACGATAATTAAGGACTTCGAGGATAACATTGACCGGATCGACCTCACCGCCTTCGGCTTTGCCACCGTCGCGGAGGCCAAGTCCTTCGCCTCCAACAGCGGCGGCGACGTGGTGTTCGACTTCGCGGGAGGCGAACATCTGGTCATTGAGAACTTCACCAAGGCGGATCTCACCGGAGTCGATATTCTGGTGTAATTGTTACCCGCCACAACAAACGCGTCTCGATGGACAAAGCTAATCCGCCGGCTCTCTGTCGCTGCGCGATCACATCGAGCGGCAGTTCGGCTTCGAGCAGGTGATGATGCATGAATTTCCGCATCTATCGAAACGTGAACTCGTTGAGACAGGCTTGCAGATGCTTGGCGCTGACCCCGTGATGGCTGCCGCAGGTCTAGGTCTTCAGGTTGGCAAAGACTAGGTGGATGACCGGCAGGAATTCCTCTGCGACCTCTGGGTCTCCGCGTTCGGCGATGGCGTGATGGTCTGCTCGCGCTTGCCAAGGCCAGCGTATCCGCTCCAGTCACCGATCACGCCGCACCACGGGCAGGCGAACCTGACCTGCCCAGCGGGCCTTTTCAAGAGACGCAGCACAGGCCGTGTCGTCGGGGAAAACCAGCTGAAATTCCGGCAAAGACTGCGGAAAAGGCCGATCTGCGCGGG
>JBCKXH010000232.1:0-2749 GCA_038921555.1 Paracoccaceae bacterium
GGCAAAGTGCCGGTTCGTCTCTCAAGGGGTGGCGGAAAGAAACAAGAACAAAATGTCGCGCGAAGGATACTCGATATGAACTTCATGGCATTCGAGACTGAGCAAAAGCTGCGCGGCGGTTACTACACTCCGGAAGATATCGCCAATTTCCTGACGCGTTGGATTTCGCAGGGCAATGCCAAACGGATTCTTGAACCGAGTTGCGGCGATGGAGCATTCTTCCCGTCTATCGCTGCGCGGATCCCCAATGCGGAAGTCACCGCCTTCGAGCTGGAGCCGTTGGAAGCCGCAAAGGCGCAAGCACGTGGCACCGGGGCGACCGTGCATCAGCGCGACTTCCTCGGCTGGGCACTGGAAGCAGACGGATCGCAGTTCGACGCTGTCCTCGGGAATCCTCCGTTCGTCCGTTACCAGTATCTCCCAGAGGAGTTTCAAGCGAACGCCGAGCGGGTCTTCGCGCGGCTGGACTGCAAGTTCACCAAGCATACCAACGCTTGGGTGCCATTTGTTCTGTCCGCTCTCGCACTGCTGCGGCCGGGCGGCAGGCTGGGAATGGTTGTTCCGTCTGAAATCGTCCATGTCATGCACGCTCAGTCCCTGCGCACCTATCTCGGGCATCAGTGCCGCAGGATCGTGATCGTTGACCCGCAGGAGATCTGGTTCGAGGGAACTCTTCAGGGTGCCGTGCTTCTGATGGCGGAAAAAAAGTCGACCCCGAAAACCCACAGCGAGGGGCTGGGCATCCATCGGGTCAGCGGCAGGGATTTCCTGCAACAAGATCCGGAAGCCGTGTTCAACGCCCCTCGGGCCGTCAATGGAAAGACTGTTGAAGGCAAGTGGACCCGCGCACTTGTTCCAACGAAAACCCTCGAAATCCTAGACGAGATCGAAGCGCGCAATGACTTCCATCGCTTCAAGGATGTGGCGACGGTAGACGTGGGCATCGTGACCGGTGCGAACAGCTTCTTCCTCGTGACCGACGAGGTTGTCGAGAGGCATGGGCTTTCGGCTTGGGCACATCCCATGTTCGGCCGGAGCGATCACTGCCCTGGGGTGATCTACGACGATGCCCAACACGCCAGAAATGCCGTTACGGGCAAGCCGACAAATTTCCTTTGGTTCAAAGACGAGAGTGTAGCGGCTGATCGCAATGGCCGCAGTTACATTGTGGAAGGCGAGCGGGAGAGCCTGCACACACGGTACAAGTGCCGCATCCGGAAACCGTGGTATGCGGTACCTTCCGTCTATTCGACCGAGGTGGGAATGCTCAAGCGGAGCCACAACACGCCCCGCCTGATCCTCAACACTGCCGGGGCTTTCACCACGGATACCGCCTATCGCATACGCGCCAAACGGGGCGGTGCAGCGCAGTTGGTCTATGGATTTATCAACAGCCTTACTGCCCTCAGCGCGGAACTTGAGGGGCGGCATTACGGGGGCGGGGTGCTGGAACTAGTGCCTTCGGAAATTGAGAAGCTTCTGGTGCCGTCGCCGGAAAGTGTCGTCCCTGACATCCAGATGCTTGATCGCCGGGTCCGGGAGGACTCCGTGGCCGACATGCTGGAAGCACAATCGGAAATTGTGCTGGCAGGTCTTAGCAAGGGCGAGCAGATGGACTTGCTCGCCGCTTGGTCCATGTTGCGCAACCGCCGCCAGCGCTTGCCCGAGGAATGATCAGTCGATGTCCAGCGTAAAACGGGTCGGATCGTCTGTCGCGCGGAACAGGCGCAGTACGCGTCCAAGCAGGTCTTCGTGTGCAACGAGAGGCCGGGCATCACCCCAATGCAGGCTTGTCATGCTGTTGCGCTGCTTGTAAGCGGCGGTGTTAGTCCTCGTGTTATGAGAAAGTTGCAGAGTGTGAACTCCGTAGTCCACATCCTTGATGATCAGCCTGATGGTGGCCTCCGCCCTTTCGATGTGGGCTGTTCTAGGTTTTGTATCCGCCGTCCAGAGCAGACCTGCAAAAACTTTGTCGCGGAAATAGTGTCGCTGGTCGATACCTTTCCAGACCCCGACTCCCAACAGCATTGAACCAGTCGGATTTGTGTTCGCGCCATCGGGGATATTCAAATGGCGACGCGCCAACTCGTTGCTTTCCCAGACCTGCTCAAGCCGCTCGCGCGCAACCATCGCAGCGGGCGCGGCTGGCGCAACCGGCGCTGCTGGAGGCGGAGCTGGTCGCGCCACGCGTATGGGTGACGTTCGCAAAGCCATCTTCGGCACGGTATCAAGACTGCGGTCGGCGGATGCCCCAGCAGCTTCTGGCGGACGCGCCTTCCGCTCGTCCAAGAGGCGGCCTGACAATTGCAGCGTCGCGAGTTGGGCTGCATCGACCGCGCGGATGACATGTTGGGGATAGTCGGCGATCATTGCGTTCAGTTTGGCTTCGATATCGTCCAAGAAAGCGGCGTTTCCCGGGTCAGTTGCATCGAAATCCTGCATCACGCTGGCCTCGATATTGGTGCGCAGACCGCCCATTGTAAGGTTCGCGCTGCCCAAGAGCAGTTTGCTTCGTGCGGCACTGCGGGAAAAATAGAACTTCGGATGGAAGATGCGCGTGCGACTTCCTGTATCTACCATGTAGGTCTCGCAGCCGATTTCAAGCGCCTTCTGGATCGATTGCACCGTGGTGATCCCATTCCTGATGCCGACGAATATCCGCGTTCGCGCCGCGATGGGATGCAGCACGTCTTGCAGCAGAGAAAGCCCCGACGCTGTCATGAATGCAGTACTGATGATCGCGCGATCC
>JBCKXH010000233.1:0-2660 GCA_038921555.1 Paracoccaceae bacterium
TTCCCAACTGCCAGTCCACGGCGCGGGCAAAGAACTTGGAACCGGCCTCGTCAACAAGATCAAGAAGGACTTGGGCATCAAATGATGCCCGGTCCCCCCCTTGACGTCCGACCCAGCCTTTCGACCCCATTCCATAACCATAGGCCCCATCGCATGCGCTTCCAGATCATCCTGACCCCTGACGACAACGGCACCCTCCTCGCGACCTGCCCCGACCTGCCCGAGGGGACCACCTTTGGCGATGACAAGGCCGACGCGCTTTCTCATGCGGCTGATGCTGTGGCCGAGGCCGTGGCCGCGCGGCTGGCGGCCTTCGATGATGTGCCAGAGCCGTCCACTGCGCCGGATATGCCCTCTGTGGCCCTGAATACCCAGCTCGCCATGAAGGTGCTGCTGAAGCGGGCACTCTGGAATGCCAAGGTGAACCGCGCCGAACTGGCGCGGCGTCTTGACGTTCACCGGCCCCAGGTTGATCGCTTATTCGATCCGAAGCACGCGACGCGGCTGGATCAGTATGACGCCGCATTCCATGCGGTCGGGATGGCGCTGGTTGTTCAGGCGCATCAGGCGGCATAGGCGGGGCCGGCCATGAGGTCCAGCATAGCTGCGACACCGTTTTTGACGCGGCTGCGGCAGACACAATTATGACGCGGATCACTTGAACACACCGCCGAGCACCTGCGCCAGTTTCGCCCGCGCCAAGTTGGCCAGCACGCCATCCGATGCGCCCAAGCCCGCGACCGCACCCGGCACCGAGGCAAGCACATGGTTGACAACCGTGCTCACAGCATCCGGCCCCGTCGCGCTGCGGGCGGTTGCAAGGCCAACGCCGCTGTCCATGGCGCGGTGCAGAGCCTCACGCATGATCGCCTCGGCATCGAGGCCGGTCTTGGCTTTGATGGCTTCTTGCGCACCGGCAAATCGGGCGGCGGCCCAAGTCAGTGCCGGACCGATCAGGGTGGCAAGTGCGTTGACGAGGATGGGTGACAGTTGGTCGATGATGGTTTGCATAGGGTGTCCTTTCAGGGTTTCAGCGGCGCTTTGGCTGCAGGTGAAAAGCAATCCGGTCGCACCAGAGAACGGCGCGCCAGTCGAGGATGAGGGTGAGCATGGGTCAGGCCGCGAACGTGACCAGCGGCAGCGCGCACAGCGTCTTGTGCAGCGCCCCGCGCGTGATCGGCCCTGTGACACCATCTGCCGCGATCTGGTGTGCGGATTGGAAAGCCCGGATCGAGACATGACCGCACAGCAGGACCGATGCCCTGACGGTGAGGTTGATCCGATCGGCCAGCCCGTTCACGCCGCCATTGATCGCCCGCGTGACTACTTCATCGAGTCCAGCATGGCACCAGTCGTTGATGGACTTTCCGAGGTGACGGTGGGTGGCCCAATACCAGACCGGGCCAATGCCCTCCCAAGGGTCAGTGTTCATCAGATCCGGCGCCGCGACGAAATCCGGCACGACGCTGAACCGGGCGCGGCACCAGTCGCGGAACATGGTGGTGTTGTATTTGCCGGTGATCTGGATGCCCGTGCGGCCGCGGTAAAGATAGCCGTCGCCGTCTCGCGCCGCCGTGTTGCCAAGGTCAGTGCGGGTGTCATAGCGGATCTGAGCGAGGGTGTTGCCCCAGATTTTCCGGTCATAGGTCCAGCCCATCGACTCGTGGCAGGTCTGGCCCAGGAGGCGCGCCAGGCGCTGCGGCTGGTCGATGCCGCTGGGCAAGGCGGCGAGGCCCATGACGACCGAGATCATGTTGGGGTTGAGCGGCTTGCCCACGATCGTAGCCAGCGTGGCGGCGGCGATGATCATTGTCGTTGTTCCTTGTCAGAGGTGACCCGCGGAACGTTGAACAGGATATTGGTCTGCACATTCCCGTCCCGCGGGCAGAGGTGGGGGCGGATTACTGTGACACTGAGAGGGCCAAGGACCGGCGAGATCAGCGATCACGGCCCAAACTCTCGGGCCGCGGGGAAAAACCCCAAGGTTGCAGGGCGTTCCTGGCGGGGCTTCACTCTTGAAATCACCCCCATCATCGCGCGGCCCGAGATTTTGATCAGGACTTCGGGATTACCAATGGCCGCGCAATCCCGTTACTTGGTCAGGATGCCGATCACGCGCAGGGTCGTGTCCGTGGCAACCGTGCCCGTGACGACGACATCGCCGAGTGGCGTCACGCCCCGAAGGTCGCGGATCGGCCGGATATCTTGCCGGCCAAGAATGGCAGGCCAGACCCCCCAGATCAGGAAAGCGATGAAAAGCCCTGCGCCGATCCTGCTCCAGAAGTCGATGATTGGTGTCTTCGCAGTCAGCATCATTCTTTCTCCCCGGGCAAGCGGCCTTTTCGGATGCGGTGCAGGATGACCTCGAATATTGCGGGGCCGAACACGCCCACCAGATAGGCCACCGACCCGCCACCAGCCACAGCCGGAATCGCCTCGCTGGGGATGCCAAGCGATGATGCCAGCAGGGCGCCGCCCATGACGCCCAGGCCGCCGGCCGCAAGCGCGCCGAGGATGACCTGCCTCACCACATCGCGCATGGTTGGCTTGATGATCAAGGCCGAAGTGGCCCCACCTGCTGCGCCCCAAAGAACAGCTGCACCCATGACTGACCCGGCAACGGCGAGCCAAACGTCGCTCCACAATGTAGGTTGATCGTT
>JBCKXH010000234.1:0-2647 GCA_038921555.1 Paracoccaceae bacterium
GGGCGGTGTTGCGGTCGGCAATCACGGCTTGAAACTGCGCGCGGTCAATGGGGCTCAGATACAGGCGGATGTCATCTCGTCTCATGCCCCGACAATGACACGCTGGATCAAGAATGGGAATCGTCCGTCAGGTGGGGAACACTAGGATCACATGACCCGATGCTGTGGCGAGCGTGTCCAAAGCACCGGCAAAGGAGTCGAGCCCCCCGGAAAACAGGATGACGTCGTCGGCTCCAAAGGGAGCACCATCGCGATCCAGATCCAGAAACCCGGAGTCCCTGCGATCCGGTCCAGCGGCAACGAAGTTGAATTCGAACCTGTCTCCGGTCAGAAAATTGACTGCCTGGGTCAGCGATTGGCCGACGTCGGCCCGTTGCCAGAGTGCGAGCGAGCGGACCGGGATGGTCAGGCGCAGGTTGCGGTGCCAGCCTGTGCCCATATCGCTGCGAACTTTGCCGCCCCGAGAAATCTTGCCGTCCGCGTAGAAGACAGCGGCGGCAACATCGAGCAGGTCCTCGGCTTCTGGCCGAAGTTCTTCCAAGGCGGCAGCGGTTATCGCTTCGGATTTCAGGATGAATTGCGGATGAGCCCCATTGAGTCAGAGGGTCAGCCGTTTGCCATTGGCAAGGTTCTCGATGATGCAATCAGTCATCCTGACCTTGCCTCGTGCGTAATTCTTCGACGACCTTCTTGAGGCAGACATGGCCGAATACGCGCGCATCAGCGGTTCCGATTTCCCCAGATCGATAAGAGGCCTTACCCACAAATCCGGCCGAGAATTCCTTTATGATGCGCGTCGCCTCGCCAACATAGGTTCTCAGGGCGGGATCAAAGGCTGCGCGATCTGCCACCCGCGCAAAGCGGTCCCCCGCGCCAATTTGACTATTCAGGGTCCGGTCCAGCCAATAGGACAGCGAGGATCCGACCAGGGTACCGAAATAGGCCCGGCACAAGCTGGCCATGCCGGCGTCATGGGAGAATTTGCGAAAGCTCAGACGGACATCCTCGTCGGAAGCGCCGAAGAGACCGGGCAGATCATCGCCGATGCAATTGGTGATGGCCCGCGACAAGGCCCGCATCGACAGGTCGGAGAAATCCGATCGCACATGCAGATTCCGCGCAATGATATCGAGGCGCCGGGTCGCGGCACTGACCACTTCAATTAAGGTCGGCGAACTGCCGACCTGAAGGTCGAGCCGCCGAAGCGCATCGCCGAAATCGGCTTGCCGTGCCGCGAGGGGGATGTTGACCAGAAGTCGGACAGCCTCGACGAAGACCGGATCGTAGGAGGCGTTCAGAAGCGATGTCTCGGCCGCACGGGCGCTCGCTGCAGCCACGTCGCCGACGGCGGCCCGGTCTTCCAGAAGAGAAACGACCTCTTTCCAAAGACGCGTCCTCGGCAAATTACCGAGGTGAATATGTCCCATGCTCTGTCCAATCGGGCTCTGAACCTGAGTTCAACTCCCCCGCGAGGCTGCCGTCAACAGCGGTCGTAGGACAGATAGGACAGATGAGACAGGCAAAACATAAAAGTCTCTCACGCGCGGGCGGGTGGAAGAGGTTTGTGAACCTTCTGTCCCATCTGTCCTATCTGTCCCATGGGCTTGCCGGTGTCGCAGTTCGGCGGAAAAATGCAGGCGTCTGGGCCGCTGAGTGGGCACTCCACGCATGGGCTCTCAATCGCATAACCGCATCACAGTCAGGCGGCGTATTCGCCTTCTTTGCAGGCCATGTCGGTGATCTCGCGCAGGAGGGTGGCGCGGCTTTGGATTGTGCCGACATCGGCCCAGCTGATCGCCTCGGGGTCGGCGCCGAAATGGTCGTCGCTCAGGGCCTGCAGGCGCGCGAGCATGGTGTCGATCTCGGCTTTGGCGGCGATGAAGGCCGCGAGGGCTTTGGAATTGTCGGCTTGGGGGCGAGCGCGCATGGCGGGTTTCCAAGGTTGTGGCGTCGCGGGCTGCGTCGCGCCTGTCCCCAGAATCCCTCCTTCGCAGGACCTATTCAACTGAATAACCCGCAACATGATTGCGTTGATCGGTTAAGCTCTTTCGATGGTTTGTTTGGGCGAACCGGACTATTCGGCACCATTCAGAAGGCGCGAACCCGCTGTCTCGACGTCAATGCCGCCGGATCGACCAAGGCGACGGGTTCCAACGCACGGTGTCCATCTTCACCAGACCGAACGCCTTCTTACGACTTGGCGCGAATGTCGCCCAATGTCGCTGAATGTCATTTAATGTCAGTTAATGTCGTAAAGACAATCACTTAGCCTTCTGATATACTGTCCCTGCGGCCCGGTGCGGCCGGGATTTGGGGGCGAGCATGGACGGTGGAAACCAGTTGGCAGTGGAATACCGGGCAATCGGTGATCTGATCCCTTACGCCCGCAATGCGCGGACCCATCCCAGAGGCTACGGCGGTCAGCGCCGGGATCCCGATCAGGTCAAGCGCGAGGGCTGGCAGGAACAGGGTGTGCTGGCGGTCTCGGCCGACGACCTGCGGCTGACCTGGCCCGAGCGCGAACTGGTCCGCCAGCTTGCAGAGAAGCTTTACGGCAAGCGGCCCGCAGGGCAGGGGGTGCGCCATGGCTGACCGCACCTGGACCGCCGAGTGCGTGTCCGATCACTTTGAAGAAGCATTCCGGACG
>JBCKXH010000235.1:0-2627 GCA_038921555.1 Paracoccaceae bacterium
GGATGTGGCGCGGCTGGATGCTGCGCTGGAGGTGAACCGGGCGGCGATGGGCGACTTGGCAGAATTTCAGCGCACCGATGTCGCCTACCATCTGGTGCTGGCCGAAATCGGCGGCAACCCGGTGTTTGGCGCGCTGCACGGGGCGATCGCGGAATGGCTTTCGTTGCAGCGCAAGGTGTCGCTGCGCGTTGAGGGGGCGGCCGAACAGGCGCTGGCCAGCCACCAGCGGATCTTTGACGCCGTGGCCGCGCGGGCACCCGAGCAGGCCTGGGCTGCGATGGACGAGCATCTGCGGCAGGTGATGCTGCACTATGGCAAGGGAAAGGAGATCGTGCCATGACCGATCCCTATGTGATCACCGTGGAATTCCGGCTGCACCGTGCCGATGACATGCCCGCCTTTCGCAGGCTGATCGATGCAAACGCCCGGCAGTCCTGCGCGCTGGAGCCGGGGTGCCGGAGGTTTGACGTTCTGGTGCCGAAAGGCTCCGCCGACACGATCCTGCTTTACGAAATCTATGACAACCAGGCGGCTTTCGAGGCGCATCTGCGCGCTGCCCACTATCACCTGTTCGATTCTGCAAGCGCCGCGCTGGTACTTGCCAAATCAGTTTCCGATTTCACCCTGGCCTGCGAAGGATCGCGGATCTAAGCCACTGAGGACGTCATGGCACCTATCGGACTGAAAGACATGTCGAAGAGCCGCACCGCAAAGTTCGGCACCTTCATAGTTGAATTCGCAACGCCGGGCATCGGGCATATTCTGCACAACTCGGGCTGCGATTTCGTCCTGCTGGACATGGAGCACTCGGCCTTTACCTATGAGACGGTGAAATCGGCGATCCGGTATTTCGAGGCGGCGGGGGTGCGGGTGATCGTGCGCTCGTGCTCGAAGGATTACACCATGATCGCACGGGCCTGCGATGTCGGGGCGGAAGGCGTGATGGTGCCGATGGTGGGCAGTGCCGAAGAGGCGCGGGCCATGCTTGACCACATGAAGTATTTTCCGCAGGGCAAGCGCGGGGTGGCGCTAAGCATCGCGCATGACAATTACTCGAACTCGACCGCTTCGGTGGCCGACCGGATGCAGGCAGCCAATGACCGGCTGACGTTCTTTTGCCAGATCGAGACGGCAGAGGCGGCGGAAAACGTCGATGCCATCGCGGCGGTCGAGGGGGTGGATTGCCTCTGGGTCGGGCATTTTGATCTTTCCACCTCGCTGGGGATACCGGGGCAGTTTGACCATCCGAAATATATCGCCGCGATGGACCGGATCATTGCCGCCGCCAAAAAGCACAACAAGGCGCTGGGGCGGCTGGTGCCCTCGACCGATCTGGGGATTGCGCTGTTCAAACAGGGGTTCGATTTCTGCTGCTATTCCGGCGATGTCTGGCTGTTCCAGCAGGCGCTTTCGGAGGGAATCTCCAGGTTGAAGGCAGGGTGTGTCTGATGGTGGCCCGGTTCCGCGTCGCCTTGTCAGGCGATTTCCGCAAGGAGGATGGCAGCGCGACCTATCCGGTGTTCGACCTCGGGCTGCTGCGCGCCACGCCGGGGGTGGAGGTGGAATATCTGGCCAATGCCAGCACGTTGCCGGCCGAACAGCTTGAGGATTTCGACGCGCTGATCGTGCTGATGCACCGGTTCGAGCCGGAGAGCGTGCCGAAAAGCCGGCGGCTGGCGGTGGTGGCGCGGTTCGGGGTCGGGTATGATACGGTGAACGTGCCGGCCTGCACGCAGAATGACATCGCGCTGGTCATCACGCCCGATGGGGTGCGCCGCCCGGTGGCGGTGGCGATCCTGACCTATATGTTCGCGCTGACCGGGCGGCTTATGGTCAAGGACCGGTTGGCGCGGCAGGGGGCGGCGGGGTTCGCGGCACGCGGGGCGCATATGGGGGTCGGGCTGGTGGGGCGCACGCTCGGCTCGCTTGGCATCGGCAATATCGGGGCCGAGATGTTCCGGCTGGCGCTGCCGCTCGACATGAAGTTCATCGCGCATGATCCCTATGCCGACCCCAAGGTGGCGGCAGATCTGGGCATCGAGATGGTGTCGCTTGGCGATCTGTTTGCCCGCGCCGACATCGTGACGGTGAACTGCCCGCTGAATGAACAGACCCACCACATCGTCAATGCGGATCTGCTGGGGATGATGAAGCCGACGGCCTTTCTGATCAACACGGCGCGCGGGCCGATCGTGGATGAAAAGGCGCTGACCAGGGTCTTGCAGAACCGGGCGATTGCCGGCGCCGGGCTGGATGTCTTTGAACAGGAGCCGCCGGACCCGGCGGACCCGTTGTTCGCCCTCGATAATGTGATCGTCACGCCGCATTCCCTGTGCTGGACGGATCAGTGTTTTGCCGGCATCGGGGCGGCGGATGTGCAGGCGGTGCTGGATGTGCGCCACGGCAAGGTGCCGCGGGGCGTCGTGAACCGGGCCGTGCTGGAGCAGCCGGGGTTCAAGGCGAAACTGGAGGGATACGGGCGGAACTACGGAGCATGAAAAAACCCCATGGCCGAATGGCCGGGATCACCGGGCAGCCCACACGGCGCTGCTCACAATCGGGAGGATGCTATGGTTACGAGACGGGACGTAGGCAAATTGGGCTTTGCGGCCGGATTTGCCGGACTT
>JBCKXH010000236.1:0-2624 GCA_038921555.1 Paracoccaceae bacterium
ACCCGCACATGGGAAGGCGACGACCGGGAGGTTCTGCTGAAGCAGAGCTACCACCGCGACGACGAGGTGCCGTTCATCGACGATCTGGCGCGGCATTTCACGGATCCGCGCTATATTCGCATCGGCGACCGCCCGTTGTTCTTCATCTACCGCCCCGGACATATTCCCGACGCGCAAGCGACACTGCAACGCTGGCGGCAGATTTTCCGGGATCGCCATGGCATTGATCCGCTCATCTTCATGGCGCAGGCTTTTGGCAATGAGGATCCGCGCGCGTTCGGGCTGGACGGGGCAATCGAGTTTCCACCGCACAAAGTATTCAACAAGGTTGCCGACAGCAAGCGTCTGATGCGGATGCTGGATAGCAAGTTTTCTGGCTTGGTGCACACCTACGACGACGTCATAGACGTAGCGACCGCTGATCCGACCCCTGATTTTCCTCTGATACGCACAGTCTTTCCCGGTTGGGACAATGATGCACGTCGGCCGGGGCGCGGCACGATTGTTGCGAACGCCACGCCGGAAAAGTTCCGCAGGTGGTTGGAGTGGGCGATGGAGCACGCAAAGACGCACCCGATCTTCGAGGAAAGCTTCGTCTGCATCAACGCATGGAATGAATGGACCGAGGGTGCCTATCTGGAGCCAGACGTGCATTTCGGTGCCGCCTATCTGAATACTGTCGCGCGCGCCGTCTTTGGCGTAGCCAACACGGCGGTGGCACCGCGTCTGAGCGTTCTTTTGGTGGGGCATGACACGCTCAAACATGGGGCGCAGGTTCTTTTGGGCGAGATCGGCAAGATTCTGGTAAACCGGTTCGGCTGTAAGGTTTCGTATCTTCTCAAGTCCGAAGGTTGGGTGGATGCACCAACGGGTCATCTGACTTCCCTCTATGAATCCTTGGGTCCAACGCAAGTCATCGACCCCGCCGACCCAAGGCTGCCGGGGCATCTTGCCAAGCTGCACGGGAAGGGGTTCGACTTTGCCCTCACCAATACAACCGTTGCCGGAGCCTTCGTGCCGCATCTGAAGCATGCAGGCTTCACGGTGGTCTCTCTGGTCCATGAGTTGCGCGGCCTGATCGACAGCTATGGTCTGGCAGGCGCGGCCCATGACATCTCCAGCCATGCCGACCGTCTGATTTTCCCAAGCGAGGTGGTGCGGGATTCGTTTCTGGAACTGACCGGCGCTGCCAAAGGCGTGCCCGAGATCATGCCGCAGGGGCTTTATAAAACCAGCCTGCTGTCCCGACCGGCCGGGGATGGCGGGTTGCGGGCCCGGTTGAATATCCCCGATAAGGCCCGGCTGGTGATCAACATGGGCTATTCCGATCAGCGCAAGGGGATCGACCGCTTCATTGCCACCGCGATGACGATCTGTGCTGCGCGCGATGATGTCTGGTTCGTCTGGGTCGGCCCCGCCGCACCCGAGGCCACGGCCTGGCATATGCCCGATGTCGCCCGCGCGGGCCTCGCGGACCGCATCCGGCTGACCGGCGCATGGGAGGAAGATGTCGGCCAGTTTTATGCCGCTGCCGATGTATTTTTCCTGTCATCGCGTGAGGATCCCTTCCCCTCGGTGGTGATGGAGGCGCTGGCGTTGGGCCTGCCGGTTGTGGGTTACGCCGGCACTGGCGGCTGCGACCGGCTGATCCAGCGCCATGGCCGGCTGGTCAGCGCCACCGACCCTCTCGCTGCGGCCAAGGCCATCGCCGCCCTGCTCGATGCAGCACCCGAGATGCGCAGGCTGGCCACCACGCGGCGGCGGGCCGAGATTGCTGCGAACTACCGGTTCGACACTTACTGTTTCGAACTTCTGCGCCGTTTTCAGCCCGACCTGGCGAAAGTGTCGGTCGTGGTGCCGAACTACAATTACCAGCGCTATATCGGCGCGCGGCTGGAATCGATCTTCAACCAGACGCTGCCGGTGTTTGAAACCATCGTGCTGGATGATGCCTCGCCCGACGCCAGCCTGAACGAGATTCGCAAGGTGGCCGAGGCGCAGCAGCGCCGCATTGATCTGGTGGTGAATGAGGTGAACTCCGGCTCGCCCTTTCCGCAATGGCGCAAGGGTGTGGCGCGGGCGACCGGTGATTATGTCTGGATCGCCGAGGCCGATGATCTGGCGGACCCCGGATTTCTGGCCACTCTGGCCCGGCGGATGGCTCAGACCGGGGCCGCGATCGGCTTTTGCGACAGCCGCCAGATCGACGAGAATGGTGAGCGGCTGGGCGACAGCTACAAGCCCTACCTGAATGAGATCGAACCCGGCAGGTTCGATAGCGCCTTCGACATGGCGGGCCAGGAGTTTCTGGCGCGCTTTTTGTCGGTCAAGAACGTGATCCTCAATGTCAGCGGCGTGCTGTTTCACCGCGAGATTCTGGCCGCCGCGATTGATGCCGTCGGACCCGGGCTTGACCTTTTTGGCGTGGCCGGCGACTGGCGGCTATATATCGAGATCTGCGCCATGGGCGGGCGCGTGGTCTACGAGCCCGCCGCGTTGAACAGCCACCGCCGCCACAGCATCAGCGTGACCCATGCGCTGAGCGTCGGGCGGCATCTGGATGAGCTTGAGGCGATGCAGGTGCTGGCCATGATGACGGTGAATATTGACCCGGGCACCCGCAA
>JBCKXH010000237.1:0-2621 GCA_038921555.1 Paracoccaceae bacterium
CGAATGTCCCTCAGAACCGATCTTGCCATGAAAAAGGCGGATCGACGAGGGTCTATGTGATCATCCGCGATTGAACACCTACTGATAAGTTTGGTGGAGCCAGACGGGATCGAACCGTCGACCTCTTGAATGCCATTCAAGGTCTACCACCTAGCGAAGCATAACGCTTCATAACGAAAATTCGAAAAATATCATTTAGAGTCATATAAGTAGTGGGAGCATCACTAACTTGTGCTAACACTGCATAACGACCCGAAACACGGGATTTTGTTACCCCTGTGTTACCCCGGTCGATCTCTTGATGTGTGCAGAGGTCCGTTGACGATGGCGAACCCTCCGTGCCAATAAGAGTGAGACATTTGACTGTCTGAAGTTTACACTCGAGGGCGCAGGAGAACGATCCAATGGTAATGCCCGAACGTCTTCCCACTCCTTTGCCTTCTTCGCCCGAGGGTCCTGCATCTACGGCACCTGCTGGCCGCGTTGTGGCGGTGCCTGTGGTGGCGTCGGCCGAATTCGCGGCTGGGCCGAAGCGGCGCAGCTTTACGGCGAAATACAAGCTGCAGATTTTGTCTGAGACCGACCGGGCGGTGGATACAGGCGGGATTGCAGGGATTCTTCGCCGGGAGGGCCAGTATTGCTCAGCCCTGAGCGACTGGCGGGGCCAGCGTGATACCGGGGTCTTGGGTGCGCTCACGCCGCGTCAGCGCGGGCCGCAAATGGTTGCGGCGAACCCTTTACAGGCCGATCTTGCCAAGGCCAATCGTGAGATTGCCGCTTTGCGTCGCCGCCTGGATCAGGCGGAGGCGATCATCGCCATCCAAAAAAAAGTAGCCGCGCTGTTGGACCAGTTGGAGCAGACATCCAGCGGCAGCGGCAGATCGTGATGGCGGCGGTCGTGGCTTTGACCCCGGGCAGCGGCCTGACCGCGGCCAGTCGCACGGCACTTGAGGTGTCACGCGCCTCTGTGCATCGGCATCGTGTGGCGCTGACTTCTCCGCCTCGCTTGGAAACACGGCGGGCACCGTCACCGCGTGCCTTGCCGGAAAGTGAACGATATCAAGTGATTGCTCAACTTAGGACCCCGCGCTTCGTCGACCAGACCCCGGCCGAGGTCTATGCAACCTTGCTTGATGAAGGCGTCTATCTCTGCCGGGTCCGCACGATGTATCGCATCCTCGCCGCCCATGGTGAGGTCGCGGAACGACGCCGCCAGCGCCGCCATCCAATTTATCAAAAGCCCGAACTGCTGGCCGAGGGCCCCAATCAGGTCTGGACCTCGGACATCACCAAGCTGATGGGGCCGGTGAAATGGTCCTACTTCTATCTTTACGTCATCCTCGACATCGGTCGCCCCCCGTTTCGCCAGATGGGGCGTCGTTGGATGGCGTATTGAGCACGCCGAAAGTGCGACCCTGTTCAAAGCCCTGTTTATGGGCGCCATGGCCAAGCATGCCGTGCCGCCCGACCAACTTACCCTGCACGCCGCCACGATGCGTCCTTGGGGCGGGCCCATGAAGGCGAAGGCGACGGCCCTGATGCTGACGGGTCTCGGCGTGGTCAAATCCCATAGCCGACCGCATACCTCGAATGACAACCCATTCTCGGAAGCCCAATTCAAGACACTGAAATATCAGCCGGAATTCCCCAAACGGTTTGAAACCATCGAGGATGCACGCACCTTCTGCCGCCGCTCGCAGCCTGGTATAATGAGGACCATCATCAATCCGGCATTGGGCTGATGACACCAGATCAGATCCACTTCGGGCAAGCCGACACCATCCATGCCGCCCGCCAGATCGCGCTTGATGCGGATTTCCTAAGCACACCGGAGCGGTTCGTCCGAAAGCGCCCAAAACCACCCCAAATCCCGACAGCCGTCTGGATCAACCCACCAAAAAAAACGGACGCAGCCCAAGCCTAAACTCAAAACCAAGATGTCTCAAAGTCGTTGACACGTTCCGCCCAACGCCGAATAATGCTCAAAAATGCCATGTCTATCACTCCGTTGTCCCCCGCTGCCAGCAGCCGAGGGGAAGGTGTCACATGGGTCAATTCTCAGTGGAAATTATACTCCTACCCGGGTCACTTCCGGGTGGAAATCAACACCTTTGGAGGAACTGCAGCGCCTGCGCCCCGCTTTTCAGCCGTCTCAGGTGGCGCTTGTCGAAGTCGGCAACCAAGGTCTTGATCTTGTCCCGATCGGAAAGCTGCGCTTCCAATTGCGCCGCCCTGCCCGTCTTTTTCTCGACAGTCGGATTAATTCCACGTTCAACTTGCGCCGCGGCATCGTTCGCCGCTGCCCTCGCGTCGGCAACGCCCAAGAGCGGCCAAGCACCCAAGGTCAGTTTGCAGGGTTTGCCGCCATACCGAAACCGATACGCCCAAGACTTCGCGCCGCCCGGCTGCACCACGATGTATAGGCCAGACAAGCCGGGGTCGGGACGTTCAGTCCGCTTGGCCGGATCGGGCTTCAGGTTCTCGACAGTCTTGGGTGTCAGCGGCTTCGCCATGTCAAATGGTCCTTCCGGGTAACAAGGGGTAACACTATTCGGTGATAGACTGTGTTACCCCAAGTTTCTAACATTGCCTAACGTCTATCGCAATATGCTGGCAAATAA
>JBCKXH010000238.1:0-2600 GCA_038921555.1 Paracoccaceae bacterium
TCGATTTACAATCCATCGCTTGCTGCATTGGTTCGAGGTTGAATATGAACAAACTGAAATGCTGGCCAACATGGTGAAAGAGCGCATAAAGGCACCTTCCAAACTGACCCATTGGAAATTCGATGACGTTGATGGGATCGAAAATAGGTTCCGCAATCAACACCGGTAGTTTCGTCTGCATTTACTAGGCCTCCGATGGAGGGAACTTCGCATTATCTCAGTTCCGATCAAGCATAGTCAGAAGCTACTAGTCTTAAGCAACCAGAGCGAGTCGGTTCTTTGCCAAGATCGGCTCAAAGATGTTCTCGGCTAGGTGCCTGACCACGGGCACCGCAACCCCATCACCCGCAAGCTTGTAGGCGTCGTTGTAGCGAACAGGTAGTACATAGGTATCAGGCAGGCCCATTAGTGCCGCTGTCTCACGGGGTGCAATCAGACGGGAGCGAACGTTCTCCCCCTCGACTACCATTATGGTCTGACGACTCGAACCTCCCGCAGGGGTGCGGAGGCAGCCAGCGATCTCGTCGAACCTCACTTCGGCTCTTTGGCGCTTAATACCAGATTCATCCGGTCTCGTACGGCGATAAATGGTACCCACTACCTTGGTTCCCAGCGCCTTAGCTGCTTCAACCTTCCGACGGTTGTGTTCTGTCATCATGTCGAGCAGGTATTTCGTTTCTGCTTTGGTATGCCACTTTACGCCAGTTGGCTCTTCTTCAATCAGGCTGGACAGGTTGAAGTTGCGTGGCGTAGGCATCGGCAGGCTCCACCATACCCACCGCGTGGCAGTCGTATTCGACAGTAAACGGTGCCCTTCGATGAGCGCAGGGGGATGCCAAAGCGTTGAAGGGTTATCCTGCATGCGTTCTGCCGGTATGCGGAGATCCCCTCTAACCCCGATGATAAAGAACCGTGGGCGCGATTGAGGGAGAAAGTGCACTGCATCGACGACAAGCGCCCCAAAACGGTAACCAAGTTGTGCGAAGGCAGCCGCGAGGGTCGCGAAGTCTCGACCGCCATTGCTTGTGATCGCGCCGTAGACGTTCTCAAGGGTTATAATTTTTGGCCCACGGCCGGTGGCTTCGAGTTCTTGAACGAGCTTCCAGAAAGGCTTGAACATCCCGCTGCGTTTCCCGGCAAGTCCAGCTCCTTGTCCTGCAAGAGAAAGGTCTTGGCACGGGAAGGATGCCCACAGGAGGTCAGCGTGACCTGGAATCTCATCTATAGTAACCTTTGCAACATCCTTGAGCAGCAGTTCCTTCCCGCCGTCATGGTTTGCGCGATAGCTCTCTGCCTTTTTAGGGTCGATGTCGTTCGCGAACAGGCAGCGCCAAGCGGCACCGAGCCCAAAGCCAGCCATGCCCCCACCGGCGAAGAAGTCATAGTTCGTGTGCGTCATCCTGCCCCCAAGGCTATCGCGTTTGGCTGCAATGCGCGCTCCAGAGTGAACATTCTGCGAACGAACCTTTCTCTCTCATCGCGTTCGTTGCTTCCGCGAGGCGTTTGAGGACGCTCAAGGACGCGTGTCAGCTTCATATGCGATTCCCCTGATCCTGCCCCCACTACCAAGTTTAGAGTATTGCAGCGCATTGTACGTCAATCAAGCCTAACAGTGACTCAACAGATTTCATTGTGGTGTTCGTATCGGGGCATGACATCGGCCCACTCTGCCGGAAACGGCTCTAGCAGCGTCGCCAGCGTCACCTCCGGCCCCGGCCGACCGTCCAGAATCGCCTCGACCAGATCCGGCGCAAGCTGTGCAAGCCGCATTGTCCGTGTAAGGTATGGTGCCGCGATCCGTTCGCGCTGGGCCAACTCGGTGATGGTCGAAAACTCGCCGCTTTCCAGCATCCGCTTCCACCGGAACGCGCGGGCCAGCGCCTTGATGAGGCTGTCATCGGCTTGGCGACGGGTCTGCGCGCTGGGCGGCAGGATCATCTCCTTCCGCCCGCCGCGCTTCACGATGCGAAACGGGACATGGATGGTCACGGTTTCGGGGATTGCCTTCGCGCGGTTCATGCAGCTTCTCCAACATCATTGGTCATTTCACGCGCCAGTCCGGCCAGCCCGTCCATTCTCAGCCGGACGTTCATTCCCTCGGTGCCGATGTCGACCCGTTCGACCAGCAGCGCCACGATACGCGCCTGTTCGGCGGGGAACAACTCGTCCCACAGAGGGTCGAGACGGGTCAGTGCTTCGCGGGCGTCGGCCTCGGCAATGTCGCCATCCTGCACCCGTGCCGCCTTCCAAGTCCCGGCCACGATCTCGGGTTGGCGGAACACGGCGCGGAGCTGGTCGATGACTGCCGCCTCGATCGCGCCTGCAGGGACGCGGCCGATGGGACACGACCCGGCGCCATGCTTCAGCACAGTCTGGCTGACGTAGTAGCGGTAGAGCCTGCTGCCCTTGCGGGTGTGGGTCGGCGAGAAGGCAGCGCCGTCCGGGCCATAGAGCAGGCCCTTCAGCAGCGCGGGCCTGTCGGCGCGGGTCCGCGCGGCGCGCTTGCGCGGGCTTTCGGTCAGGATGCTGTGCACCTTGTCCCATGTCGCGCGGTCGATGATCGCCGCATGTTCGCCGGGATAGCCGGTCCCCTTGTGCAC
>JBCKXH010000239.1:0-2571 GCA_038921555.1 Paracoccaceae bacterium
TCTCGAAATGGCCTGCGCTCAGGGCGGCGAGGCGCGCCAGCATCGCGTCGATCTCGAACTTGGCGGCGATGAATGCGTTCAGGGCTTTGTCGTTCGGGGCGGAGGTGCTGCGGGTGGTCATGGCGGTTTCCTTGGTGTTTCGCGTCGCAGACTGCATCGCATCTGCCGCCAGCGTCGCTCCGACGCAGATCTTGATCAACGAAATAACAAGCAATATCATTGCTTTGATTACATGCGAGGGAACCATGAACGGCATGAGCGAGCGGGAATATTCCAGCCACTCCGGTCTGTCGCGGGGTGCGGTCCAGAACGCCAAACGCAGCGTCAGGCTGGTGTTTTATGCCGATGGATCAATCAACGCGGCTGCGTCCGACGTGCGCCGGGCGGCAATGACCGATCCCGATCAGCAGCGCCGCTCGCTTGGCGGCGATGCGGCCATGTCGATCAGTGGCAGCAGCGGAACCGACAGCTATCTCAAAGCCCGCACGGCGCTGACCGTCTATCAGGCGCAGGAGCGCCAACTGGCGATTCAGAAGAAGAAGGGCACATTGGTTGATCGCGCGCGGGCCGAAGCGCTGGTATTCCGACTGGCCCAGCAGGCGCGCGACGTTTGGGTCACTTGGCCCGCCCGCGTGGCCGCGCTGATGGCAGCGGAAATCACGGCTGAGGAGGAAAAGGCATCCGGCAAACCAGTGATGATCGAGACTGCGATCCTGCAGAGGGTGCTGGAAGCCCATGTCCGAGTCCACCTCGGCGCCCTTGCAGATCTCCGGGTCAACCTCGGGTGATGATGGCGATCTGACCGAAGACCATCTGACGGACGGGCTCGATCTGGGGTTCGACGGTGCCGAGGATATCTTGCGCTTCTGGCGACGGATCAAGATTGTCCTCAATCCAGGCAAGCCCCATGGCCACGCCGATCTGGCCATCGCTGCGCACTGGCAACCCCTGCCCACCAGCTGCGGATGCGACCCTTGCCCACGCCCTCACAGCGACCCTCCAAGGCCCGCATGGCGCGCTGGGCGGCGTGCTGGCGGGCGAGGATCATCGCTTTGGCGCTTGCGGGTGGGGCGACGGCCCTCGAGTATCCGTTCATGCCCGTGGGGAAGGCGGCGGTTGACCAAACTCGAGAATAATCCTCAAAGACCAAGCGATCCGCGATCCAACCGCCGCCACTTGCGTCGGGAAAACAGTCCCCCGGACTGTTTTCTGATCCTCCTCACCCCTCAAACAGGGCTTCGAACTGCACATGGCCAAGGTTCATCACCCCGTCCTTGATCGCGGGCCAGGTAAATGTGTGTTCCTCCAGCCGCTTGTAAGCCATCACCAACCCGGTCTTGCGCCATGGTCACTCGGACCAGTGGCGTGACCATGGCTCACCCAGTATAGCAACTTCAAGCGGTCGGCTCGGCGCGACCGGAATACAAATACCGTGCCGGTGAACGGATCCTTGTGCAGCTCATTCTTCACCAACGCGGCCAGCCCGTCATGCCCTTTGCGGAAATCGATCGGCTTGGTCGCCACCATGATACGCACCCGGTTTGATGGAAAGATCACAAGGCGGCCTGCAGTCCTGCTGCCAGTTCAGCAATCCCAAGCGCATCCGTCGCCGAATCCAGCGCAAGCGTGATGCTGCCGCTGCACAACTGGGTCTGCCCCGGCACAGAACGGACAGGATTTGGCCCGGCCAGAACAATCGACGCAAAGCTAATGCCGGCCAGATCCGGCACCACCAGCTTGCCCGCCTTTGCCAACCCCCGCCAGGATGACAGATGATTGGCCCGCATGTCATGGTGACGCGCAACCTCGTTCACTGTCACGCCAGGCACCAAGGTCTCAGCCACAATCCGGCCCTTCAACGCATCAGACCAATGCCGCTTGCCAGACTGACCTGCCCCCCGGAAGCTCCCTCATCCTGATGTAGAGTCTGCCCAACCCTGAAGGAGCAGACGAATGAGAAAGAGCCGTTTCACCGAGGCGCAGATCATCGGCATGATCAAGGAGCAGGAAGCGGGCCTTCCTGCCACTGAACTTTGCCGCAAGCACGGCATCAGCCCGGCCAGTTTTTATAAGCTGAAGGCCAAGTATGGAGGGATGGAGGTGTCCGATGCCCGGCGCCTGAAGAGCCTCGAGGACGAGAACGCCAAACTCAAGCGCGTGTTGGCGGAGACGATGCTGGATCGAGCCATTGCGGCGCCATTGGTTCGAGCCCAATGGCGAGGGTCGTGCTGAAAGACCTTCTGGGAAAGCGGTAGCGACACCAGTTCAACGGCGGGAAGCAGCGCTCAAGGCGATGCGGGATCATCACATCTCGCAGCGCCGGGCCTGCAACCTGGTTGGTGTCGATCCCAAAACCGTGCGGCGCGAACGCTTGGCCGATCATGCGGACATCCGCAAGCAGATGCATGAGATTGCGGGCAAGCGCCGCCGGTTTGGCTATCGGCGGATCGGGATCATGCTTGAGCGGGAGGGGTTCACGATGAACGAGAAGAAATTGTATCGCATTTACAAGGAGGAAGGTCTGTCCGTGCGGCGACGGCGCGGGCGGAAACGCGCACGCAGCACCCGAAC
>JBCKXH010000240.1:0-2568 GCA_038921555.1 Paracoccaceae bacterium
GCAACCCGGTCAATCACCCCATGCAGGGTCTCGCCCCGCGCCCTTGCGGCAAAGCTCAGCGACATCCGATGCTCCAGCACCGGTCTTGCCAGCAGCGCTACATCCTCGGTTGACGGCACCAGACGGCCGTTCAGCAGCGCCCTTGCCCGCGCCATCAGCATTAGCGCCTGCGCCGCGCGCGGCCCCGGACCCCATGACAGAACACCCGCCAGTGCCGCACCCTCGGCCTCGCCGGGGCGGCACGAGCGCACCAGATCAAGGATCGCCTCGACCACGCTCTCGCCAACCGGCATCCGGCGGACCAGCGCCTGTGCGGCGATCAACTCGGCCCCGGTGAACACCTGTGCTGACTGCGCCGTCGTAGGCCCGGTGGTGGCCATGAGAATGTCGCGCTCGGTGGCGCGAGTCGGGTAGGCGACATCGACCTGCACCAGAAAGCGGTCCAACTGCGCCTCGGGCAAGGGATAGGTGCCCTCCTGCTCAATCGGGTTCTGCGTCGCCAGAACGTGAAACGGCGGCCCCAGCAAGCGGTGCTGGCCCGCGATGGTCACCTCACGCTCCTGCATGGCCTGCAACAGGGCTGACTGGGTGCGCGGCGAGGCGCGGTTGATCTCATCCGCCATCAGCAATTCGCAGAACACCGGCCCTTCGATGAAGCGAAACGACCTTGTGCCGTCAGAGGCCGCATCCAGCACTTCCGAGCCGAGAATATCGGCCGGCATCAGGTCCGGCGTGAACTGGATGCGGTTGGAGCGCAGACCCATGACCTTGGCCATTGTATCCACCAGCAGCGTCTTGCCCAGACCGGGCAGCCCGACCAACAGCGCGTGGCCGCCGCACAGCAACGCCGCCAGCGTCAGTTCAACCACAAGCTCCTGACCGATGAAGCGCCGGTTCACCTCGATGCGCGCCTGCGCCAGCCTAGCAGACAGCGCCTCGATCTCGGCGACAAGGTTGGCATCAGACATGGCATTGCTCCACCAGTGGTTATATGTCCCATTAGAACGGGTCGCGGCGCTTAGCACAAATGCCAATCGCCCCGGCCAGGGGAAATGACCGTGAAACCGACGGCTGACGGATTGCTGCAACAGGTCGGGCGCGCCAAGGGACCGGCACCGGTCCATCTGTGGAACCCGCCGTTCTGCGGCAACATCGACATCCGCATCGCCCGCGACGGCACATGGTTCTACCTTGGCACCCCGATCGGCCGCGCGCCGATGGTGAAACTGTTCTCCTCGATCCTCAAACGCGAAGGCGACGAATATTTCTTGGTCACCCCGGTCGAGAAAGTCGGCATCCGCGTCGATGACGCCCCGCTTCTCGCCGTCGATTTCACCGCCAGCGGAACCCTCCGCGACCAGTGCTTGCGCTTTGTCACCAAGACCGAGGATGAGGTCGAGGCCGACGCCGACCACCCGATCACCGTGACCTTCCGCAATGGCGAACCCGCCCCCTATATCCATGTCCGCGCCGGTCTGAACGCAATGATCGACCGCAAATCGTTTTACCGTCTGGTCGAATTGGGTTGCCATGAGGCGCAATCCGGTGAAAGCTGGTTTGGCCTCTGGTCACATGGAGTGTTCATGCCCATCATCCGCTCCGCCCTTCTGCTGTGATGCCCAGATTCGCCGCCAATCTGACCATGCTGTTCACCGAAGTGTCCAGCCTTGATCGGCCGGGTCTGGCCTCGCAAGCAGGCTTTGACGGGGTCGAGATCCTGTTCCCCTATGACCATTCCGCCAAGGATTGGCAGATGGCTTTGGGCGCGATGCCGCTTGCCATGATCAACACACCGCCCGGCGACTGGGCTGCGGGCGACCGCGGCCACGCCGCCGTGCCCGGGTTGGAAAGCCGCTTTCGTGACGGTTTTCTGCGCGCCGCCGACGTGGCCACCCGGCTGGGTGCTGCCCGCCTGCATGTCATGGCGGGGGTGGCGCGCGGCGTTGAGGCGACCCAGCTTTACACCGAACACCTCGCTTGGGCCGCAGCCCAGGCCCCCGACCTGACCCTGTGCATCGAGCCTTTGAACACCGAAGACATGCCCGGCTATTTCCTCAACGATTTCGACCAGGCTGGCCGTATCCTGTCTGACCTCGACAACCCGAGGGTCGGCCTGCAATTCGACCTCTGGCACGCCGCCCGCATCCATGGCGACCCCTGGATGGTGTGGGAAAAGCACAAAGCCCATGTCAACCACATCCAGATCGCAGGCTTCCCGAGCCGCGCCGAACCCGGCGGCGGCGGCTTCGATCTGACCGCCCTGTTCCGCGACCTTGACGCGATGGAGTATCAGGGCTGGGTCGCCGCCGAATACCGCCCCGCCCGCGCCACCGTCCACGGTCTGGCCTGGCTACAGGCACTCAAAGCGCATTCCCGCATGATCGGGGCCTGACCAAATCGGGGCCTGACCAAACTCCCCCTTACCCTTTCACAAATACTCCACGGGGGTGTGGGGGTGTGAAACCCCCACCAACCTCAGCGCTGGTGCCAGCGCTCCAGAACATAGGCCGCCGTCATCAGATCCAGATGCGCCCCGCCACCGTTCTTGGCAATCGTGATCTCCTCGTC
>JBCKXH010000241.1:0-2567 GCA_038921555.1 Paracoccaceae bacterium
CAATGAAAGGCCCCACGAGATGGCAAGCTGCGTCGCGCCAGAGGCGCGCGTCCCGCGCGACGTGAGGTGATGGCAAACGGCGGATTCAAATTGCAAGTGCAAGGGCTTCATTGAAGGCGGCCATTTCTTCGGCCAGTGTCTTGCGGCGGGTGTTTTCCAGCCCAGGGTTTTTCTGGGGCGGTTGTTCATCAGGGCGGCGACGTCGTTCAGCTCGGTCTGACTGATGGCGCTCAGGTCGGTGCCTTTGAGGAAGAACTGGCGTAGCAGACCATTGGTGTTCTCGTTGCTAAAACGCTGCCAGGGCGCGTGCGGATCGCAGAACCAGATGTCGATTTTCAGCCGACGCGCCAGTTCCGGGTGGCACGCCATTTCACTGCCGCGGTCGTAGGTCATGGACCGGCGCAGCACGGCGGGCAATCGCTTCATCTGGCGGGTGAAGCCTTCCAGCGCCGCTTCGGCGGTGCAGCCGCGCATTTTGCTGAGAATGAGAGCCAAGTCTTGCGCTCGACCACCGTGCCCACTGCCGAGCGATTTCAGGCCCCCTTGATCAGATCGCCTTCCCGGTGACCGGGCACCAGACGGGCCCCGATCTCCTCGGGGCGGTGGATAATTTTCAACGATTCCGGGGTGATAGAGCCGCCCGCCAGCGTCGTGCGTCGCAGCCCACGGGCGGGTTTGTGCTGTCGCAGCGCCAAGGTCATCGCGGCTTTCAGCCCACCCTTCGGCTGTGCGTAGATCGCGGCATAGATGGTTTCGTGGCTGACGCGGGCCGAAGGATCATCGGGGTTCATGAGCCGCAGTCTGTGTGAAATCTGCTCGGGTGACCAGCGACGATGAATGAGGTGGTCATGAACAAACTGATGGGTCGTGCTGCCCTCGATGAGCTTGCGCTCGCGCCGGCATCGCGCGCGGCGAACCTCATACACCAGCCGTCCTGCATGGGGACAATAGGACCCGTCGTCCTGTTGACCCCGCGACAGCTCGCGCCCAATGGTGCTCGCCGGCCGCCCCAAAAGACCCCCGATCGATCTCTGGCTACTTCCTCGGCTATGCTCCGCAAAAATCACGCCACGTTCCTCGCGGCTTAGGTGCTTGCTTCGTCTGTCCATCGCAACATCCTATGCCCTCTGGGCCGTGGGTGTTGCACTTGAAACTTGAGCCTAAGCACTGCCGGAAATGGATCGGGATACCCGGTTCGGAGCGGAGCGCATCATGAGCGCGCGCCATTGATTGGGACCAGATCCACGCGGACGGCCAGCAAGGCGCGCGGCGACAAAGCCGCAACCAGGACGCGTTCGGGGCTGCATTCGAACCAATGGCATTTGCCCCTCACTACATGGCCGCAGCCGACCAGACGCCAAAGCCGAACAACCCCCTTGCCATGCAGGAGCCATCCATACACGGTCCGAGCGACATTGGCGAACGCGGCGGCGGCGGCGGTGGTGAAGCTGACCGACATCCCCTTCTGGCAGGCGGCCAGACCCAGGCCGAGGGCGTCATGTCGCAGACATGCCTCCGGCATGATGTGGGTCTTGCCGGTTCCACTGGGCCCGAGGGCGTCATGTCGAAGACATGCCTCCGGCATGATGACGTTCTCGCGCCGCAGGGTCCATTCGCAGCGGGCGAGTTCCAGCACCTGCATCTTGTTCAGCTTGGGGATCGCCTTGAAGTCGAAGCTGTCGAGGCTCTTGGTTGCCGGGAACTTCGCGGCCTTGATGCGGCGCTCGATCATCCGCCTCTCACGGTCGATCAGCTCGAGTTCGACCAGGCGCGCCAGGAACTGGACATGATCCAGCCCCTCGGCGGCGCCCCGCGCGCGAAGGCGCGCAGACAACCGACTTGGCGGCATCCGCCGCCGCGCACGAAGGCGCGCAGACAACCGACCTGGCGGCCTCCGCCGCCGCGCGCGAAGGCGCGCAGATGATTGATCTGGCGGCCTCCGCAGCCGCGCGCGAAGGCGCGCAGATGATTGATCTGGCGGCCTCCGCCGCCGCGCGCGAAAGCGCGCAGATGATTGATCTGGCGGCCTCCGCCGCCGCGCGCGCCAGTTTCTCGTACTCCCGCAGGAAAGTCGGCAGCTTCAGCGTCTTCAGATTGAGGAGGATCAGGCGACAGTCCGGGGGAGTGTCACCCCGACGAAGGCGAGCAGGATCTTCGGGACCTCTGTCATTCCGCCACCGCCGTTATCAGGGTCATATAGCTGGCGGCCGAGGTCGCCTCCACGTTCGTGCGCGGCAGATAGGGATAGCTTGCCAGGTCGAGCTTTGGTGGTCGCTTCTCGATCCGACAGAGCGACAGGTGCTTGACCGCGTCGAAGCCGACCGCGCGCAAACGCAGGGCATCCTTGATCGCCCCAGAATACGCACTCTGGCAGGTCATTGAGGCCAAAGGCCTCGGGCAGGTCATTGAGGCCAAAGGCCTCGGGCAGGTCATTGAGGCCAAAGGCCTCGGGCAGGTCATTGAGGCCAAAGGCCTCGGGCAGGTCATTGAGGCCAAAGGCCTCGGGCAGGTCATTGAGGCCAAAGGCCTCGGGCAGGTCATTGAGGCCAAAGGCCTCGGGCAGGTCA
>JBCKXH010000242.1:0-2564 GCA_038921555.1 Paracoccaceae bacterium
CTTCCTTGCCACCGCCGATCAGGTCCGTGAAGCACTCCGCAAGGCCTTCCCCAAACTGACGGTTGCAGCAGTGACCGGGGCGCAAACACCGGACGAACGCAAAAGCCGCGTCGCCGCCATGGCCGACGAGGGGCAACGCCTGCTTGTCGCCACCGATTGCCTGTCCGAAGGCATCAACCTGCAACATCTCTTCGATGCCGTGGTGCATTACGATCTGTCGTGGAACCCGACCCGCCACCAACAGCGCGAAGGCCGGGTGGATCGCTTTGGACAGCCTTCCAAAGAAGTGCGCTCGATCCTGATGTTCTCACCGGACAGCGCCATTGATGGCGCCGTGCTCGATGTGATCCTGCGCAAAGCCGAAACCATCCGCAAGGCCACCGGCGTCACCGTTCCCTTGCCCGAAGATCGCGGACCCGTAACCGACGCGCTCATGGCGTCCATGATGCTGCGCCGTGGCGGTCACCGCCAGCTTTTGCTCGACCTGCGGCTTGAGGATGGCACCCAGACAATGGCAAGCCGCTGGCGCGATGCCGAGGAAAAGGAAAAGCGCTCACGGGCGATCTTTGCCCAGAATGCCATGAAACCGCAAGAGGTGGCCCCTGAATGGGCCCGTGCGCGCGCCCTGTTGGGCGACCCCGAGGCCGCCCGGTCCTTCGTTGCCGCCGCCATGGCCCGCTTCAACGCCCCGCTTGAACAGCGCAAATCGGGTCTTGCCGCCCATCTTGCCGCCTTGCCGCCCGCCTTGCGCGAACGGCTGGATCAGCGCGACCTCTCCGGCACCATAACTCTCGTGCTGAAAGAGCCCGCCCCGGCAGGCACCGCCCTGCTGACCCGAACCCACCCATTGACCGCCACCTTGGCCGAAGCACTGGTTGAAGGCGCCCTGGACCCTCTGGCCCTGTCCGGCCTTGACCTTGGCCGGGTAGGAGCGTGGCCGACCCATGGCGTCACCCGCAAGACGACCGTCGCGCTGTTGCGCCTGCGGTTCAAGCTGACCGTCCACGGGCGCCGCGAGCGGCTCCTGTTGGCCGAAGAGGCCGCTCTTGTCGCTTTGGTCGGCGGCAAGATTGTCGCGACGGGTGAACCAGTGCGCGACATGCTGGCCGCCACCGCCGCCCATGATCTTGCCCAAGTCGCCAAAGACCGCTTTATCCGCGCTGCGCATGATGACCTTCCCCAACTCATCACCGGCCCATTGGCCGACCACGCCCGCAGCCGCGCCGCCGATCTTGCCGAAGACCACGCCCGTTTGCGGGCCGCCGCTGGCATGGCTTCGCGCGTCAGTGTCGATCCAGCCTTGCCGCCCGACGTGATCGGTCTGTTCGTCCTTCTTCCGGCGCAGGGGTAGACCATGGCCCGCAAACTCGCCGACGTGGCCGCCTGGCCCTCGCTCACCTTGGAGGGTAACCTCATCGCCCCGGCAATGCTGGCGCAGATCGCGTTCAAGCAAGACGACGCAGGCTACGGTCTGCTCAAGGGCCTGACCCTGCGCGACGAAATCTCACGCGCCTTCCGGATTGGACAGGCGCATTTCGACGCCTTCGCCCAGATCGACAACCCGACCGCAACCGCCACGATCAATGTGACCCGCGCCTTTCTGGCTGAGACCTTCGGGTTCACCGACCTCACCCCCGCCGCCTCGCCCCTGGCATTCACGGCAGGTGCTGGCCGCATTCCCATAGTTGTCGTCCCGCCCGCTGACCCCATCGACCGGCGCAGCGCCTACCTCTCCACCGACCGCTCCCGTTCCGCTGCTTTCGCCCTGCAAGACAGCCTGAACGCCGCCGATGCCGCCCTCTGGGGCCTTGCCACCAACGGCACCACCCTGCGCCTGATGCGCGACAACGCCTCGCTGACCCGCCCCGCCTATATCGAGGCCAACCTGGCGCAAATCTTCCAGACCGACGATATTGCCTCGTTCTCGGCCCTTTGGCTGCTGATCCACCGCTCGCGCTTTGGCGATGCCCCGAACCCCGCCACCGATTGCGCCCTTGAGCGTTGGCGCGATGCTGGCAGCCGCGAGGGCGCCGTCGCCCGTGACAAACTGGCCAAGCAGGTCGAGCACGCCCTGAAAATCCTCGGCTCCGGCTTTCTTGACGCCAACCCCGCCCTGCGCGACCGCCTGACCCAAGGCGCCCTGCCCCTGACCGACTGGTTCAACGAGCTTCTGCGCCTCGTCTACCGCCTGATCTTCCTGATGGTCGCCGAGGATCGCGAGCTGCTGCACACCCCCGCCGCCACCCAGGACGCCCGCAAGCTTTACGCCGAAGGCTATTCCCTCGCCCACCTGCGCGCCCAATCCATCCGCCGTGCCGCCTGGGACCGCCACCATGACCGTTATGAGGGTCTCAAGGTCGTCTTCCGCGCCCTGACCCGTGGCGAACCCCTGCTCGGCCTGCCCGCTTTGGGCGGCCTCTTCGCCCACAGCCAACTGCCCGACCTTGAAACCGCCCGCCTGCCCAACCGCGCCCTGATGGAGGCGCTTTACCGCCTGTCCTGGCTTACCGACGCTGGCGGCATGGTCCCGGTCAACTGGCGCGCGATGCAGACCGAGGAACTGG
>JBCKXH010000243.1:0-2524 GCA_038921555.1 Paracoccaceae bacterium
GTTGACCTTGATCAGGTCCGCGCCGACGCCGTTGTCGCCGAGATGGAAGGTGGGCCGCATCTGGCCATTGGCCACGACCTGCGCCCGGTCGCCGGGCAACAGGCTGTCATCGACAAGGTCATGGCCGCATTCGGTCAACTCGACGTGCTGGTGCAGACGGCCGCCGTGCTGGTGCGCCGGCCGAGCGTGTTTGACGTGACCGAGGCCGATTGGGATTTCCAACACGACATCAATCTCAAAGCTTCGTTCTTTCTGTGCCAGGGAGTGGCGCGGTTGATGCGCGATCAGGGCAGGGGCGGGCGGATCATCAACTTTACCTCGCAAGGCTGGATGAGCGGCGGTTTTGGCGGCTCGGTTGCCTATGCGGCGACCAAGGGCGGCATCGTGTCGATGACGCGCGGCCTCGCCCGGTCGCTGGCTAAGGACAAGATCACCGTCAACGCGGTGTCGCCGGGGGCTGCCAACACGGCGATGATGCGCAGCGGCATGGACGATGCGGCGCTGGCCGCGACAACGGCGCAGATCCCGCTGGGCTATATTGCCGCGCCGTCGGAACTGGCGGGGTCGGTGCTGTTTCTGGCATCTGATCACGCCAGCTACATCACTGGTGCCACGATCAACGTCAGCGGCGGCTGGCTGATGTATTAGGGCCGACAGAAACTGGCTGATGTATTAGGGTCGACAGAAAGGAGCAGGCGATGACGCAGTCCATGTCGGGTAAGGTCGCAGCAATCACCGGTGCTGCGCGCGGCATCGGCGATGCCATCGCCCTGCGCCTTCTGGAAGAGGGCGTGAGGGTCTTTTCCCTGGACCTGAAACCGCCAGACGACCCGCGCACCGGCGTCACCTATCTAACCGTCGATGTCGCCAACCCCGACAGCGTGGCGGGGGCCTTTAGCCAGATAGACCGGGACGCCGGGCAGATTGACATTCTGATCAATAATGCCGGTGTGCAGCGCGTGGCGCTGGCCGAGAACATGACGCCCGAGGATTGGCATCTGGTGCTGAACACCCATCTGACCGGCATGCATCTATGCTGCGCGCAGGCGATCCGACGGATGCGGGCGCGCGGCAAGGGCGGGGCGATCGTCAGCATCGCCTCGGCAGCCGGGATCGTCGGAATTCCCGGTCGTGGTCCCTACAGTGCTGCCAAGGCCGGAATCGAGGGGCTGACGCGCGTCTACGCCACCGAAGTCGCCGCCGCCAATATCCGCGTCAATGCCGTCGCACCGGGCGCGACTCAGACTAAGCTGATCGAGCAGGGGTTGAAGGACGGCTCGATCCGGGGCGACTGGCAGGTCGAGCGCATTCCGATGGGCCGGCTGGCGCAACCGCACGAGATTGCCGATCCGGTGGTTTTTCTGGTCAGTGACCGCGCCAGCTATATCACCGGTCAGACGCTGGTCGTCGACGGCGGCTGGACGGTGCAGGGCATGGTGCATATCGCAGACTGGCTTCAGGTCACATGAGCGCGGACCCGTTCAATCTGGCGCAGCATTGCGTTGGCCGCACGGCGGCGACATCGCCCGACAAGACGGCGCTAATCATCGTTAGTGATGCAGATCGGCCCGAAACTGCCGAACGCTGGACCTATGCCGTGCTTGAACGCACCATCCTCAGCATCGCCGCCGGGTTGCTGGCCGAAGGATTGCAGCCCGGCGACCGGATCATTCTGCGCCTGCCCAACACAAGCGATTGTGCGCTGATGTTTTTTGGCACCATCGCTGCTGGCATGGTGCCGATCCCGATCTCGGCACAATTGACCGCAGCAGAGGCCCGCATGCTCGTCGCCGATTCCGCTGCTGCGGCGGTTGCCCAGATCGCCGCGCTTGCAATTCCCGGGCTGCCGGCGGGCTGCCGGGTTTTGGATGAAGCTGCATTGGCACGATTGAAATCCGCTATACCGCTCGCAGCCTATGCCGAAACGATGGCGGACGAACCGGCCTACATGATCTACACATCCGGCACGACCAGCAGGCCCAAGGGCGTGATCCATGCCCATCACGTGGCGCTTGGCCGCGTGCCGATGTACAGTGATTGGTTGGGGCTGAGCGAAGCCGACACGATGCTGCACGCCGGTGCTTTCAACTGGAGCTACACGCTTGGCGTCGGTCTGCTCGACCCCTGGGCCTGCGGTGCCACCGCCGTTCTCTATAACGGACCAAAGCAGGTCGAGGTCTGGCCGAAGGTAATCACTGCTGTCGGTGCAACCCTGTTTGCCGCCGTGCCCGCGCTGTTCAGGCAGATGCTGAAATACTGCCAGCTGACCCCGGAAGGCCTGCCGACCCTGCGTCACGCGCTGGCCGCCGGTGAGCCGCTTAGCCCGGCACTTCTGTCCGCATGGCAGGAAGCCACTGGCAAGCCGATCTATGAAGCCTTCGGCATGAGCGAGATTTCCACGTTCGTTTCCAATCACGCCGGCATGGCTGTCCGGCATGGCAGCCCCGGCAAGCCGCAGACCGGTCGGCCGGTCGCCGTGCTGTCGCTTGATGGGTCGACCAATCCTGTACCGGTCGGTCAGATC
>JBCKXH010000244.1:0-2499 GCA_038921555.1 Paracoccaceae bacterium
GGTTGACGCTTTGCCGCCGCGCGGCTGATGGATCAGGAGGTGGGGCTGCCACCGGCGCTGCCTGTCGCGAGATGGACCCGACGCGCCGGGCGCAGCGCAATGGCGACCGCGACCGCGACTGGCCCGGTCTGGAACGGTGGAGCGGCGCATTCCGAAGCTGCGGACGGGGTGGTATTTTCCCGGCTTTCCGGAGCTAGGGCGGGTGGCAGAAAAGGCGCTGACGGCCCCTCGCCATTGTCCTCGGACCAATGCCGGACCAATGCCGGACCAATGCCGGACAATGGCGAGGGACGGGCAAGGTCAAGGCCTTCCCTGACCGGCCCGTCGAAGGCGACTGGCCCGGTCTGCGGACCCGTGCCACCGACCTCAGGGTGCGGCGCGGCGGCCGGATCGTGTCCGTCGGGTGTCCGGCGCGGTCAGCATCGCGGTGGGGGTGAACACCGACGGTCGCCGCGAAGTTCCGGGTTTGGCAACAGCACCTTCCGAGGCGGAACCGATCTGGACAGAGCCCCTGCGCAAGCTGACTAGGCCCGGCCGGCGCAACGTGCCGGCCCATGCCGGCAAGAGCGGACGGCGGCTTGTGTCCGCCTTGATCGCCACCGCTTTCGCCCGAGGAACACCGCCGAGACCGCAAGCCCCCGGTGGCGGGCGGTCGCCGGCCAGATCAGGCGACGCAGCCCAGGCTGGCGGCGATCATGGCATGAGCCATGGTGCGCCATTGGTGCAAGATCAATGGCGCAGGCCGAATCCGATGGGCTGGCCGGCATGACCTTCCCGCAGAGCACCGGGCCAAGCGGCGTTTCCCCAACCCGACCCGGCGGTTGAACGACGAGATCAAACGCCGCACCGATGTCGCCGGCATCTTGCCAAATGACGGTGCCATCACCCGCCCCGCAGGCGCGCTGCGGCTGAAACAGAATGACCAATGGGCGGTTCAAAGCCCGCGCTGCATGACGCCGGAAGCCATGGCGCCTTTGCGCGCTCGTCAGACATTCCCCCCCGCATCCAATGCTGATCCTCCGCACGCCCATGATCAGCCTGCCCGTTGTGGCGCGCTGATCAGCCTGCCCGCGCCGCAAATGCCAGTGATCGTCATGGCCAGCCACACCACGCCGTGGCACAGGATCGCTGTCACCCCTTGCCCTTTCACAATGGCAAAAATACTCCCGCCGGAGGCCCCGACCTCCACAAGCGATCCCGCCCGAATGTCGCGCGTCGCACCCAAGGCAACCTGCGGTTCCAGCCGGTCGGCGAGCACGGCAATCAGGCGATGACCCACCGGACGCCCGTTGGCGAGGAACAACCCAATGGAAAACACCAGTTTGCCGCGCTTATCAAGGCAGTGTCGTGCAGGTTGATCAAAGGTTAACGAAAATAGGTAACCGATTGGGAATAAAGGCTAAAACACGATGTCGCGCAAAACGACATCACGCAACACCCCCCTCACGCCAGATGATCAATCCGCTCCATATACTGCGCCAACCCCTGCACCTAGCCCAGCCAAAAGTCTAACAATTTCGGGTCATGCGGGGCGGCATGAACCCCCGCCGCAACCGCGCGCTTCAGCACCGATTCCACCGCCATTGCCACCGGCCGCGACACCAGCCGCGCCATCGCCGTGCCCCGTTCGTCCCCCCAGGCATCCATCGCCCAGATCTCGTGGAACACCGGAATACCCGCCCTCTCGGCCCGCAGGCTGACGAACAGCACCACCCGGTCCGGCTCGCCGGGGGCGTATGAATTGTCCTGCACAAACTCCGCCGCCATCTCGGCCAGCCTCACGTCGCCCTCTGGCCCCGACAGCGTTTCAATCTCGCGGAACACCGGGGCCCAGGCCTCGTCCCAGCCGTTCAGCCGGATCGTGCCGCAGACGAAATCGCCGACCTTCCAGTCCGGGTCAAAGCGGTAATCCTGCATGAAGGGATAGCTGTCACGGTTGGGATAAACCTCGAAACTCTCCGGGCTCGGCAGCGGTGCTACATAAGAGGTGATCGCATCCCACGGCCGCGCCACCCGCAGCTCGCTCCAGTTCTTCAGACTGCGTGAGGGCGCGCGCAGCGCCTTCAACACCCCCACCGGCGCCCAGCTGAATTTATAGCGGAACGGATTGGCGATCTTGGGAACCCCGCCGCAGTACGACAGGAACGACAGCGCATTACCCGCGTGATAGCCGGCCGAGGCGCGATACCGCGCCACCAGATCATGCGCCATCAGATGGTCGATCCCCGGGTCCAGCCCCACTTCATTGACCGACACCAGCCCCTTGACGGCAAACGCCTCAGCCAGATCCCGCATCTGCGGCGCGATATAGGAGGACGAGACGAAATGCGCCCCCTGGTCAGGCAATCCTTGGCGATGCCGACATGATGATCAGCCGTCAGCATCGAGATCGCCACATCGCCCGGCATCATGGCCGCCGTCAGCGCCTCCAGCGTATAGGGCCGGATGTCACGGGCCACCTCACCCAACGCCGCGGCCGCCTTGGTGAGCGTGCGGTTC
>JBCKXH010000245.1:0-2493 GCA_038921555.1 Paracoccaceae bacterium
GGCCGAGGGCAAGGATGGCGCAAAGCGCTGCGCGGCGTTCGGCGGGCGACATTAGGGCGGTGGGGTAAGGGTTCATGTCTCTTGCCCCTCTTGAAACGAATGCCGGATCGTCAGCCCCACCCAACCGCGATCCCGTCCGGCCTTGCCCGGCTGGAAACCGCGCGCCCGGAGATTCTCGCCTAAAAAGCGTGCGGTTTGCGCCTCATAGCCGCTGTCTTTGGCCCAGGCCGACCAAGAAGCAAAGAGGACCTTCGCGCTGGCCCTGAGGGTCGGGCCGGTCAGGCAGCGTTCCTCCAGCCAGTGCCCAATGTGGTCCTCTGCCGCAAAATATTCCTCCGCAGCTCCCGTGACTATGGCGGGCGGCATCAGCCCCTTGCTCTGCCATTCGGCGCAGCCATCGATCATCCAGCCGAGGATTCCATTGGCTTCGGCACGGAGGAGTTCGGCCAGATTCGGATTTCGGTCTTGCGGGGCGATGGTGACGGTAAAGGGGATGACGTGGAGGCGACGGCGCATCGCTTCGCCCACTTCGCTGAGGCTCGGCCGGTGATTGCCCGCAACCATGAGCTTGAACTGCGGCACGAACTCGAAATAGTCCTTGTACATGAAGTTCGCCCGGATCGCTTCGCCGCCGGTGACAGATTTGATCCGCGCCTCGGACCAGCCTTCGCCGGCTTCTGTCTCCGAGACGAGGACCAGCCGCGCCGCGCGCAGGCCGGCAAGTTCGCTCAGGTGCCGGGACTGACCGCGATTGGTGAAGGTGTCGGCCGCCGCAGTGGCTGCATAGTCGCCGAGGATCCATGCCAGAGTCTGCAGGAAGACCGATTTTCCATTGGCACCCGAGCCATGGAGGAAGAAGAAAACCTGTTCCCGCGTACTGCCGGTCAGGCAGTGGCCCGCGACACGGGCGAGATAGCTTTGCAGATCGGCATCACCGCCGGTCACGGTATTCAGGAAGGTCCGCCATTGCGGGCAGCCATGACCGGGCCTTGCGCGTGTGATCTGCGACAGCAGCAGGCTGGGGTCGTGGGCGACGATGGACCCGGTCTCGAGATCGAGGATCCCGGCAGGGGTGTTGAGCCGCATCGGGTGCTGATCGAAGGCTTCGGGCGCCAGTGCTATCATCGGATCATGGGCCACGATCTTCTGCACCGCCTGCATGGTCCTGGCGCTGGCGAGCCGCCGTGCCTCTTGCGGCTTATTGATCCCCACCGTGGCGGTGCGGCAGATCAGGCGGATATCCTGGAATGCGCCACCGAGGGCATCTCTTTGCCAATGGGTGCTGCTCCAGACAAACCATTGCCCCCAGGCCCCGACATGGCGCCAGTTTGCCCCGACCTGCCGAACGAAGTCCTGAGCAAGGGCGTCTTCGCTCAGTTCGGGGGCTGATGCGGCCGCATCGGTAAGGTTGGTGTCGGACGGCATCGGGCCCCTCTTGCCCATGTCGAGCTTGAGCAGCGCCTCAAACTCACGATGCAGCCGATCTTCGGGCCATGGCGGGCGGATCGTCGCCGCATTCTGATCCGCCACGGCAACCCAAGCTTCCGACAGGGTGCATCTGCCTTGCCGCGCCATCCGGATCCAATGACCGATGATCTTGGACAGGGCCCGAAACCGGGTGTCACCATCCTGTCCGCCTTCCCGGATGATCGTGGTCATCAGATCCCGCGCGCGCTGCCCCTGTTGTTTGGCGTCGTTGAAGTCGAGGATCGGAGCGAGTTCGACGAGGGCGGGCATCGCGCGGATGGCCTCGGCAAATTCGGCAAGGTGGTACTCGGTGGCAGTGCAGCCGAGCAGTCGGACCGGGTTCGGGACGCCATTCTTGCCATGAATCGTCCCCGCGACCCGGATCGGCTGGGTGATCGTCTTGAAGCTGTCATCCCCGCCGACTTTGCGGGCGATCTCTCCGCGCAAGCGTGCAACCAGATCGAGATCGCTGCCTGCCGCCGCTTCACTCAGGCGCCAATAGAGGTGCAGTTTGGCCTGGCCCTCCTCGGTGGTGCCGCCCGAGGCCACTTCCATTGAAGGTTGCCCCAGGTGCCGGGCCAGATGGTCTCGGATGGCGGCGATATCGCCGTGGTCAAGGTCGGCGACGATGACGCCGGTCTCGCGGATGTCTTCGGCCTTGGCTGAACGGGGTGCGCTGAGCGAGGCTGGCAGGATGAAGACAGCGCGCTGATCCCGCGCCGCTTGCGGGGCAATCCGGACCAGCAGATCGGCAATCTGGTCGACGGTGGTGAAATGGACCTTCGGCTTCTGGCCCGGTGTGCCGACCTCGGCAATCAGTCGAATGGTCACCGGCCCCGTCAGATAGCCAAAGACGATGTCGCAATAGGCGCGGATCGCGGCGGTATCGACCTGCACATCCATGGCGGAAGCCTCCATTACAGAGCCTCGCCATGACGGGCGTTCATCTCGAATTCGAGGATGTCGCCGTAACGATAGTAGACCGACCGCCCGATCGAGAACCAAGGCGGCCCTTCTTGAGCGGCA
>JBCKXH010000246.1:0-2492 GCA_038921555.1 Paracoccaceae bacterium
CCCGAGCCTCCCTTCCAACAGTTCCAAGCAGAATTAGGCAGGCCAGTGCCAAAAGCAAATGAAAACTTGGCCGTCATGTCGCCCAGTCCCAAGCCGTGGCAAAATTTCCCAGCACGGCGGCAACGCCCGCCTTGTCAACATTGCCCGCAGCCTCGATCCGCGCCACCAGACCGCGCTTCTTGTCCTCGACCACGTCACGCACCACGGCACCATGCCCGGCCTCGGCCAGCGCCGCATCCAGCACGCGCTTGATGGCAAGGCGGCGCAGCTCAGGCTTCAGCACCTTGCCGACCGCCGTCTTGGGCAGTTCGGCCAGAATCTCGATATGCTTGGGCACCGCCGCCCGTTCGGTGATAGCGGTGCGGGCAAATTCGTGCAGTTGCTCAATGGTGACGTTGGCGCCCTTGACCAGTTCGACATAGGCGCAGGGCAACTCGCCCGCATGGGCATCGGGCTGGCCGATTGCGGCCACAAAGGCGACCGCAGCGTGACCCATCATCGCCTCTTCTATGATGGCCGGGTCGATGTTGTGGCCGCCGCGAATGATCACGTCCTTGGCGCGGCCGGTGATGTAAAGATAGCCGTCACCGTCCAGCCGCCCCAGATCGCCGGTGCGCAGATAGATGTCATCGGCATAAAGCGCGTGGTTCTTCTCGGCATCGGTATAGGTATGCCCGACATAGACCCCCGGACTGGCCACACAGATCTCACCCACCTCGTCCACCGCGCAATCGCGCCAGCCGCCTGCCCCATCGCCCGCCCCGCCACTGGCCAGAATCCGCACTCTGGTATGCGGGAACGGCAGGCCGACCGATCCGATCTTCTTGTTGCCTTCCGGAGGGTTGATTGAGACAAGGCAGGTGCATTCGGTCAGGCCGTAGCCCTCGACAATCTGCACCCCGGTCGCCTTTTCGAATCGTTTGAACAGTTCAATCGGCAGCGGCGATGATCCGGAAAACGCCCCGCGCAATGTGGCGATATCGGCATTGACCGGGCGCTGCATCAGGGCCGACAGCGCCGTCGGCACCGTCACCAGATAGGTGACCTGCCACTGCTCGATCAGCTTCCACAGATTGTCGAACACCCCATCGCCGCGATAGCCCGCCGGGGTGGGAAACACCACATGCGCCCCCGAAGCGATCATCGACATCAGGATCGGATAGGCGGCAAAGACATGGAACAGCGGCAAGGGGCACATCACCACGTCTTGCAGATTGAACAGCAGCCGCGCCCCCAGCCAGCCCTGATAGATCATCCCGCCAGCCCGATGCTGCGCCACCTTGGGCATGCCCGTGGTGCCGCCGGTGTGGAAATATGCCGCAACGCGGTCTTGCGGATCATCCACGAAATCCAGCCCGTCGGCGCGTTCTTTCGCACATTCGGCGGTAAAGCCCAACACTTTGGCCTGATGCTGCGGCTGGAACCTCGGCCGCAGCAGATGGGCAATCCACGCCTTGGGGATGCCCAGATAGGGAGCCAGATCAATCTCCAGCACGGTTGTCACACCCGGCGCCTGCCGCACGGCCTCTGCCACGCGCTGCGGCAGTTCGGTCTTGGGGAAGGCGCGCAGCGTCACCACCACCTTGGCCTTGGTCTCGCGCAGGATGGCGGCGATCTGGTCAGCCTCCAACAGCGGGTTGATCGGGTTGACGATGCCCGCGACGGCCCCGCCAATCAGGGTGACGGCGGTCTCAAGGCAATTCGGCAGGACATAGGCCACCACATCCGCAGGCCCGACGCCAAGTCTGCGGAACAGGTTGGCCGCCTGGGTGACCCTGCCATGCAGCGCGGCCCAGGTCAGGGTTTGCGCCCGCGATCCGGGGGTGGATTGCAACTGAAAGCTGATCGCCGGGCGTGCGCCATGTGCCGCCTTGGTCCGGCTCAGAAAGTCGTATATCGTCCGGCCGACATCGCGCGCCTCCCAGGCGGCCTCGGCTTCGATGGCCTTGATGTCGGCCAGGGTCTTGAACGAGCCCATGTCTTCCTCCCCTTTGCCCTGCTTCAGAGCGCCAATTCCGCTCAGGATGCTTGGTTTTTTGCCATTTGCATAGTAAATTGCGCGCAGGCAGCGGGGCGAGGATGGGCCGCTGAAATCCGTGCGGCGCGTCCTCGCCATCCAGGCCGCTCAACCCACCCCGTCGGTGAACTGCAACCGGGCCAGCCTTGCATAAAGCCCGCCCTCGGCCACCAGGCTGTCATGGCTGCCCACCGCCACCACGCGGCCCTGGTCCAAGACCACGATCCGGTCGGCGCGCTTGACCGTGGCCAACCTATGCGCCACTACCAGCACGGTCCGCCCCTCAGCCAGCCGTTCCACCGCCTGTTGCACCAGCCGCTCGCTTTCGGCATCCAGCGCCGAGGTCGCCTCGTCCAACAAGAGCACCCGCGCATCGCGCAGTATCGCCCGCGCAATCGCCACCCGCTGCTTTTGCCCGCCCGACAGCATCACGCCACGCTCGCCCAGAAAGCTGTCGTATCCCTGGGGCAACGCC
>JBCKXH010000247.1:0-2423 GCA_038921555.1 Paracoccaceae bacterium
GACGTGTTCTTTGCGACCTATAATGAAGACCCCGAGCTGGTGCGTCTCGGTCTGCGCGATGCCAGAGCGATGACCTATCCGCATCCCATTGAGTTGCACGTCCATGTGCTTGACGATGGGCGGCGCCCAGCGATGGCGGTCGTGGCGGCCGAGGAAGGCGCGCACTACATCACCCGGTCCAACAATGTCGGCTACAAGGCCGGCAACCTGCGCAACGCGATGGAGAGGACCTCAAGCGATTTCGTGATGATCTGCGACGCCGACACAAGGCCATTCCCGAACTTCCTGACAGAGACCATGGGCTATTTCCGCGATCCGCGCATGGCTTGGGTGCAGACGCCGCAATGGTTCTGGGATGTGCCGCCCGGTGTGCCTTTGCCTGCCAGACTGGGCCGCAGGCTCGGGGCATTCGGGCGATGGACCGGGCGGGTCATCGAACGGCTGATCGGACCGGTGCGCTTTGGTGAAGACCCTTTCGCCAATGACCCGCAACTTTTCTACGATTTCGTCCTGCGGCGGCGGAACTGGGCCAATGCCGCCTTCTGCTGCGGGGCCGCGTCGATCCACCGGCGCGAAGCGCTGATGGAGGCTGCAGTCCGGGCTTGGGCGCAAGAATTTGTTGACGCGGCGAAATCGCAAGACCGCGCGCTGTGGAAGCTGACTGGAGAGTCAGCCCCGATCGAAGCTGCGCGCGACACCGCCCGGATGAACAGCACCATAGAGGTCGATTTCACGCCCTTCAAACTGCATGTGTCGGAAGACATCTACACGTCGATCTCATTGCACAGTGACCGTGAACGGGGGTGGAAATCCATCCTGCACCCGGTGATCGTCTCGCGCATGATGTCGCCCAGCGACATGCACAGTTGGACGATCCAGCGCTTCAAATACGCCGGTGGCACGCTGGATATCCTGCGCAACGATAATCCGTTGTTCCGGCGCGGGCTGACCTTGCCGCAGAAGCTGATGTATGCGGCGACATTCTATTCCTATCTGGCACCACTGTGGAATATCCCGTTCTTGACCGCGCCGATCGTGTTTCTTTTCACTGGGATAGCACCAGTTGCGACCTATTCGCTGGACTTCTTCCTGCACATCGCGCCGTTCCTGCTGCTGAACGAGCTGGCGCAGTTGGTCGGGCTATGGGGAGCCCAAACCATGAAGGGCCGCCGCTGGTACATTGCGATGTTCCCGCTGAACTTGGCGGCGATGTGGGCGGTGATGCGAAAAGCCACGATCGCGTTCCATGTCACCCCGAAAGAGCGGTCCGAGGGCAATCAATTCCGTTTGGTGCGCTGGCAGGTGCTTTATCTGGTGGCGACACTGGCGGCGCTGGCTTGGGGATGGGCTGCCTTTCTGCGCGGCGCGCAGGGCTATTCCCTGGGTGCGATTATTGCCAATACCGTATGGGGAATGAACAACGTCCTGTCGCTTTTGCCCATCATCCGGGCAGCCTATTGGCAGCCGGACCCTGAATTTGATACCCCTGTCATGGCGGAATACCAGCATGAGAAAAGATAGTGGATGGGTTGCGGCTCGTGGTCAGATTGCCTGGATTCTAGCGCTGATCGTCTCGACGGCGATCATTGTGCAACTGGATCGAGTGGATTTCGGTAAGCGGCTGGCGTTGCTTGAGAAAAATCCGTTGGCGGGGGGGCAGCTCTCGGTTGAGGCTGCCACCAAGGCCTTTGCCGATGCCCGAACCGCCTTGCAGGCAAGTCCGCAAGACCCGCATGCGCGCGCGGTTATGCTGGTGGCGCTGTCGATTGCAAATCAAGCGGGCATCGTGGCGGATGATACGGGTCAGGCCGAAGCGCAATCCCTTATTGCGGCCGCGCACCCCGATGACGCGCTCTGGCAATCCGCGTTGATCCTGGCGACGGCAAGCTTTCCCGCGCTGGAACCTGCGGCCGCGGCTCCCGGCAACTGACCCTCAGTGCAGCCGATTGCGCCTCATTCTGAGGTGGGTCTTGTCGCCCACATGACGGTAGGTCACCTCGTCCATCGACATGACGATCAGCGACAGGCCGCAACCACTTTTCGGGATGGAGGGCAGGTCGTTTGGGTCGAACTCCACCTTGTGTTCGCCCGCTTCTTGCAAAAAGGAAAGCGGCATCGGCGGCGCAGTGTCGATGATCTCGATCACCATGGCATCGGCGCCAAGCGTGATTGCAATCTCGATCCGCGCTGCACTTTCGCCCGTGCCATGCTGGATCGCATTGGTCAGGGCTTCCACCAGCGCCATTTTAACCGCAGCCACCCCGTCCTCGTCCAAAACTCCGGCGACTAGGCGGTGAGCCAAATCCGCGACTGGCCCAATGGCGGAAAGTTCACGCGCGATCGAAAGACGGTGCGATTCCGGGTCATGATCGGCGAGTCTAGCCATTTAGTTTGTCTACCGCCACCTCCACCGTATCGAAAAG
>JBCKXH010000248.1:0-2418 GCA_038921555.1 Paracoccaceae bacterium
GTTTGCGGATGCAGCGGCGGTGCCCGATGCCCAGTTCGTCGCAGGGTAGCGGGCGGGTGAGGGCTTCGTCATGACGCACTTCCAACCGCATGGATTCGCGTTGTGAAACCTCAAAGGGCAGAGTTATGCAACAACGCCTAGATTATGCCTCCAGCCCAATCGGCCATCTGCGCCCAAAGCCGGTCATAGCCTGCCCATTCCACGAACGGCGGCGGGGCCCAGTGCGGGCCGCAATCCGACGTAAACGCAATCGCGCGGCCGCGGCCGTGGGGCCCTGCGACGATCAGAGGATCATCGCCGACACTGGCAATCACGGCAGCACCCGGCTTGGGCGTGACCCGGTTGTAGCCCAAGAGGTCCGGCCAGTCGGTGCCCAGCCCCTGCACAATCGGGTGCGCTGCCAGAACCTTGGGCGTCGCACCTTGCGGGCATTCGATGCGGTCGTCGTGGCGGGACAGCGTGACTGGCAGCGCCTGTTCCACCGCGCTGCCCGCGTACTGCCCCTTGGCGTCGATGCCCTGAAACGTCAGATAGCCGCCGACCATGATCAGCCCGCCACCGCCCGCCACATAGTCGCGCAGCGCGATCAGGCGGTTTGGCGTCACCTGTCCGCGCACGAAGCTGTCGGGATGCAGCAGCAGCGTGTTGGCCCCGATGTCGGACAGGATCACGCAGTCATATGCGGCCAGCGCCACTGCGGTTTGCGGAAAATCCCGCGCGGCGACATGGGACGGTTGATAGGTGATATCCCAGCCTGCGCGCGTCAAAGCCTGCTTCAGCCACGCGCCGCCTTCGTTGTATTCGGTGGTGGTAAAGCTGTCGAAGCCCTTTTGATGGATCGAATGGATGGTCCAGCTTTCACCGGCAAACAGCACGGAACGTCGGGTCATCGGGGCTTCTCCTTTGCAAGGGTCTGGGCACAAAGACGGGCGGGATTTTCGCGGCGGATCGCGATTGGCGATGGTTAGAGTGTTGACCGCAACCGCGGCAGACTTCAAGCCTTGCGTGCCACGCCACACCACCGGAGCGTCCGATGATCGCCACGTCAACCGTCACAGCCAGCCGCTTTGGCAAAACCACCCTGTCGATCCTGATCCTGATCAGCTGTGGCCACCTGCTGAACGACATCATGCAGTCGCTGCTGTCGTCGCTGTATCCGATTTTCAAGGAAAACTACGCGCTGACCTTCGTGCAGATCGGCCTGCTGACGCTGACGTTCCAGGTCACAGCCTCGCTCTTGCAGCCGCTGGTCGGCATGGTGACTGACCGCTGGCCGATGCCGTATTCGCTGCCGGTCGGCATGGCCAGCACGTTTTGCGGGCTGATCCTGCTGGGCTATGCGGCCAGCTATCCGATGCTGCTGGTGGGTGCCGCGCTGATCGGCGTCGGCTCGTCGGTGTTCCATCCAGAGGCGTCGCGGGTGGCTCGGCTGGCATCGGGTGGGCGGCACGGGCTGGCGCAATCGCTGTTTCAGGTTGGCGGCAACTTCGGTTCGGCCATCGGGCCGTTGCTGGCGGCGTTCATCGTGCTGCCTTACGGTCAGCACAGCGTGGCATGGCTGTCGATCCTGGCGATGATCGGCGTGGTGATCCTGGCGCGCGTCGGCCATTGGAGTGCGGCGCATAATCGCCAGACCAAGGGGCGTGCGGCCCCGTCGCGCGCCTTGCCGTTTGCCCGCAGCAAGGTGGCGCAGACGCTGGTGGTTCTGGTGCTGCTGACGGCGACGAAGAACGTCTACATGGCGAGCATCTCCAGCTATTTCACCTTTTATGTGATCGAGCGGTTCGCGATGGATACCCAATCCTCGCAGCTGATGCTGTTCCTGTTTCTGGGCGCCGCCGCCGTCGGCACATTCCTTGGCGGCCCGATCGGCGACATTTATGGCGCGCGGTTCGTGATCTGGCTGTCGATCCTGGGCGTGATACCTTTCGCGCTGCTGCTGCCCTATGCCAACCTGATGTGGACCGGGGTGCTGAGCGTGCTGATCGGCCTGATCTTCGCCTCGGCTTTTCCGGCGATCATGGTTTTTGCGCAACAACTGGTGCCGGGACGGGTTGGGCTGATCGGCGGGTTGTTCTTTGGCTTTGCTTTTGGCACGGGCGGGTTGGGGGCGGCGCTGCTGGGGATGCTGGCCGACAAGAGCGGCATCGAATACGTCTACTGGCTGTGTTCGTTCCTGCCGCTGCTCGGCCTGCTGACGATCCTGCTGCCGCGGCTGCCAGAACGTCCGGATTGACGCACTCATCAAGCCCTTGCGGACTTTCTTCGTGCACGACAGCGACGAAGGACCGTCAGGGACTGATGAGCGGTAGGCTTGAACCGTCTCCATTCTGGCGCGGAGTGCTGTCAGGTTTGCCGGGGCTATCTTCAGGATATGTGTCACATCCCGTCAGGTAGTATAGCTGTTTCTTGAACCGT
>JBCKXH010000249.1:0-2416 GCA_038921555.1 Paracoccaceae bacterium
CGGATCATGGGTAACCTGCCAGAGAGTTGACCAGCACCAATGTGCACATCCGCGCCGGGCTGGCGGCCAGAGCAGCTTGCCAATCGAACGACGCCTGCACGCCTTTGGGGCCTTTGATCTCGATGCGGGGACGCGGCAGATAGACCGCATGGGCGGTGAGCGTCAGGCTTTCACCGCTGCCCAGCGCGTAGCTGAACTCCAGTGCCGCTGCCGTGCCGTTGATCGCTTGGGTCAGCAGCGTGGTGTCGGCAAAACGCACATCGATCTTGCCGGTCAGCGCCGCGATGGTCGGATCGACGCCTTCGATCTTGCCGTCGGAGCGGATGGTTTCGATCCGGTCCAGATTATTGGCATAGGTGATATCGGCCGAGACGATATTGCCCAGCGCCACGCCGTCACGCTTGATCGACCCGTTGAAATGGCCGAAGCGCTTCAGGGCCAGCGCCGCTGGCACTCCCGCGCCGGTGATCGCAGCGATGGTCTCGCCCTGCGCCACCAGAGTGGCTTTGGAACTGAGCAGACCAGAGCGTTCCACCTGCCAGGACAACTGATCGAGCACACAGCCCGAATACATCGCAAAGCGCGGCACTTCCGGCATGCCGACCTCGATCGACATGCTGGGCAGGGTCCAACTGCCCGACAGAAAGGTGTGGGAGGCCAATCCGCCGGTCAGCGTCGCCGCCGACACCGTGCCGTTGGAGGCGGGCGTTGTGGACGCTGCCAGCGTGAAGCTGTTGCCGGTGACGCCAAGGGCGTCGTGCACCATGGTCAGCGCCGTGGCCGTGCCGGTGTAGGTCGCCAGTGCCACGCCGGTGACGACACTGGCATTCAGGGCAGAGGCCAGCGCCGTCATCGTGGCCGCAAGGTTGGCACCGATATTGACTTGGTTGCCGACAGCCCCCGAGGCCACAAAGGTGAACAGGGTGCCGTTGATCGTCAGCGTGCTATTGGCCAGAGGTTGGGCGGTAAACGTGATTGCCCCAGTTGCCGCCACCGTGCCCGCATTGGTAGGCGCGCCGAACGCCGCCTTCAGCCAGAAGCCGAACCCCACCGCGTCAATGGGAACTTCGATATCGCCGTCCGTGGTGATCGCATCCAGAAGGGGCGGGCGCGGATCGCGGCCATAGCCCAGCAGCTCCGACGGCAACAGCGGTTGCTCTGCCGCCAGCGAACTGGTGATGAACGGCATCTGGGTGTAGCCCGACCCCGGCGGGGTGCCGTAAACAGTCTCGAACGCAAGCGCCATCTGCGCCCGCGCTCCTTGTGCGCGTGCCATGTCTTGTCCTTTCTTCGTGGAAAATCAGATCAGTGGATCGGGGCTGGCGTAATGCAGCACGACGATGATCACCGCAGCCTTCAGCGCCGCCGCCCCTTCAATCGGTAGATCGACCGGCTCGGGCGCTTCCGCCTCGACCCAATCGCAAAGGCCGCCCAAGGTGCGATCCGCAGCCAGCACGGTGCCGATTGCACCGACCAGCGCATCGAACAGCGCGTCACGCCCAGAACCCGCCTGGATCACCACCTCCAGTTCCGCCCGGTGCTCGTAGAAATAGCACAGCGGCGACAGCGTCACCTCCGGATCGCCCGGCTGGCCATCGCGCAGGATGATCAGGCCAGCGGCGGGAATACGCTCGGGCAGCACATCCCCGCGCAGCACCGGGGCGGCCAGCGTCTGCAACCGCACGTGAAGGGCTGCGAGGATGGTTTCGCGGATGCTGGACATTTTTGCGCTCTTGCTGGATTGTGACTTCTGCGGAAGCCATCGATATGCTAAAGGTAATACCTGTGAATACTCACCGGAGACGCCCCATGAACGCCATTCGCCCGATTGCCGTGAAGCTGGATCAGGACACCCGCGACCGCCTGAAGCGGCTGGCGGATGCCAAGGACCGCTCTACCCATTGGATGCTGCGGGAAGCCGTGTCGCAGTTTGTCGAACGCGAAGAGAAGCGCGAGGCGTTTCGCCAAGCCGGTCTTCAGGCATGGGCAGAGTATCAGGCCACCGGTCAGTACGTCACGCATGATGAAGCCGATGCGTGGCTGGCCAAGCTGGAAGCGGGCGAAGAGGCCGCCGTTCCTGAATGCCACAACTGATCTGGTCGCCCGCCGCGCTGCGGGATGTTGAACGGCTCTATCGCTTCCTTGCCGACAAGAACGCTGACGCCGCCCACCGCGCGGCAAAGTCCATTCGGGAGGGCATGCAGATACTGCGTGATCAGCCCGGGGTTGGCCGCCCTGTCGAGGACATGGCACCCGAGTTCCGCGAATGGTTTATCACCTTTGGCGACAGTGGGTATGTGTCCCTCTATCGGTTTGACGGCGAGACGGCGGTGATCCTGGCCGTTCGTCATCAGCGCGAGGCGGGGTATTGACGGCGCAAAGGAAAATTAGAGATTTCCCTCCACCCAGTTAGCCA
>JBCKXH010000250.1:0-2297 GCA_038921555.1 Paracoccaceae bacterium
CAATGGGCGAAGATGGGGCTGCATTGTCGGGGCAAGGTGACTGACCCCGGTCGGCTTCCTCAAGAATGCGCAGCTTGAACTTCGCCGTGAAACTGCGCCGCTTGGGCCCCGCCGTGAACTCAGCCGTCGCCACAACAGGTACCGCAACAACGCGGGCAACTGCGGTCGTGGACGCAAGAACCTCAGGCGAAGCAGGCCAAGCGGTGGGCAGGAGTTCGGGCATTGCCATCGGATCATTCTCCTGCGCCCCCAAGGGTAAACTTCACCTACCAGATTGTCTCATCCTTGTTGGCACGGAGGGAAGGATGATCAACTTGATCCGGCGCAAGCCCTTGGGCTCAGCCAGAACTCACATCAAATCAACTGGTCATAGGCGGCGAGTGCCACCCTTCGCAGGTCGCCACGCGGAATCTCACCGACCACGGCATAGCTGAGGTCACGGTCCATCCAGTAGAAGCTTTGAAGCGCGCCGGATTGGGCAAACTGGAACGCCGTGGTGGATGCTGCACCCTGCGGCGCGACGTACAGCGTGATGCGCTGGCCCTGCGCATTGTCATACATGAACAGTGCCGCAGCGCCCTGATCTGATGGCACGACACGTCCGCCCATCAGCACGAACCCGGCGGCGGCAAAGTCTGGCGGGCGGATGTCATAGCCAAGGCGTTTGGACAGCCATGTTTCAAGATGTCTGACTTCCGACGCCTGAACTTCGACCGGGTGCAGAACCTCAACAACATAGGTGGCATGGGCCTGCATTGCGGCGGATGCAAGACTGCGCTCAACCGGGGCGGCGGGGAACAGACCCCGCGCGAACCATCCGGCACTGGTGCCAACCGACATGAGCGCAATCACCGCTGCAACCTGCCAGAGGCGCTGTCTGTTTGTCGCGCGGGCAGCGGTTTGCGCCTCGGCCTGTCGGATCACCTTGAGCAATCTTTCTGGCACCGGCTCTTGCGCCATGGGCTGATACAGCGCGTCGATTGCCGCGTTCTGGCGCTGCCACTCGGCCAGCGTTGCGCGAGCGGCCGGATCGGCCGTCAGCCGCGTTGTCATCTGCGCCTTTGCCTCGGCGGACCCAGCGCCTTCAAGATAGGCGAGCAGTTCGTCGTCCGAGAGGGGGACTTGCTGTGTCATGGCTCTTCCAGTCTTGTCGCGCTGTGGGCGCGGCCTGACGCCGCCGGGGCCGATGACCGACCTGTCAGTATCCGCAATGTCGATCGCGCGCGGGCCAGTCGTGACATGAGCGTGCCCTTTGGAATGCTGAGGATATCTGCCGCCTGATTAAAACTTTTGCCCTCCAGCGCCACGATCAGCAAGGCTTCGCGTTGATCGGATGGCAAGCGCGCCATGGCATCATGGACCTCGCGCAGGGCAAGGTGGCTGTCTTGCGATCCTGGTTGTGACGGCTCGGTCTCCAGGTCTTCGACGGCGACCAGATGGCCGGGCGCCGGGCTGTTACGCAGCAAATCGCGGTGGCGGTTGATCAGAATGCGGAATAGCCAAGCCTGCAACGGACCGTCGCCGCGCCAAGCATGGCAATTGGCGACGGCCCGTTCTAGGCAATCCTGAACCAGATCGTCAGCACGATCCCGGTCCCGCACCAGCGCATGCGCATATCGCCGCAAGGCGGGGATGGACGCCTCGATCTGCTGCAGAACCGTCATTCGTGCTGGGCCCTGGATGAAGGATCAGGGGCGCGCGATGTGCCACACACCCTTGACGCCGTCGCCCATCATGTCGCCTGCGGCGGCGTCCTTGACAAAGGTGTAAAGCGGCATGCCCTTGTAAGTCCACTGCTTCATGCCATCGGCGCGGTCGATGATGGCATAATCGCCGTCGGCCATGTCAGCTGCGGTCGCTTCCAGGATCGGCCACAGGCCGACGCATTCACCGGCGCAGTTCGAAACGCCCATCGCGTCCTTGTCGAAGGTGTAAAGCGTCATGCCCTCGGCATTGGTCAGCAAAGCATCGGCACCGGAACCCGCGGTCATCGTCGGCGCGGCAAGGGCCTGGCCCGTGGCGAGGATCAGGGCAAGGGCGGCGGTCATAAAACGGTTCATTCGGTTTTCTCCTTCAGGCGCAGGCAATTGTTGCCGCACTACAGAGAATGACGTTGACCGCGCGCGAATAATCCGTGGTCCCCAAGGTTTTTCTGCGTCTTGTTCCAACCGGCTGGAAAATGACCCCGATACGGGTCGGAAAAAGGCCGTCGTGGCATGCGTTGACGGCCAAATCCTGAACGGGAGGGTTCTTTCCGGTTGCGCGCAGGCGGCTGGTCAGGTCAGCTTGCAGTAGGC
>JBCKXH010000251.1:0-2260 GCA_038921555.1 Paracoccaceae bacterium
CCGCCATCGGACGGCATGTGCTGGCGGGGCAAGCAATCTTTGCAGATGATACCCCGGTCGCGATGCTGGCACCCGGAACTGGAAAGACCCAGACGGCGCGGCTGTGGGCTTACGGCCGCGATGAACGCCCTTGGGGCAGCGCCATCCCGCCCGCCAGTTGGTATCAGTTCTCATGCGACCGCAAAGGCCAGCACCCCAAGGATCACCTGTCCAATTACACCGGCTGGATGCACGCGGACGGCTATGCCGGGTTCGAAGACCTGTATCGCACCGGCGATATCCACGAGGTCGCCTGCCTGGCCCATGTCAGGCGCAAGTTCGTCGATGTCCACAAGGCGCAAGGATCGGCCATCGCCGACGAGGCCATCAGGCGGATCGCTCAGCTCTATGCCGTCGAGAAGGCCGCACGAGGACTGCCCCCGGACAAGCGGGTGGAGATCCGTCAGGCCGAGGCCAAACCAGCCTTCGACGGTCTGGAGGCTTGGCTGAACACCCAACTCCATTACATATCTGGCAAAAGCCCACTGGCCGCCGCGATCCGCTATGCCCTGACCCGGATGGCACGCCTTCGACCCTACCTCAACAACGGCATCCTTGAGATCGACAATAACACCGCCGAACGCGCGATGCGCTCCGTCGCTTTGGGCCGCAAGAATTACCTCTTCGTCGGCTCGCAAACCGGCGGCAAATCCGCCGCCATCGCCTACACCCTGATGAGCCCGCCAAGCTGAACGGCGTCGATCCGCAGGCCTGGCTTGCCGACACGCTTGCCCGTATTGCAGACCACAAAATCAACCGAATAGACGACCTGCTGCCCTGGAACGCCCGATAACTGCGGTCAGGCCGGACGCTTACGTCCGATGGCAAGGTTAATTCGGTTAATTCTGGCGGTAGTGAACCCTTCCTCGCACCCAGCGTCAGGCCTCAACCTGCACCAAGCGATGCCTTCGCGGCTCTGGATGAGATTCTGAAATCAGAGACCACACCTTGCGACACCTGCGACAAAGCCCCCCAAGACAGGCCAAATGTCGCAGATGGCGCAAGAGGTCACCCGGCAAATCGAAAGGGCGGTTCTACCCCCGAATCCGACGCCAACCCCGGCCCATTCAGCCCCAATCGCCCCGGCACAAATCGCCCAAGACAGCATCCTGGCCGCAGTCCGGGCAGGCAGGAAAACCCCCGACGCTATCGCCACGGCGACCCGGTTGGGGGTAACCGCCACCTATCAGGAACTTGACGGCATGGTGAAGGCCGGGGCGCTGACCATGGCGCGGGATGGCACCTACAGCCCGAGCGCGGAAGGGACCAGGCGGTGAGCGCCAAGCCCTCCGCTACCAGCGCGGCGGAATGAATCGCTGGGCAACAATTACCGCCCTTGATGCCGCCACTTTGCAGGCCAGATGTCAGCGAAAACCCCACTCAACGACAAAGAGGCCGCCGTCGTGCGGGAGTATCTGGTGGACCTGAACGCAACGCAGGCCGCAATCCGCGCAGGTTACAGCCGGAAAACCGCCCAAAGCATCCGCACTGAAAACCTGTCAAAACCTGTTATTCAGGCGCGGCTCAAATTCCTGATCGAAGCGCGCAACAAGCGCACCGAGATCAGCGCTGATCCTGTGCAGCGGGAACTGGCCAAGGTCGGCTTTGCATCGCGGCTTACGGTTCCTCAAGATCGACCTGTCAGGCTGCACCAAGGCCGACCTCGACGTGCTGGCCGAAGTCACCGTCAATATCTTGGTGCCCTTCCCAAGCGACAGCGACCGGGCACGCAAGCCCTTGGCATGTTTCAATCGCAACAAGTCCCCTATGCGGCGCAAGAAGGATCAGGACGTTGCGCCATCAATCGACAGCACCCGCAGCACGTCGTTGCCCTTGAGACCGATCAGCGACGGGCAGCGAACCCCCGGCAGCATGGCGACATCGAAAAGCTCGCGCACGACGCCTTCGATCCTGACCCATTCGACGGTGTCGCCGGTTTCCGTGTCCACGATCAGCAGGCCGATGACGGCGTATTTGGTCGCGGCGGGTGGTGTGGCGAGGTCGGTCAAAGTCGGTCTCCAGTTTCCGGTCCGCCAACCCGGGCAGCGCAGCAGCGCTTCCTGCCAGCCAGGTGACCAGCCGGACATTGTTTTGGATCAACTGGATTGCTTTTGGCAAACCCGCTGCTAGGCTGTGCGAGATACGGATAGCGTTCATTTGAGAGGTTTGCCATGACCCTTGCGGCGAGAATCATCGACCTGAGCACTCTGACCGCCCGCCA
>JBCKXH010000252.1:0-2226 GCA_038921555.1 Paracoccaceae bacterium
GCGCGGATCGCGGCAATCGCGGCGTTCAGCGTGTCCTTCAAGGGATCGCCCTGACGCAGACCAAAACCGACGCCAAGGCCCAGAACGGCCTGATCGTCGGCGACATTGCCAGCCGCTTCACAGCAGGCAATGCCCATTTCGGATTTCAGGAAGTCGGCCATGGCAAGGCTGTCGGCCATGATGGCGTCGATCCGGCCTGCCGCGAGGTCCTGGTTGGCTTCGTCCTGGGTTTGGTAGGTCTTGATCTCGGACGCGACGGCGGCAAAGTATTTCTGGGTATAGGCCTCATGGATGGTGGAGACCTGCACGCCGACGATCTTGCCGGTCAGACCAGCCGGATCGGGGGTCAGGCCAGCGCCCTTTGCGGCAATGATCACCGCCGGGGTGTCGTAGTATTTGTCCGAGAAGTCGATGGTCTTCATCCGCTCTTGCGTGATCGACATCGAGGACATGATGACGTCGATCTGCCCCGTGGTCAGGGCCGGGATGATGCCGTCCCAGGCGGTTGCGGTGATCACGCAGTCCAATGCGGCCTGCTTGCAGATGGCGACCATGAAATCAACCTCCCAGCCGACCCAGTTGCCGCTGGGATCGGGCGAGGTGAAGGGCGGATAGGGCTCGGCAGCCACGCCGATTTTCAAGGGTTCGGCCAAAGCGGCAGAGCCGAAAGCCACGGTGGCCATGAGGGTGAGTGCGATCTTTTTCATTGTATTCTCCATGTTGGCAGGGCGGGGGTAGGTCAGGCGGGTAAGGGCGCGGGTCTATCCCACGGTTTTCAGGAACTGCTTCAGTCGTTCGGATTTCGGCGCGCCGAACAGTTGTTCGGGCGGGCCCTCTTCCTCGAAGACGCCATTGTGCAGGTAGATGATATGGCTGGCCACTTCACGGGCGAACTTCATCTCATGCGTCACCAGAATCATGGTGCGGCCTTCGTCGGCAAGGCCCTTGATGACCGCCAGAACCTCGCCCACCAGTTCGGGGTCAAGCGACGAGGTCGGCTCATCGAACAGCATGGCGTTGGGGTTCATGCAAAGGGCGCGGGCGATGGCGGCGCGTTGCTGCTGGCCGCCCGACAGGAAAGCCGGAAAAGCGTCCGCTTTCTCGGCCAGACCGACGCGGGCCAGCAATTTGCGGGCGCGCGCGACCGCTTCGGCCTTGGGGGTTTTCAACACTTGGACCGGCACCTCGATCAGGTTTTCCAGCACGGTCTTATGGGTCCACAGGTTGAAGCTCTGAAACACCATGCCAAGCGATTGGCGCAGGCGTTCAAGCTGGCGTTGGTCGGACGGGCTGCCACCCGGCCGCATGGCGACTTTCTCGCCGCCGATTTCAATGGTGCCGCCCGAGGGGGTTTCCAAAAAGTTTATGCAGCGCAGCAGGGTCGATTTGCCCGAGCCCGAGCCGCCGATCACGGCCACGACATCGCCTTGCCGCGCAGTCAGCGACACGCCCTTGAGCACTTCATGGGTGCCAAAGCTTTTGTGCAACTCGCTGACGCGTATGGCGATGGGCTGTGAAGCCGCAGAATTTCCCTGGTCCGGCATGTGGTCCCGACGTTGTTTCGACAATTCTGGCCCCTGTGGTGCGGATTCGGCAAGCGAATAATTCGCCGAAGCCTTGCGTCAGATGTCCGATATTGCTTGGCAGGGTCATTTCAACCGCACCCGCGGTTCGGGCAGACCGCGGCCAAAGCCTGCGGCGGCAAAGGTCTTGCCGGCGTCAGGGTGGGCTGCGATGTCTTGCGCCGACATCCCCGCCAGTGCCGAGGTGCAAAACAGCGTGGTCAGGTCCGGCCCGCCAAAAGCCGGGCATGAAGTGTGGGGGGCGGCAAAGCGGACCTCGCGCAGCAAAGCACCTTGTGGCGAATAGACCGCGACCCGCCCGGCCCCCCATTGCGCGTTGTAGAAGTTGCCCTCGGCATCGGTGACCGCGCCGTCGGGATAAATTCCGTCCTGCCTCAGGTCCAGATACACCGCACGCCCGCCCTGCGGCCAGCCTTCGGCGTCAAGCGCCACCCGCCAGACGATTTGCTGCGCGGTGTCGGAAAAGTAGCCGTGGCTACCATCGGGGGTGAAGCAAATGGCGTTTGGAATAGCGATGCCGGGGAACAGCAGCCGCAATTCGCCCTTGTAAAACCGGTAGATAGCGCCTTCTTCCTGAAGGGTCGCCGGGTTCTTGCCCATGGTGCCGATCCAGAAACCGCCCTGAGGGTCGGCGCGGCCATCG
>JBCKXH010000253.1:0-2190 GCA_038921555.1 Paracoccaceae bacterium
CCCGGAAGGGGTGCTCGACCTTGGCCCTGACCATGGCGATCACCCGGTTGATGCACTCGTCGAGCGGATGCAGCTTGCCACCCTTGGGGGCCTTGCGCATGACGCCCCAGACCTTGCCCGGCCCGGCGAAGGCGGCCTCCCGTTCGGCGCTGACGTAGCCCTTGTCGGCCCAGACCGAGGTTTCGTCGCCGTGCAGCAGGTCGTCCCAGACCTGGCTGTCGTGGACCTTGGCGGTCGAGGTATCCAGGCTGTGCACCACGCCGCTGTCCAGATCGACGCCGACATGGGCCTTCAAGCCGAAATACCAGTCCTTTCCCTTCTTCGTGGACGACATCTCGGGATCGCGCGCCCCGGCCTTGTTCTTCGTCGAGGACGGCGCATCGATGATCGTCGCATCGACCAGGGTGCCCGAGTGCCGCGTGATGCCCCGGTCGGCCAGATGCGCGTTCACCTCCGCAAAGATCGCCTCGGTCAGACCGTGCCGCTCCAGCAGATGGCGGAAGTTCAGGATCGTGGTCTCGTCCGGAATGCGGTCACAGCCGTTCGATCCCGGCAAAGCGCCGCATGGCTTCGCTGTCATACAGCATTTCCTCCGCCATCGGATCGCTGAGCGCATACCAGTTCTGCAGGAAATACAGCCGCAGCATCGTCTCCAACGGCATCGGCGGACGCCCGCCCTTCGGGCCCGCCTTGGGATAGTACGGCACGATCAGAGCCAGCAACCTGCCCCACGGCACCACCGCATCCATCTCCGAAAGGAACTGCTCCCGCCGCGTCACCTTCTTCTTCATCGCGTCGCGCAAGGTCGGGAAAGGCGGGCTGCTTTGGCATCGACGGGCCTCCTCAAAAGATTGCCCAACTCTATCATATCATATGAAAAGTGGTTGGTTTTTCAGAGGTTCCCTAACTGTCAGATCGCGTAAGACAGTATGGGCGCTTGTTGAGAAGTTCTAGCTAAACCTTGTGCAAGTCCTTCATCGTCGCCAAGGGCGTCCCGGTGCTTCTGTTCATGTAAGGCCCCCCGTTGCGTCAGATGCGGTATTTGGAGATTACGCCTTTGTCGAACTCTATCCCGAAACCGGGGCCTTGGGGCACGGCGTAGCGGCCGTTGTCAAAGGCCGACCGATTGGAGACCAAAGCGTAGAACATCGGGTCGCGGTCAGGGTGAAACGTTTCCAGATAGGTGCCGTTCGACACCGAGGCGAGCAGGTGCGCCGCGATCTGGGGTTCTTCGTGATGACCCATCTGGACCGAGAAACTTTGCGCCAGAGCGGCGACGCGCCGCCATTCTGTTGGCCCGCCGCCCCAGCTTGCGTCAAAGTTGCAGACGTCGATGGCCCCGCTCATCATCAGGTCGCGGCAGCCGGCGCGGCTGATCTCGCTTTGTCCGGCGCAGACCGGAATGCCCATCATCGCGCGGGCAGTGGCCATGTCGAGCCGGTCGTTTTGCCAATGCACCGGCTCCTCGAACCAGCGGATGTCGAGATCGGCGGCGTGGCGGGAGAAGGTCACGGCGTCACGCAGGCTCCAGCCCTGATTGGCATCGACGATGAGAGCAAAATCGGGGCCGACGGCGGACCGGGCGGCGCGCACGCGGGCCGCATCCTCGGCAGGGGAGCGCCCGCCGACCTTGAACTTGCAGCCGCAGTAGCCGTCACGGCGGATCTGCTCCATTTCGCGGCCAAAATCTGCGTTTGTCTTGCCTTCTTCATAATATCCGGCGATGCAGATCACCGGCAGCGAGTCCGTGTAGCCGCCCCAGAGCTTGTAAAGGGGTGTATCGAGTGCCTTGCCCAGCACATCCCAGAGTGCTGAATCGACGCAGGCCTGCGCGCACATCGCGAGCTTGCGGTCGCGCAGGATATTGGTCGAGGGTTTGCGCATCTTTTCCCAGCAGCCCTCGATATTGGAAGCGTCCATTCCGATCAGCAACGGCGCAATCTCGTTCAGGATGATCCCCACGATCTCGGCCTGGGTTTCATATTCGTCGCCATTGTAAATCTCGCCGACGATCCCGGCAGAGGTATAGACCCGCGTGATGATCGTGCAGCGATGGGTCATGAAATAATTGCTGCCCCGGAATGTCTTGGGCAGGGGCATCTTGAGCGCGATGCATTCGAACCGTTCGATTTTCAGTTGCGGAAGCATCGGTGAACAGGCATCCCATATCAAAACGAAACGTTTCCAAAG
>JBCKXH010000254.1:0-2182 GCA_038921555.1 Paracoccaceae bacterium
TTTGCTTGCGCAAAACGTGTCAACGCCACGTCAACGGTTGAAGAGTCGCGCGTTATAGGGCTGCAAGAATGCCCCTTCCGCCACCGTTGAAACCATTGCCCCCAACTGGTATATGACTAAGTCATGCCGTGGAGGCGCAGATGACCGTCAAGACCACCCTCAGCTTTACCGACCGCCATCACCACTTCCTCTCGGAAAAGGTCGGGCAGGGCGTGTACGCGACCCAGAGCGCTGCAGTTGCGGCTGCGCTGGAACAGATGATGCAGGACGAGGAAGAACGCGAGGTCGCCCTTTCGGCCCTCGCACAGGAAATCCGCAGCCGCATGGCGACACCGCGTCCGGAGTTCATTGACCAGGACGATGCCTTCGCCGCAGCCCGCGCCACCATCGGGGCTGCGCGTGGCGCGTGATCTACCGGATCAGGTTTCACCCTCTCGTCGCGCGTGATCTCGACGCCATCGCCCACTGGATCATCGACTATGCCGGGCCCGACGCGGCTGCACGCAAGCTGGCCGAGATCGAAGGGGCCATTGCCAGTCTGAAAACCACGCCCCACAAAGGCAGCCTTTGCGATGAAATCGCCCCTGGCCTGCGTGCCATTCCGGCCGGCCGAAAGGCCGTCAGTGCTTTCATGGTGGATGATGACCAAGGAGAGGTGCTGATCTACGCTGTCACCTATGGCGGCGCGGATTGGGTCGGACGCAGCCGCGCGCGCAAAGTGTAACGGGGCAGAGGCCAGTTATTTATTCGAAGGGGTCCTCTGATGGGCTTTGTCTTTTACGATCTTGAGACCACGGGGATATCGCCCGCCTATGACCAGCCGCTGCAATTCGCGGCAATCCGGACCGACGACAATTTTGCCGAGATCGAGCGCATCAATCTGCGGTGCCGGATCGCCCCGCATATCATCCCGTCGCCCCAAGCGCTGGTCGTGACCGGCGTGACGCCCGCGCAGCTGGTCGACCCCGCCTTGCCGTCGCTGTTCGCGTTCACCCAGACCATCATCGACCTGACCGAACGATGGGCGCCCACAACATGGGTGGGTTTCAACACCATCCGGTTCGATGAAGAGGTGCTGCGCCAGGCCTTTTATCAAAACCTGCAGCCGAACATTTACGCCACCCAGTTCAACGGTAACAACCGACTCGATATCCTGACGGCGGTCTATGCCGTGTGGTGCCGCAATCCGGGTTTGCTGAACTGGCCGACGGAGGATACCGGCCGCACCACTTTCAAGTTGGACCGTCTGGCCCCTGGCAATGGATTCAACCCCCCTGTGTCAGGGAAGTTGTCCGCTGCTCTACTTTTCTCTAATTCTCAGGTGGGCGGGATAGGACGATGACATGGGATATTCACCGGAACGTAAGAACGCTGTGCTGAAGCGGAGGCTGCCACCGAACAACATGGCCATTCGGCGCTTGTCGAAGGAGGAAGGGATCGCTGAGGCGACGCTGCACAAGTGGCGCGCTGAGGCGCGTGGCAAGGGTCAGCTTTTGCCTGATGCCGATGCCGGGTCCGAGGGATGGACATCGCGCGACAAGTTTGCGGCGGTGCTGGAGACGGCGGTGACGGCCGAGGCGGATCTGGCCGAATACGGACGCAAGCGGCGGTGTTTGTCAAAGGAGTTGGCCGCCGATTTCATGCGGCGTCTCTGATTTCAGGGGCGCTGTTTTCGCATTCCGGATTGAGCCAGACGGGTCCGGCGGGTTGCCAGTTGCGGGTTTTGCTTGGGCCAGCGTTCCGGCGTTTGGGCGCGGGCGTTGGCATAGAGCTGGGCACGGTTTGCGAGGGCATCGCTGTCCTGTCCGGCGTGGCGCATGTTGGGGGTTATGAGCGGATGGCGCTGTGGAGGTGGTCGCCGTTATACCAGCGGGCAATGGATTTCATCCAAGTCTGCGCGCAGGCCTTGGTGGCAAAACCCTTGTTCGGCCAGTCGGGGCGATACTTGCAGGTGCGCAACAGCGATTCGGAGAACGGGTTGTCATTGCTGACACGCGAGCGGCTGTAGGAGGCGATGATGCCCAGCTTTTCCAGCGTCACCTTCATCGTGGTGCCCTTCATCGGGCTACCATTGTCGGCGTGCAGGACCAGAGGTCGCGAGATGCAGGCCTCCGACCAGACCGCTTTTTGTACCAGAATCGCCGCCAGGTCCGCACCCTCGCGCCCACGCATCTCCCAGCCC
>JBCKXH010000255.1:0-2161 GCA_038921555.1 Paracoccaceae bacterium
AGGTTCCGACCTGTCCGTCGATGCGCAGGACGCCGAGGGTGTGCTGACCTCAGACCGGATCACCGAGACTGACATCATCGACGGGCGTTGGGAGTGAGGCGGGAGAAGGCGGGCGTCCGGGGGACGGCCGACCCGCCGAACGCCGGGGTCGATCTTTGGCGGGTCAACTGGGCCGACACCAGCCAGCGGGTGTTGATCCGCCACGGGGCTGTCGGCCAAATCCGGCGTGGGCGGATGGCCTTTGTGGCCGAAGTCCGCAGCCTCGCGCATGTGCTGGGCCAGACCGTCGGGCGGAGGTTTCAGGCGAGTTGTGATGCGGCGCTGGGCGATGCGCTGCGGTGTCAACATTGAGGCTCCGGCCTTCAAGGGCGCGGCGCCGTGCTGAGCCTCGTCCGTGACCGGGGGTTTTTCGCGTCTGGCCTCGGGGTATTTGCACCTGAGTGGTTCGCTGCTGGCACCGTGGAATGGGCCAGTGGCGCAAATGCCGGGCGGCGCGCCGAGGTGATGATGCAGGAGGTCGTAGCCAGCACCGTCACCATCACCCTGCTTGAGGTGCCGGTTCGGGCGATTGGCGTGGCGAATGGCTTTCCGAACATTCCGGGGCAGGGTGAGGCGGAAAAGCAGAGGGTCCGGGGGACCGTCTGCCCGCCGAACGGGTTGCGCTACGCGGCCAAGGGCGAAGCCAATCAGGGTGTGGTGCTGTGATCCAGGCCGATCCCGACGCCGTGATTGCCGCCGCCCGGCTCTGGCTTGGCACGCCCTACCACGATCAGGCCAGTCTGCGTGCCGTCGGCTGCGATTACCTTGGTCTGGCGCGCGGCGTCTGGCGCGACCTGGTGGGGGCAGAGCCGCAGCCGATCCCGCCTTACAGCCGCGATTGGGGCGAAACCGGTGCCAGCGAGGTTCTGGCCGATGGCGCACGCGGCATGATGATCGAGATAAGTCTCTCCCACATCAGCCCCGCGACACTGGTGCTGTTTCGCATGGTGCCGCGCGCCATCGCCAAACATGTCGGCATCCTGACCGCGCCCGACCGTTTCATCCACGCCTACGAGTGCCTTGGCGTGATCGAAGAGGCGCTGACCACAGCGTGGGCCCGTCGCATCGCTTTCGCCTTCCGGTTTCCCGCCACCAACCCCTTCTTAGAAAAGACCTGACCCATGGCATCCATCGTTCTGGGTGCTATCGGCTCGGCCCTTGGGGCCGGGCTCAGCGGCACCATCCTCGGCCTTTCGGGCGCTGCCATCGGCGGCATGACCCTATCCTCCATCGGCTCGGTGATCGATTCCGCGCTGCTGGCCTCGCTGTCGCCCGGTCAGCGCATCGAAGGCGCGCGGCTGGACTCTCTGCGCATCACCTCGGCCACCGAGGGTGCGGTGATCCCGCGCCTCTACGGGCGGATGCGGCTCGGCGGGAATATCATCTGGGCCACGGATTTCTCCAAAGCGGTGAACACCACAAGCTCTGGCGGCAAGGGTGGCGGGCGACAGGTCACCACCACCGAATACATCTATTCGGTCTTTCGCGGTCGGACTGACCGAAGGGCCGATCACCGGCATCGGGCGCATCTGGGCCGATAGCAAGCCGATGGACATGACCGGCGTCACCTGGCGCTGGTATTCCGGCAATGAGGCGCAGACGGCTGATCCGTTCATCGCGGCCAGGATGGGGGCGTCCAGCACACAGGCCCATCGCGGCCTCGCCTATGTGGTGTTTGAGGATCTGGCGCTGAACGCCTTTGGCAACCGGATACCGCAGCTTTCCTTCGAGGTCTTTGCTCCCTTGGCCGATGCTGACACTGCCGAGGGTCTGGTGCAGGCGGCCACCATGATCCCGGCCTCGGGCGAGTTCGCCTATGCGACTGAAGTGGTCAGAAAGACCGATGCTGGAACGAGTTCCGCCGTGAACGTCAACGCGGTCGCAGATACGCCCGATATTGTTGTGTCGCTCGACCGGCTGGAGGCACTGGCACCGAGGGTGGCCAGCGTCAGCCTGGTGGTGGCGTGGTTCGGCAATGATCTGCGCGCGGGCAATTGCACCCTGCGCCCAAAAGTGGAGGTTGCCGCCAAAACGACGCTGCCGCTGTGGTCGGTCAATGGAGTGACGCGGGCTGGGGTCCCTGTGGTCAGCCAGATCGACGGCAAGCCGGTCTATGGCGGCA
>JBCKXH010000256.1:0-2159 GCA_038921555.1 Paracoccaceae bacterium
ATTGGTGCTCGCGGCGGTCAGGCGCATGCGACCGGTGGTCTCGCCTGCGCCGCCGCCGTCGGCAAGCACCGCCACACCGACCAGCTTGTTGGTGCCCACGACGTTGGTGACCCGCGAAGTTGCGACATCCCAATAGATCAGCTGGCCGACCGTCCAGGCTTGCGAAGCGGTTTTCGGCAGATCGTAAATGCCGGTCATCACAAGGATCAGCGGATCGCCTATCGCGGCAGCACTTTCGGCAATGCCGAACAGCGAGCCGAGCAGGACCGCCTGGCCAGAGGTGGTGACGGCTGCCGCGATGAGGGTGACGCGATTGCCGACGCCGATGAAGTTCTTCATCAGATTTCTCCTCTATTTTTAGGGTTGTGGGGAAGGATCAGACGCCTGCGTTGCGGAACATGCCGCGCCAGTCGATGGCTTTGGAGGCGAAGTCGTGGCGGGCCTTGATTTCCATGCCGTCGACCTCGAAGCCCATGCGGGTTTCGGTGTAAACGCCGTTGCTGCCCTCAAGATAGGCATATTCCACCGTATCGATCCGGTTCGGATCGGCGGCCAGAAACCACGGATCGGCCCCGGCGGTGGGGATCAGGCGGGCCTCCTCGATCGGTTCCAGACGCCCGGCGAAAGCGTTCACGCCTGCGACGGCATTCGGGGTGGTGGCGGTGACGTTCTTGCGCGCCTCGACCGAGCGGGTGCCGGGCGGGGTGATCAGATAGCGCGGCTGCACCGAGATTTGCCGTGCCTCCAGCCCGCGCTGGTTGCCAAAGGCCCGGTAGGCCTCGGCAAGCGTGGTTTCGGAAATCGCCCCGGCGGTGCCGAGGTTGCCGTGGCCCGCGTTGAAAAGCGCCACCCCGTCACCCATCAGCGGGTTCGAGGTCAGGATCGAATAGACCAGATCGGATTCAAGGTCAGCCGCCGAGGCCCCGAAGGCCGAAGGGATGCGGGTGAAAGCATCCAGATCGTCATTGATCAGGGTCTGGCGGGTGATGCCGATGATCCGGCCATAGGTCAGCAGGGCATAGACCTCGCGGCCGTCGCCCATGGTGCCATAGGTGAATTCTCCGCTTTCGGGCACGCGCAGCAGGTCCGGCGCGCCTGCCAGTTGGGTGCGCTGCACCGGGCGGAAGTCGGTGATCGTCGCCTGGCGCGCCCAGGCCACGAATGTGCGCGGGGTGCTGTCATAGGCCGAGCGCAGGGTCTTGTTGGCGACGTTGGCGAGGATGAAGGGGAAGTCGGCGCTGGAATGATATCCGGGCCCGGCGCGCTTTTGCAGGGCTTCGGTGGCGAGTTCCATCCGCGACATGCCGCGGGTGCTGATGCCGCGCCGTTCAAGGGCGTGGCGCGCCATGTCCAAGAGGTTCAACCCGCGAAATTCGCGCGCCGCCTCGGTCAGCTTGTGCAACCCGGGGGAATGGCGGTGCAGGAGCGCATCGGAGACGGCATCACGATAGGCGACTTCCGTGGAGCCAGAGTCCCGCGCGGCGGCAGGCACCGTGGCCCCGGTCCGGGTGCCGACGGTGTCATTTTCGGCCAGCCTGTCCAACACCGCACCGCGGGCGGCATCGAGAGAAACCCCGCGCCCGATCAGGTCGGCAGCGAAGGTGTTGTCGAGGCCATGACGCTGGCAGAGCGTGAGGATCTCGGAAGCGGCACGCTGGGCTTCGGCGCGGATCGCCTCGGCGTTCGGCGCCGCCGGGGCGGGCGCGAGCATCGGCGAAATGGGCTGCGCGGTTTCAACGGCGCGCGTGACGGGCGTGGGCGCAAGCGCAGGTTGGATAGCGTCGGGCATGTGTGCCTCCGTGGCTGGGTTGATTGTGCGGGTCAGGGTGCAGGTGTTCATGGCCGCAGTGCGGGTGGTTTCAGATCGAACCCGCGCCCCGGGATCGGCACCGATGGCGACGGCTGAGATTTCGAGCGGCTCCCAATCGACAGCGCGCCACAACTCCGGTGCGCCATCGCGTTTGGTGATCTCATAGCGGTGGACGCGGTAGCCGACCGAGACGTTGCGGATGATCCCACCGGCGATGTCGCGGAAGATCGGTTCAACTTCGGCCCGGGTGCTGAAGCGGATTGTGGCGGTGCCCTGGCCATTGGCGATCCGGGCCGAGCCGTCGACCACCACGCCGAGAACGGAATCCAGCGACCAGGCATCGTGCGAA
>JBCKXH010000257.1:0-2146 GCA_038921555.1 Paracoccaceae bacterium
CAAATTGCGTCACTGATGCGTTATCGACCCCAACCGACATGACGATCCCGAGCTTCTCTTCATCGCTCCATCGACGCCGCCGCTCAAGTCCAAGAATCTCGCCCCGCATCGACACCCCCACATAAGACACGTCGCAAACGACGTCGTTATGCACGTGTCTTAGCTCATCACACCGAAATCAGGCAGGCGGTAGCAACGGGGCGGTTACGAATCAGGTCCTCGACGTTTCGGAGCAAATGCGGGTATCGGACTTACGGCATCACCGCCAAGCGGATGATCTCGGGCGAGGTTTTGAAATAACGAAAGGGGCCGCGTTTGGTCATCCGGAACCGCTAGGCTCCCTCCCTGCCCTTCTAAAGCCGTTGTCTTTTGACAGAGCCTTCTGTCGCTCTCGTCACCAAGACGCGCATGGCCTAGCCATTCCACTTGCCCGGCAAGGGCCATGGTCATTGCAACTTCACCCCGCGTCCCGATCAGGACCGCCGCCTCAAACCCGCGGTCGGCGCTGCAGCCGGAACACGTGATCCGTGATTTCACGGTCCAGTGCGGCACCGTCTCCGGCGGCAAGCAGGTCGCGCAACTGCTGGTGCATCGGGCCATAGGCGAGGGCATCGCGCTCTTCGAGAATCTCCAGCCCGAACTGGATGAAGATCAGCCGCGACAACCCTTCCCAAAGCGTCTGGACGATCACATTGCCCGATGCGCGCACGATCTCGCGGTGAAAGGCAAGGTCCGCGCGGCTGACGTCGATCCAGTCGCCCCGGCTTGCAGCCCGTTCCATATGGTGGATCAGCCGGTCGAGCCTGGCAAGCTGGCCGGGTTGCGCCGCATAGACCGGAATCGCATCGCGGCAGGCAAACCGCTCCAGCGCGACTCGAACCTCGGAAATCTGGTCCAGTCGCCGGTGGTCAATCGGTGCCACCCGCGTGCCGCGATGCGGGACGCTTTCGACGATGCCCTGCACTTCCAGAATCTTCAGCGCTTCGCGCAGCGGCACGCGGCTCATGTTCAACAGGCCCGCCAGATCCGCCTCGACAAGCCGTTAGCCCGGTTGCAAGGTGCCTGAGGCGACGCCGGTGACGATGGCATCGGCGGCCTGCTCGGCGAGACTCAGCTGGCGCGCCATTTCCAGCACTGGCAAGACAGATCGGACGTTTGGAACGTGCATGATTTCATCCTTGCGGCGATTGTATATTGTATACAGTTAGTTCAGAAGTGGCAAGCGACTCTGCGGCGATGCAGGGCAATCGCTTGAAGGCTGAAGGGATTCCTTGGGGGAGGAAAGTCTGATTCAATGGGATGGTCACGAGATGAGGATCATACCATGCCCAGGCCATCGCTTTTAGATCATTTTTCCGCCCTGAAAGACCCCCGCCAAGTGGGCAAGGTGGTCTATCCTTTGCCAGAACTCATGCTTCTCATCCTCTGCGCAACCCTCGCCGGGGCGGAGGATTTTGTGGAGATCCGTCATTGGGGTCGCAAGAAGCTGCGCTTTCTGCGCATGATGCTGCCCTTTGCGCGTGGAATTCCGTCGCATGACACGCTGAACGACGTGATGAATGCCCTCGACGGCGCGCTGTTTTCCGAAGTTTTCGCAGCCTGGGTTGATGGCCTGCGCGAGGATGCGCCTGATATTGTCGCCATTGACGGCAAGACCTCACGGCGGGCGCGCAGCGGCGCGGGCCACCCGCTGCATATGGTTTCCGCTTGGGCGAGCCGACAAAGACTGGTGTTGGGGCAAGAGGCGACGGATGCTAAATCAAATGAAATCAGCGCGATACCCATCCTTCTGCAACGCCTCCACCTCACCGGTGCTCTCGTCACCATCGACGCCATGGGCACCCAGACCAAAATCGCTCAGACCATTCTCGAGCGCGGTGCCGACTATCTTCTGGCGCTCAAGGACAACCAGAGGAGCCTCGCCGAGGAGGTCGCCCTGTTCTTTGACAGCCCGGCGGCGCGCAGCCTGCCCGTGCATGAAACCACCGACGCCGATCATGGCCGCATCGAGACCCGCCGCCACCGCGTCAGCCACGATGTGGGCTGGCTGAACGGCACCCGCCGCGCCCCCGGCGAGCCGCGCTTCCCCGGCCTGAAGGCCATCGCCATGGTCGAGGCGAGTGTCGAACGCGATGGAAAAACCACC
>JBCKXH010000258.1:0-2110 GCA_038921555.1 Paracoccaceae bacterium
GTCGGTCATGGTGATCAGCATATCGGTCAGCATGGCGCCCAAACGGGGTTCCAGTTTCGGGTCCTTGAGAAAAAGTCCGACGATGCCACACATGGAGTCGCTCCTTGCAAGAATTACCCTCAGAGTAGCACCGAAGAAATCCGCTTTCAACTGTGAAGAAACATTTTTAACCGCAGGGCAAGCAAAGTGAAAAAGCAGGCAGAGTTTGCTTGACAGAATGCCGCAGGCAGCGTTTCCTGCCAGAAAATAATGTTGCCGGAAAGACAAGGGCACAACGGCCAGCCAGCCCGGCACAAGGCCGAAAAGGGAGTGACTAGGGAATGGGTAACAATCTGGACGCCATTACGACGATTTTCACCGAATTTTACTTTTGGGTGACGATCCCGATAATGTTCCTGATCCATGTGGGGTTCTGCATGTATGAAGTCGGCGCCAGCCGAAGGCGCAACCATATGCACACGCTGATGAAGAACGTGATGATCATCCCCTTGGTCACGATCACCTTCTTCTTCATCGGCTGGTGGATCTACTGGGCGCTGCCCAACGGCCCGTTCATCACCGGCGGCATCGAGTGGGACGCCGCAGCGGCCAATGCCGCATATTCGGCGACCATGGCGACAAACCTGGATGACCGGATCACCGGGGTGTTCTGGGGAGCCTTCCTGCTGTTTTCATGGACTGCGGCCTCGATCGTGTCAGGCGCAGTCATCGAGCGGATAAATTCCGCGGCGTTCTGGATTCTGGCCGTGGCGCTCGGCTCGGGCGCCTGGATCGTGGATGCGGCTTGGGGCTGGCACCCGCAGGGCTGGATGGTCAACAGACTTGGCTATCATGATGCCTATGCCTCGGGCGTGATCCATGCCATTGCAGGCGGCTTTGCCCTGGGCATTCTTGTGGTGCTCGGGCCGCGTCTGGGCAAGTTCGCTGCCGATGGCACGCCGCGCAACATCCTGCCGCACGATTCCTGGATGGTCGCGCTGGGGTTGCTGATGATCTATACTGGCTTCTGGGGCTTCTATGTCGCCTGCAACATCCCGATAATTTCGCCGGAAGGCATTGCCGCGCTTGGCGTTGGTAGCCTGATCACCGGCGAGACCTGGACGGCCACGACGATCTACCTGACGCCGACCACGCTCAGCGCGATCACCTTCAACTTCCTGATGTCGCTGTCGGGCGGGATGCTGGTGGCCTTCATGGTGTCGAAAGGCGATGCGTTCTGGACCCTTTCCGGCGGTCTGGCGGGGATCATCACCGCCTCTGCGGGCAATGACCTTTACCACCCGATTCAGGCCATGCTGATCGGCGGCTTCGGCGCGTTCATCGCCTACCAGCTGCATTTCTGGGTGGAACGGACCTTCAAGATCGACGACGCCGTCGGTGCGGTGGCCGTGCATGGCTATGCCGGTTTCGCCGGTCTGATCGTCGCGGGCTTCGTGCTTTGGGGTCATCCGTCGAGCCCTTACGAAGGCTTTGCCGCGATCAATCCCTTGGGTCAGCTTGCCGGTGCGATCATCATGTTCGGACTGCTGGGGTTCCTTCCCGGCTACATCCTCGCCAGGATCCTGCACGCCTTCGGACTGTTGCGCATCCCGCGCGAGATCGAATTGATGGGCCTCGATTTCGGGTCCGACAGGGCACAACAGGAAGCTGAACAGGATGTCCGCACTGCCGAGCAGGCCTTGATCTGACACAAACACAAGAAAGGAACTTGATATGTCCACGACCGGAATAACCACTTGGGCCGTCGATCTGGCGGATGTCGGCGCGATCTACCCCTTTCAGGGCACGGAAACGCTGCTCTGGATCATCGGGCTTGCCTGCTGGATTGGCTGGCATGTCTGGTGCATTCGCTGGGAAGCCGAGTACCAGCGCGACAGAATCCGCAAATTCGGCGACGCCGAGACGCTGCGCAGAGCAGTCGAACACCACTGACCCCGAGGTGCATCGAGGGAACGGGGGCCGGGGAAACCCGGCCTTCGGCTTTTGCCCTGTGATCGGGCGGAGACCGCCGAAGAGGTTCGCTCACCGGCCCGCGACCTTTTGTCAAACGAAATCACCGCAAGCGGGGGGCTAAATCACAATGGCTGCCGTTTGGCGTCATTTCGCCGTC
>JBCKXH010000259.1:0-2093 GCA_038921555.1 Paracoccaceae bacterium
TGACATTCTCGCGCCGGTCGATCTGTCAGCCGGCAGGCGATTGCCCTGCAATCGCCGTAAGGCCATTCGCAGAGGGCCAGTTCCAGCACCTGCATTTTGTTCAGGCCGGGTGCCCTGCGTGCCAACAAGAGTGAGACAGAGGCACGAACATCTCGCGCCCGCGCCGCTCATGCTGGCGCAGGTAATCCTTGACGATGGTGGTGCCTGCGGTGAACCCATGTTCGGCCCGAAGCCGTGCGTAAACCGGTTTGGTCCTGTGCCGCTGCTTGCGGTTCCGCGTCTGATCGTAGCACATCCAGCTTCGGGCGCTTGATCCTTGCGTCGGGGAAAACGATCCCCCGGACCGTTTTCCAACCCCTCCTCATTGCGCCGGTAACCAGCGGCACGGAAAAGCGCAGCATCTTCTTGACGCTGTCGCGCGAGATCCAGAAACGACGCGCTGCAGCGCGCTCACTCATGCCGTCCCGACAAGCAAGCCCCACCTTCCGATACAATTCCACGGTAGAAATGCCTCCGCCCTCCCTGTTGCCAGAAAAGGCCAAAGTGGTCGACTTTTACGCCACCCGCAGCAGGATCATCCGGCCGCTCCCGCGACCGACTTTTGCACCGCCGCTTACAACTTGCCGGGGATGGGTCATACCCGGCCGCCGCTCAGGCATCAGGCGGTGGAGCGATTTCACCACGCTGCGCGCTTATCTTTTCCCTCAAATGCGCCCTGACTATTCAATGCGGCAACGCTAGTCAGGGGGCATCAAACCCGATCAGCCCCGCTGCGTCAGCCGCCCCGAATAGTTGCCCGATATGGAAAATTTTTTGCGGTTGTTGTCAAATCGGCGGAAATAGCCGATACTGCCTGTGTTTTCTCAACCTTGGCAGGACAATGGCACCTCAGCCCGCATCGCAGGAAATCACCACAGAAAGTTTTCTCGAAAACAAGGGTGAACATGACGAGCGCGTGATCACCAAGGTCAAGATCAAGCTGTTCGACCGCTACCGCGCCCTCGAAAAAATGGGCCTCTACTCGGGAATGTTCAAAGGGACGGCCGCCGAAGTGCCCGACACCCTCGGCGACCTCCTAGCCGAAATACAACAGCGCGGCTCCGCCCTGCCCGTAAAGCCCCAAGGACCGATGCAATCCCTGCCCACGACCCGGCGCCGTCAGAATTGACGATCATGGCCCCCTTCACGCTCCCCTCGGGTTTCCCCGTGACAGATGTCGCCGTGCATTTCGAACCGGAATCCACCGAGGATTTGATTGACGCCCTCGGATCAGTGGAATGGCGCCTGGGCGGCATGGATCAAACAGGGGTCGTCACAGGAAACAGAATTTAAGGCACGTTAAGCGCATGTAGACGCAGGAATCCAATCTTGGCCTAGGGGTTCCATCCCGGAGGCGTTGTTGCAGAACTGCCGCCTGAGGTGTGGCTTCCCCTTTCCCCGATGTCTTCAGGCCCCGCGAACGATCTCGGCTATGCCGAGGGCCGAGAAGCGGTTCATGAGGGCGATGCGGATGTGGATTTCTGCGGTCTGGCGGTCAGTGTCTCTCGCGGCGATACGCTCTCCGAATGACTTGAGGCACCGCATCTTGGCTTCGATCCGACTTCGCGCGTGGTATCCGGTCCACCGCTTCCAGAACGCCCGGCCATAGCGCCGTGTGGCCCGCAGCGTTTCATTTCGGGCCCGTGCCGCCGGGCAGTCCTCTTTCCAAGGTCGCCCATTCTTGCGGATCGGGATGATAGCCGTCGCGTCACGCTCGATGATGGCGGTGTGACACTTGCGGGTGTCGTAGGCTCCATCTGCGGTCACCGTGCCGATCTGCTCGCCCTTGGGGATCTGGTCGAGCAGGTCTGGCAGGACAGAACTGTCGCCATCGCCGCTGGGAGTGAATTCCACGGCCCGGATGTCGGAAGTGCGGTAACCACACGGCCAGATGGGCCTTGCGCCATTGGCGACGACCCTGAACGCCGTGCTTGCGGGCCTGCCACTCGCCGTCGCCGAGGAACTTGATCCCGGTACTGTCGACTAGGGCCTGTTGACGTTCATCTTGTCCTGATTACCGTTGCGACGAGAGAGATGAACGCAGCGAAGCTTTC
>JBCKXH010000260.1:0-2044 GCA_038921555.1 Paracoccaceae bacterium
GTTGGACAGGCTCGGCCACACCCCGGGTGCCATCGACGGCCTCTGGGGCCTGCGAACCGCCCGCGCCCTGAAATCGCTGCTGACCGCAAACGGCCGCGCCGCCTCACTGGCACCCCCCGGCCCGCTGCCGTGGATCACCGAGGCCAAAACCGCACTGGGCCGGAATGAGGCCCGCGACCGCACCTGGCTGATGGACTGGCTGAAGCGCGACGGCCGCTCCTTGGGCGACCCGGCCAAGAACCCGTGGTGCGGTGATTTCGTCGAGACCTGCATCCGCATCGCCCTGCCCAATGAACCCCTGCTTGGCGCGCTGGGCACAAATCCCTACTGGGCGCGTAACTGGCTGCTGTTTGGCCAAGCGGTGCAGCCGATCACCGGCGCGGTTTTGGTCTTCGCCCGCGGCTCCGGCGGTCATGTCGGCTTCGCCCTCGGCCAGGACGACACGCATTTCTACCTGCTCGGCGGCAAGCAATCCGACGCCGTCACCGTGGCCCTTCCGCCAAGTCCCGCCTGCTCGGCGCGCGCTGGCCCGCAACCTGGCCACCGCGCCTGCAGCGCCTACCGACCATGAAGCCGGGCGAATTCCTCACCACCAATGAAATCTGAACCGGAGAATCCCATGCTGAAACCCGCCATCCTCGCCCTGATCCGCCAAATCCTGACCGTCGCGGGCACCGCGCTGGTCGCCAAGGGCTATGTCCAGGCATCCGATATCGAACCGGTGATCGGCGCGCTGCTGACCATCGGCTCGGTGGTGTGGTCGGTCGCCGACAAGCGCGGCCGGTGAGCCAGTGGAGCGAGGAAATACGTCGAAACTCGCGGACTTTTCCAAAACTTATAAATTTCCGCTATGTCGGAAATCTTGGCGACATCGGAACTGAGGACAGCAGCGCTGCGTGTGCAATCCAGATACGCAACCGCAGAAGAAATCAAATCACGAAAAAGTCTAGGTACGACAGGGTGCTAAGGTTGGCGCTGATGGTTGCGAATTGGACTATGGTTCCCCCTGCCACACTTCCGTTACTGTCATAAATCAATGCGCCAGTGACAGAATTATAGATAATTCGATCATCGGATTGGGTTGCGGCAGCCCCAAAGTTGAAAGCACCAACTGCGAGTGTACCGTTTACTCCGACAGCCGTGAAGATCGCATTATCAAGTCGTATTGTGTCGTCGACTACCGAAAAGTCGACAATTGTGTCGCTATTTGCTTGAGTGAGAACTGAATTGAAGGTGAATGTATCAATCCCGGTGCCACCATATAGAATATCTGCGCCTTGCCCACCATTCAACGAATCACCGCCAGAACCACCAACAAGTGTATCGTTGCCTCCATTGCCCCTCAGAACATCACGCCCACCACCAGCAAATATTCTCTCACCAATACCGGAACCATTCATTCTGTCGTCGGCGCGTGTGCCATCAATTAAGTTTGCAGCCGCAGTGCCAAACATATCAGTCGCTCTAATCTCACTAGAGTTCAAGACGTTCACAAGCCCCGCTGTTTCGGAAGCGTTTGCACCAGAAAAATAACTCGCGATGAAGGCTGCAGGAACACCATTTGTGACAGACGATGACCACGCAAAATTGCCGGAATCACTAAGGCGGTCGCCGAACTGAATATGAAGATGGGGGGGAACTCTCACGCCGCCCCAGACTCCCGTATCGCCAGAATCAGCGATATGCTCACCTTCAGCAACTCGCCCAGAAGTTCTTAGCGTTTGCTGCAAGTGGAAATACGAAACATAAAGGCCATTGTCTCCCAAAATAGTCATGTATATGCCCGCCGAATCGTCGACGCCCGTTGCCACAATTCTGCCAGATACGACCGCAAGAACATCCACGTCAACTGCTGCCCGAAGATCAATACTATGTTGGCCATGATTGCCGTAATGAGAATAATACCCCATATATCCTTGGTTAACACTTGTGGGCGATGCAAGCGGGCTCTGGGTAATTGCGATTGGCTTCGTCCATCCGATCACCGTCGTCACCGTCAGTATGACGCCGCTGGAGGGATTGTTGCTCTCGTTGGTCTCGGTGA
>JBCKXH010000261.1:0-2044 GCA_038921555.1 Paracoccaceae bacterium
CACCCCTACAACCAGCAACTGCCGCAGTCAGCCTTGGGCAGCAAGACGCCCTTGCAGACGATGAAAGAATGGCACAGACTCAAACCCGAGCTGTTCAAGAAACAGTCATACTACCTGACGGGATGTGACACAAGGAAAATGGCAGCCCGTAGGGGAGTTGAACCCCTCTTCCCAGGTTGAAAACCTGGTGTCCTAACCGATAGACGAACGGGCCGCAGGAGGTGTCATTCGCAGTGCGGCGGTGTCTAGTCAAGCCGCCCGGACAGAGCAAGGGGAAAAATCAACTCGTCGCCATGGCCGCGTCTTCCAGACGCAACTGCACGCGGGACCGCCCACCCCAGGTGTTCAACTCCAGCCGCCCGGCAAGGTGAAAGCGCTGGTGGCCGGGGTTCGCGAAAGCGGCACCAAGCGGAGTGTCATGGGCGTTGAACAGGACGGCTTCCAGCCTCGCGCTGGCGTCACCGAAAAGCAGGCGCAGGTGGCCGGTCCCCATGGGGCGGGCGGTAACCTGTTGGTTGGCAAAGCAAAAGCGCGGGGCGGGCGAGGATGCGCCGTAAGGGCCGGCGCTGTCAATCTCCTCGACCAGCGCGGGAGTGGCGGCAGAGGGCATCAGGAGCGCGTCAACCCGCAGGTCGGCGAGGCTGGGCAAAGCGCTGCTCTGGCGGGCCAGCAGCGCCGCAAGCCGGGCCATGGCGGGCGCAAGCTGGGCGCGCGACAGGCTGAGTCCGCAGGCCATGCGGTGACCGCCGCCTTTCTCGATCAGCCCCTCGGCGGCCAAGAGGTGAATGGCGGCACCAAGATCGACGCCCTCGACCGAGCGGCCGGAGCCTTTGCCGACACTCCCCTCAAAGCCGATCACCACTGAGGGGCGGAGGGTTGCCTCTTTCAGGCGGGCCGCGACAATGCCGACGACACCGGGGTGCCAGCCCTCGGCAGCGGCCCAGGCGAGGCTGCCGATCTCGCCGCGCGCCTCAACCTGAGCGAGGGCTTCGGCGCGGACGGTTGCCTCGATCTCGCGGCGCTCGGCGTTCAGAGCGCTCAACCGTTCGGCAAGTTTTGCGGCCTCAGCCGGGTTGTCGGTGGCCAGCAGGCGGGCACCAAGGTCGGCCTGACCGATGCGGCCGCCGGCGTTGATGCGCGGGCCAAGCACGAAGCCCAGGGCATAGGCGGTGGGGGCGGTGTCAAGCCTGGCCACGTCGGCAAGGGCGCGCAGGCCGGGGCGTTCGCGGCGGGCCATGACGCGCAGCCCTTGCCGCACGAAAGCGCGGTTGACGCCGATCAGCGGGGCCACATCGGCCACGGTGGCTAGGGCGACCAGGTCGAGCATCGCCATCAGGTCGGGGCCGCTCTGGCCCGCACCGCGCAACTGGCGGTTCGCCTCGACCAGCATCAGGAACACCACGGCGGCGGCGCACAAATGGCCCAGCGCGCCATCCTCATCCTGCCGGTTGGGGTTCACTACGGCCACGGCGGGGGGCAGGGCCTCGCCGCCAAGATGGTGGTCCAGCACCACGACATCGCAGGCCGCTGCCGCGATGGGCTCATGGCTGAGGGTGCCGCAATCGACGCAGAGGATCAGGTCATGTGCCGCACCAAGGGCGGCCATCGCGGGCACATTGGGGCCGTAACCCTCGTCGATGCGGTCGGGGATATAGAGGGTGGCGGTCAGGCCTTGGCTGCGCAACCAGGTGATCAGCAAGGCCGCCGAGGCAGCGCCGTCAACGTCATAATCGGCAAAGATCGCCACGCGCTGGCGGGCGGCGACGGCGGCCAGAAAGCGCGCCGCAGCAACCGCCATATCGCGCAGGTGCCGCGGGTCGGGCATCAGGTCGCGCAGGGCGGGGGCAAGATAGGCCTGCGCCTGATCCGGTGCCACATTGCGGGCGACTAGGGTGTGGCACAGGGCCAAGGGCAGGCGGGTGGCCTGCATCATCGCCTCGGCCAGAAGCTCGGCCTGCGGCGAAGGACCGCTCCAGCGGCGCAGGGTCAGTGAGGTTTCGACGTTCAGGAATGCGCGGTCAGTCATGGGGGGTCAATGCCCGAG
>JBCKXH010000262.1:0-2030 GCA_038921555.1 Paracoccaceae bacterium
ACCAATTACTGCGTCTGGCGCCGCGTCATCCAATGCGCGATCATACCCATCGGGCTGTATCTGATCCCCACCGTAACCCGGATCAGGAACTCGAAGAAGAACAGCGTGGTCACGGTCTGGATCGGCGCGTAGTTCTGGGCGAAATAGGCGTAGCCGAAGGCCATTGCGCCAAGAGCGAGCGTCAGCCCCGCAGCGGCGCGCACTTGACCTTCTTCAAAGACACCCGCTTGCAATGCCTTCCCATTCGCGTCGGTCCCATGGATCACGTCCCCATAGACCCGCGACGTGCCGGCAGACCCTGCATTTACACCGGGCGACGCATCCTGCCGCACAAGGCCCATTTGAGCGAGCAATGGGCGGGAACGGGTGACGATGCCACCGCGCGTGGTTGCGGCCAGAACAAGGAGCAAGAGCAGCAGAAAGCCGATGACGGGTCCGGATGCAAAAACCGACAAAAGCTGTGAAATCCAGGATGCGCTCGGCTGAATGCTGCCCTGACTGTCAACGCCGGGCGTGGCATTGGGTGCAAGGTTGATACTGCCGGTCGACTCAAGACGATCCAGGGCGGCGGTCAGCCGGTATTCGAGCGCCTGCAACCGTGCCATGACATCAGCGGCAGCCGGGGGCGTCGGAGACAGATATTGCAACCCGAGCATTGGGGCGACGGGTTCGGTCATGATGCCTTGCGTAGCAGAAGGGAGGCTTGTCCCCCCAGCGATGCTTGCGTCCGACCCTTGCATCATGCCCTGCGGCGGTGAAGACGAGCCGCTGCCCGGCATCATTGCCATGTTCCCATCATCGGCTCCGCCGCGCATCGACGTCATCATCGCACAGGACTGTGGCGCCTGCCGGCCCGCTTGGGGTTCCGATGCCGATGCGACAGTTTGTGACGCGCCGGTTCCGGCCATCCAGAACGATGAAAGCCCGATCCAAAGGACAACGACGGCAATGGCCGCGACTGGAATGCTCTTCACTTCATGCTCCTGTGGTTGGGCGACATTCGGGGTGGGGAATTCCCTGCAAATGCACAGGCTATGACGTGGTAGACCAGAGCGGGCGGGCGCCGAAACGCCCGCCTGGTGGCAGTTCAGGCTAGTTGGCCGCTGGAGCTTCCAGCTTTTCGATCCGTGCGGTGAGGCTGTCGATGCTGCTGATCAGAAGATCCAGCTTCGCTTCGAGACCTGTCAGAACCGCGAGGGGTGCGGCCGCAGTGTCTGCCATCCCCGCCATGGGCTGCCCCGTCCATGGGCATCCCCGCCATGGGCTGCCCGTCCATGGGCATCCCCGCCATGGGCATCATTCCCATCATCATCGGCATCATGCCCATGCCCGCCAATTTGGCCATGCCCTCGGCGGTCGGATTGTCGGTATGCGCCGCAAATGCGGTGCCCGCTGCACCCAGCAGGATGATCGAAAGTGTTGCAGCAATTGTCGTTTTACGCATCTTGCGTTCCTTTGTTTTGAAGTTGCTTGTCACAGGAAGTTAAGGGTCAGCCCATCAGACTTGGGTGGTCGATACAGAATTTCGGACACGGTTCGCGTCGCCAGTGCACGGGGCAAGTCAGCCCCTCCAGCACTGGTTTCAGCAAGGCTGGTGGTTTCGGTGAGCAAAAAGGCAGCACACAGAATGCAGGATGCCGAACAAGACGCCGCCATCTGGCATCTGTCTTGCCGGCTCTCGGTCAGAACGACTGCACCCCCGGCGCGCACCATCCGTCCCGCAACGGAGTCCATCCCGCCTGCGCCGCTATTGGCGAAGACGAAGGAAGAAAGGAGCAGTGCCAGCAAGACGATTCCGCGGTTCATTTCGACGGCACCTCCGGCCGGGGCGGTGGTGTTTCTTTCTGGTCGCGGCTCCAATGCGTCTGCTCCGGCCGGGGTTTCAAAAAGGTCAGAATGGCGCTCAAAAATGCGGCGACCATGATCGACACGATCAGCAGGAGCATGATCGTGGCCCAATCTGCCAATGGCCAGCCCATGATCATGGTTGCGCCGATGCCCCCTCCCATGCCGTGCATCATCATTTTTCC
>JBCKXH010000263.1:0-2021 GCA_038921555.1 Paracoccaceae bacterium
TAAAATTATCCGTGCCCATTTCTCTATACTGCTTCACATGGGTCATTTCATGAGACAGAATTAATACCGCTCCCAACGCGCCTTTTTGCGAATAACTATCGTCAATATACACAATGCCGCGGTCCGGCGTAATGTCTTCGGCCTGGGCCAAGGGACAATACTGAACGTGGACATTGTCAAACGCGCTTGCAGACAATATTCCACTTTCGACGAGGAGCGCTTTCGCTGCGTCAATTTTCCGTTCAGAGCCTGCCGGATTAGTCGGACAAGAGGTGATAACATACTTGGAAATCGTTTCGAAACCAGCTGCGCAGATTTGATTGGCGATTTTTTCCAAAGCTTCTTTAGGACTCGGAGGTAGTATTTTGGCGATGTCGATCTGCGCACTGTTGCAAATTTCCTTTTCGATCTCGCATTGAGATTTGCAGAACGGCTCTACACCGCTAATGCCAAATGCACTTACCATGCACGAGCGATCGCAGTCTTTTTGACAGCGTTGGCCCTGCACTGTGATGTTTCCGCTCTTTGCGGCAGGTGAATTAACGTTAAAAAGACCGCTATGCTTGAGAACGCTTTGTGGCCCCTCGAAGCCCGATCCCGTCGAGAGCGACAGCCAGAATTGATTATCGAGCCCCTGGAAGATGATGTCGGCCTTGCCGTCACCGTTCACGTCAGAGACATGTGCACCGAACGGGTTGAAAGCACCGCCATGCTTGAGAACGCTTCGCGGCCCTTCGAAGCCCGATCCCGTCAAGAGCGACAGCCAGAACTCGTTGTTGAGCCCTTGAAACAATATATCACTCAGTTTGTCGCCATTTACGTCAACCAAAAACGTCCCAATCGAAGATGGCTCAACGGGTGGTTCCTCGGCATAAAGTATTCCGGCGAACAAGTTGGATGCGATCAACACCAATGCGATCGTCTTTAGCATGGCCATCTCCTTAGTAGAGAGCGACACGACTACCGATATACATCACCGAAATTCAAACGAACTGCCGGAGCGTATGAAATTTGCGCTTCGATTGCAAGAAGAACTTCTCATTGGCAGGGCAGCAGCATCGTTCGTCTGAACCGCGCGAACGACAGAAGTGGTAGGTTCGACCCACCGATACAGAATACAGGGCAATCGCGTTTTGCTTAAGTTCTGGTTAACTGTCTGAGAAGGCTGAGAAGTAACGCATCACTCCACCCCGCCCGTTTCAGTTTGATCCAGAGCGACCCCTTGGATGTGTCTCGGCGGGCGACGCCTGCGGCGCGGCGGCGCAGGATGGCGATGTTGGCGGGGCCGTTATCCTTGCGGTTGCGGGGCAGGCGTCCTCGCGGAACGAGACGTCAAGCGGCCAGTGCAGGGCGTTCCGGGTCTCCCAATGGGCGCGGACGGTGGCCATGAAAACCTCGGGCGCGGGCATCCAGGCAGGCATCTAGGACAGCGCAAAATGGCGGGTCTCGGTCTGCGCGGTGCCATCGACATCGCGGCGGTACTCGATGCGGCCGAAAGCCTTCAAGCCGGGGAAATTATGGTGTTCGGCCAAGCCCTTGGCGGAAATCACCGTGCCGGTCCAGGTCTCCTTGCGGCCATGCCCTTTCTCCTCCCGACGCGCGGTCGAGTGGCTTGGCGACAGCTTGCCGAAACAGGATCGGGCATCGGACAGCAAGGAGTCCTGGTTGGCCATCACCGCTAGGCAATAATCGCCACCGCGCCTTACGTGATCGCTGCAACCGTACGGCGATTGCAGTGCAGCGCGTCAGCCGTCACGACCTTGCCCTTGAGCGCGATCAGGCCCAGCACTTCGAGCGCCGCCTCCAGTTCGCCACCCGGGTCGGCGGCCACCGTGGCCAGCGTCAGGCGCAGACGCGTGGCATAGGCCGAGACCATCATCCGGGTCCGCGCGCTCTGCCCCTTGACGGCAGGGCACCACGCAGCGCCTTGCCGTCAAGGGCGATGACATCGCGGTTGCCGAGCCGGGCTGCGATCTCGGCCAGCACCCGCCCGAAGGCCGCATCCGGCACCATCGGATCGA